>JAILJC010000031.1 GCA_024694965.1 Lachnospiraceae bacterium
ATATACCACGGCCAATATAGATGTCATTGATGACAATAACGCAAGGATGGCATCCGATTCGGTCGGTGTTGGGTATATAGTATTAAAATAAGCGAGGATCATAATGATGGAAAAGACAATGGATAAGATAGTGGCTCTGGCTAAGTCAAGGGGGTTTGTACATCCCGGTTCCGAGATATACGGCGGCCTGGCAAATACCTGGGATTACGGTATCCTTGGAGTGGAGCTTAAGAATAACATAAAGAAAGCATGGTGGCAGAAGTTTGTCAACGAGAGTCCGACAAATGTCGGCGTTGACTGTGCGATCCTTATGAATCCCCAGACATGGGTTGCATCGGGACATCTGGGAAGCTTTTCAGATCCCCTGATGGATTGTAAGGAGTGCCATGAGCGTTTCCGTGCGGATAAGATAATTGAGGATTATGCACAGGAAAAGGGCATAAAGCTTGAAACATCCGTTGACGGCTGGTCACAGGAGGAGATGAAGGACTATATTGAGAAGAACAACATTCCCTGTCCTTCATGCGGCAAGCACAATTTTACCGATATAAGGCAGTTCAACCTTATGTTCAAGACGTTCCAGGGTGTTACCGAAGATGCTAAGAACACGGTATATTTAAGGCCTGAAACAGCACAGGGTATTTTTGTTAATTTCAAGAATGTACAGCGTACTTCAAGAAAGAAGATCCCTTTCGGAATATGCCAGATAGGTAAGTCATTCAGGAATGAGATCACACCGGGTAATTTCATCTTCCGCGTACGCGAGTTTGAGCAGATGGAGATGGAGTTCTTCTGTGAGCCCGATACCGACCTTGAATGGTTCGCTTACTGGAAGCAGTTCTGTATTGACTTTCTTACAAACCTCGGAATGAAAAAAGAGGAGATGCGTGTAAGGGATCATGATCCCGAGGAACTTTCATTCTACAGCAAGGCCACTACGGATATCGAATATCTTTTCCCGTTCGGATGGGGAGAGCTTTGGGGCATTGCAGACCGTACCGATTATGACCTGACCCAGCATCAGAATGTTTCGGGTGAGGATATGACCTATTTTGATGATGAGAAGCGCATTAAGTATCTGCCGTTTGTAATCGAGCCTTCATTGGGCGTTGAGCGTCTTTTCCTTGCAACACTCTGCGGTGCATATGACGAGGAGGAGATCGGTGAGGGAGACGTAAGGACGGTACTCCATTTCCATCCCGCACTTGCTCCTGTAAAGATCGGTGTTCTTCCGCTTTCAAAGAAGCTTAACGAAGGCGCGGAAAAGATATATAACGAACTGTGCAAGAAATACAACTGTGAGTTTGATGACAGGGGTAATATAGGAAAGCGCTACCGCAGGCAGGATGAGATCGGAACTCCCTTCTGCATTACCTATGATTTTGAATCCGAGGAAGATAATTCCGTTACCGTAAGGTTCAGGGATTCAATGGAACAGGAGAGGATAAAGATAGACGAGCTTATCGGATATTTCGAGGATAAGTTTACATTTTAGGCTTGGAGTTGAGGTATTAGGCGGGTGCGAAAAACTGTACGGGGGTTAATCTACATACTGACAGTGGCAGGGATGCTTGCATTATGCATCCTTGTTAAAAGTACGGCCGTAGGAGCAACGGAAGACGGTACAAAAACCGTCTCTGTTGCTTATTTTTATGATAAGAGCTATTTCGGAAACAAATACGATACCGCTAAAAAGGAAGGCTTTGGGTACGAATTCCTTCAGTCCCTGGCCAATTTTGCGGGTTGGAAATACCGTTATGTATACGGCGATTACAATACACTTCTTGAACAGTTCATGCAGGGCAGGATAGACATAATGCCCGGAATCCCCCGTAATTTTGATACGGAAAGATACTATGAAAAGCTGATCAGGAATGCCCCGAGTCCCAATACGCGGCATGAGATCGAACAAAATAAGATCGATGTGCTGTTTCCCAATCAGCCGATGAATTCGGTGGACTATTATTTCTGCATACCGGCAGGCGGAGACAGCGAGAACTTCATGTTAAGCTCATATGCCAACGAAAAGATCGGTATACCGAGGGCTATCTCCGAGTATGCCGGAGACTGGTTTGCCAAGTCGGGACTCATATGCGAACTGGTTGAGTATGAGAATGATGCTGCATGCATAAATGCGCTAAATGCAAATGATGTAAGTGCGATAATCGCAGAAAACAAGGTTACCGAGGCCGGCCTCACTGTATGCCGGAAGATGGGAAGCATCGATTATTATATCGGAATAAGCAGCCGGAGCAGGGCACTGCTTAAGGATGTAAACAATGCCTTTGATGAGATAAGTTCTGCAACCGATGGCTATCTTACATCATTAAAGAGTACGTATAACTCAACCGGCGAGCTTGAGAAAAGCTTAAGCAGTGCGGAAAAGAAATGGCTTGAATCCCATGATGAGCTTAAGGTAGGAGTACTCGCAAACTGCGAACCGTACAGTTATGCCAATCCGGACACAGGTGAGGCCGCAGGATTTGTAAAAAATGCCATATCAGATATTCTGTATAACGTCGGAGCCGACCTTAAGGTATCATATACAATGTATGCAAAACATGATGAACTCATAGAGGCGCTTAAGGAAGGTACGGTAGATGTCATTTTCCCCGTTCCGATATATCTGTATATGTCGGAATCCAATGACTATATGAATACAAACGGCCTGATCCAGACCGATATGGTACTTGTGTATGAAGGAGAATACTCGGAGGGAACCGTTGCTTCGATAGCCTATCGGAAGGGAGGTCTGTCATATTATTATGATGACCATATATATCCGAATTCCACGCTTATGGAATATGATGATGCTCCTGCCTGCCTTGAAGCCGTTATGTCAGGGGCGGTGGGTTGTACGATACTCAGGGATTACGTAATAGAGGATTATATAAATACAAACAGTAAGTACAGGAATCTTCATTATATGGTGCTTCCCGAAAAACTGGACCTCTGCCTTGGCATTAAGAAGGGAAATTCCGCATTATATACCCTTTTTATAAGGGGGACGGCGATTATAAACAGGGGAAGTTCATTTAAAGAGGATTATCTTAAGGCTGTATCTATCTACAAACAGGATGATAAGACGGGGCTTAGCCGCTATATGTCAACGGAAGTGATAGTTCTCCTGACACTTGTATTTTTACTGCTCCTTGTTTTAGTCATAGTATCAACATGGACAAGGAGGATCCATGTAGCCAGCAGACGGCTTAAGGCTGCCAATAAGGAGATCATAGGCATTGCGGAGCACCAGCAGCAGAACTTTGACGTTATCGGTATCCTTGCAAGGGATTATTCTTCCGTGTATAAGGTAAACCTTGCAACGGAAGAAGTACAGACCTTCAGGATGGAGGATACCGAGGATGGCAGCTACGGTGACATGCTGCGGCTCGGAGCAAGATATTCAGAAGTTTTCAACAAGTATGTAAGGGAAAAAGTTTTTGAAGACGACAAGCCCAAGATGTATGACGAAGTATCAATACCTGTCATTAGGAAAAAGTTAAGGAGCAGGCCCTCATATGCTATCCGTTATCGTAAGATGATGAAGGATAACGAATTCAGGTACTTTGAATACAGGGTATCTACAGCGGATATTGATGAAACAGGCAAGGTAGTGAGTGCAGTTGTTGCATTCATCGACTGTAATGATGAAGTCCTTCATGAGACCGAGTATATGAAGAGCCTTGAAAAGGCACTTAAGTCCGATGCGGTCATAACCGGTCTTACGGGTGATTTTGACTGGGTTGCTTATGTTGCGAACGCAGATGGAAAGGACGGCGTTTCGGTAACCACATACAGGACAAGTGAATGGTTCAGGGAATGCTTTGGCAAATGGGACGAGGAGAGTGATTTCAATCACATGCTCGAGCTCCTGGCAGACAAGCTCATACACCCCGACGATCATAAGATGTTCTTACGAAGTGCAAATAAGAATCAGGTGCGCAAGCATCTTATGAAGGATGTCGCATATTATATAAACTTCAGGGTTCTTATAGACGGAAGCATCAAATACTATCAGCTTAAGTTTGTTGCGGATATTGCCGACGGCAAGCTGTTCGGTTTCATACTCGGATTCCACAGCGTGGATGAAGAGCTGCGCCGTGAGAAGGAAGAGCAGGAGAAGCTCGAAAACATGGTTGAGGAACGCACGGCACAGCTTGAAGAAAAGAACATTTCGCTTAACCGCATGAATAATGATATAATCGAGCTCATGGGTAATATCGTCGAAGGACGAGACGCGGAAAGCGGACAGCATGTACGAAGGGTAAAGGATTTTACAAACATACTGGCTACTCAGGTAATGAGGGAACATCCGGAATACAACCTTACAAAGGAACTTGTTGATATCATAACATCCGCGAGTGCGCTTCATGATGTGGGCAAGATCACTATAAGCGACAGTATCCTGTTAAAGCCCGGACGGCTTACCAATGAGGAATATGAGATAATGAAATCCCATACGGTAAACGGCTGTGCTATACTTGATAAGATGCCGGCTGACTGGGATGAGCAGTATATGAAGACAAGCATGGAGATATGCCGTTATCACCATGAGAAGTATGACGGCAAGGGATATCCTGAAGGGTTAAGCGGTGATGATATTCCGATATCCGCTCAGATCGTATCGGTTGCCGATTGTTACGATGCTCTTGTTTCAAAGCGCGTATACAAGGATGCATACACCTGTGATGAGGCATATGATATGATACAGCGCGGTGAGTGCGGCATGTTCAATCCCGCACTTATGGACTGCCTGATGATGTGCAAGGATCAGTTTGAAAAACAGGTAAATACAACAAATGATGTATAATAAAATTATTTAAAGGGTCAAAGGAGGAAGTAGTTATGGGAGCATTATTTTCAACAGGTGTCGTCTTGCTGGTGTTGCTGCTCTTGATCATTTTAAAGAGCTTATGTATAGTACCGCAGGCAAGTGCTTACATTGTTGAGGAACTTGGAAAGTATAAGGCAACGTTAAGTGCGGGCCTTAATTTCATGTGGCCGTTTATCGACAGGGTTGTAAAGAAGGTATCCTTAAAGGAGCAGGTTGCCGACTTTGAGCCTCAGCCCGTTATCACCAAGGATAATGTTACCATGATGGTAGATTCGGTCGTATTTTTCCAGGTATTTGATGCACAGCTTTTCACATACGGTGTTGAACGTCCGATAGCGGCTATAGAGAACCTGTCGGCGACAACTCTTCGTAATATCATAGGAAGTATGACTCTTGATGAAACACTTACTTCAAGGGACAACATAAACGCACAGATAACTTCGATACTGGATGAAGCTACTGATAAGTGGGGCATTAAGGTAAGCCGTGTCGAGGTTAAGAACATTCAGCCGCCGCGCTCCATACAGGATGCGATGGAGAAACAGATGAGGGCCGAGCGTGAAAAGAGAGAGGCTATCCTTACTGCAGAAGGTAAGAAGCAGTCAGCCATCACTCTTGCGGAAGGTGAAAAGCAGGCAGCGATCCTTAAGGCCGAGGCCGTTAAGGAACAGCGTATCCGCGAAGCCGAAGGTGAGGCTGAGGCTTTGCTTGCGGTACAGCGTGCAAGGGCAGAGGGTATCAGGCTCATAAATGATGCAAATCCGTCGGCTCAGTACCTTAAGCTTAAATCATTTGAGACCGCAGAAAAGATGGCAGACGGTCAGTCAACAAAGATAATAGTTCCTTCAGATATAGCAAACCTTTCGGGAACATTAACGGCGCTTTCGGAAGTTGTACGTACGCCAGGCATGCCTCCGCATCCTCCGGCAGGACACGGAGTCACACCCGCCGGTGTAAGGCGTGAAGCTCCGCCCAAGCCTCCGGTACAGAAGCCCGGGGCAGGTATAATTGACCGTATAATGGGAGACGATTGATATGGGTTATCTTGGGTCCATTGTTTATTCGGTTGTATGGATATTTATCGTAATAAGCATAATTGCGGCTTCGCTTAAAAGAGCATCTGCAAATAAGCGTATAAATGCGATAAAGAATGATTCTTTTGCACCGAATGAAAAACTGTATTCAAACAGGGTAAATACTCCCCCGGTTCCCGTTCGGGCTAACCCTGCAGCACCAAGGCCCTCGGCAGTAAAGCCTGCCGCTGTAAAACCAAATGCGGGAATGATCTTAAAGGATGATATCGCAAATGACTGGCTTGCAGGTCAGCTTCGGGACGAAGCAAGGGCAATGTCTATGGTAAGCGATATGTTCCAATTAAAGCGTGATCACATGAATTCTTGCGATGCCGAGTTCATAAGAAGGTTCCATGAATCGAACTGTGATGCCGATGGCGTTGATGACGGCACAAGGAAGTCAAAAAAGCGATAAATAAACGTTTGACAAGGCTCATTTATCATGTTAAGATATCTGAGTATGCCGCTTGGTGGGGTCATAAATGCGCTCTGCGCTACCGAAGCCAGCGAGTAATTAGAACAGGAGGTGCCCTATGTACGCTATTATTGCAACAGGCGGTAAGCAGTATAAGGTTTCCGAAGGCGATGTGATCCGCGTCGAGAAGCTTGGTGCCGAAGCCGGTGAGAGCGTAACCTTTGATAAGGTTTTAGCCGTAAGCGATGATAAGCTCAAGGTAGGTGATGACGTTGCTAATGCAACTGTTTCTGCTACCGTAGTTGAGAACGGACGCGGTAAGAAGGTTATCGTATATCGTTACAAGAGGAAGAGCGGTTATCATAAGAAGAACGGTCACAGGCAAGCATACACACAGGTTAAGATCGATAAGATCAATGCTTAAGGACTGAACATGATTACAGCCAGGGTCACTAAGAAGCAGGGAAAGTACTATTCGTTTTCGTGTGAAGGACATGCGGAATATGAAGATGCGGGCAAGGACATTGTTTGCTCGGCAGTATCCATGCTGGTGATTAATACGGCAAATTCCATCGAAAAGCTGACTGAAAATGCTGTGGAAGGCTCTGATAAAGGAAGCATAACATGGCGCTTTAAGGAAAGCCCCGATGAAAAGGCTGAGCTTTTGATGGATGCAATGCTTCTCGGACTTAAGAATGTCAGGGAGAAGTACGGAAATGATTATTTGAAGCTTATTATAGAGGAGGTGTAGGACATGTTTGAATTGAACCTTCAATACTTCGCTCACAAGAAGGGAGTGGGTTCCACCAAGAATGGCAGGGATTCCGAATCCAAGAGGCTTGGCGCGAAGAGGGCTGACGGACAGTTTGTTAAGGCCGGCAATATTCTTTACAGACAGCGCGGTACGAAGATACATCCGGGTGTTAATGTAGAACGCGGCGGAGACGATACATTGTTTGCAACAGTGGACGGCGTGCTCAGGTTTGAAAGAATGGGAAGGGATAAGAAACGGGCTTCCGTTTATCCTGTAGAACAGTAAACTTTACGGCCCTAAACGATTGTTTAGGGCCGTTTTTTTGAGGTGATCTTGATGTTTGCCGACAGAGCCAGGATTTATGTAAGGAGCGGTAAGGGAGGAGACGGACACGTTTCTTTCAGACGCGAAAAATATGTTCCGGACGGCGGCCCCGATGGGGGTGACGGCGGTAAGGGCGGGGATGTTATCGTTGAGGTGGATCCCGGCCTTAACACGCTTACAAATTTCCGTCATGTCCGTAAATACCGTGCGGAAGACGGTCAGGACGGCGGTAAACGAAACTGTAAGGGCAAAAGCGGTAAGGATATAGTGCTTAAGGTTCCTGCGGGAACCATACTGCGTGATTACGAAAGCGGTAAGATCATCGTTGATATGTCCGGGGACAACAAGCGTGTGACTCTTATTAAGGGCGGACGCGGAGGCCTTGGTAACCAGCATTTTGCAACGGCAAAGATGCAGGCACCAAAGTATGCTCAGCCCGGTCAGCCGGCAATAGAGCTTGATATCGCGATGGAACTTAAGGTGATCGCCGATGTCGGCCTGCTGGGCTTTCCAAATGTCGGAAAGTCTACTTTCCTAAGCAGGGTCTCAAATGCAAGGCCTGAGATCGCCGACTACCATTTTACGACTTTGAATCCACATCTTGGCGTTGTTGATATGGATGACATCGAAGGCTTCGTTATCGCGGATATACCGGGACTTATTGAAGGTGCATCGGAAGGCGTGGGACTTGGTCATGATTTTTTGCGACATGTCGAGCGTACAAGGGTCCTTATACATATAGTGGATGCAGCATCAACCGAGGGAAGGGATCCCATTGAGGATATTTATACGATCAATAAGGAGCTTGAAAACTACGATGCATCGCTTGCAAAGATAACGCAGGTGATAGCTGCAAATAAGATCGATGCCATATATGTGGGTGATGATGAGGATGATCCCGTTACAAGATTGAAGAACGAATTCGAACCTAAGGGTTATAGGGTTTTTCCGATATCTGCGGTTACGGGGCAGGGAGTCAAGGAACTTCTGTATTACGTCAGGGGACTGCTTGATGAGATAGATGACAAGCCGGTCGTATTTGAACAGGAATTTACTGTAACGCGTAAAGGCGACGGGGATGAACCGTTTACAGTTGAATATGACGTTAAGGAAAATGTATACAGGGTTGAGGGCCCTAGGATCGAAAAGATGCTTGGTTATACCAATATCGATTCCGAGAAGGGCTTTACATTCTTCCAGAATTTCATGAAGGATAACGGTATTTTTGATGAGCTTAGGAGCCTTGGTATAAAGGACGGAGATACTGTGTATGTCTTCGGACATGCATTTGAGTTTTATGATTAGGAGTGTAAGATGACCAGTAAACAAAGGGCGTATTTAAAGGGGCTTGCATCAACAATGGAGCCGGTCGTTCACGTGGGAAAGGCCGGAGCATCTCCCGAAGTTGTAACATCTTGTGAGGAAGCACTTAATGCAAGGGAGCTTATAAAGATAAGCGTGCTTAAAAACTGTTTCGATGATCCAAAGGAGATAGCAGGCATTATTGCAGAGCGGACGCATTCAAGTGTGGTGCATGTGATCGGCAAAAAAATAGTACTGTATAAACCCAATAAAGATAAACCCGTAATTAAGCTTCCGCTGGAGTAGGATATGGCATACGTTAAAAAGGATGCAGAGTATAGAACAGGGATAATAGGCGGTACCTTTAATCCGGTGCATATAGGGCATCTTATACTTGCCGAGAATGCATACGATAATTTATCGCTTGATAAGGTGATATTCATGCCGACAGGCAAATCGTATCTTAAGGACCAGTCGGTCATACTGCCTGCAGCAGACCGGATGCATCTTATTAGCGAGGCTATAAAGGATAACGATCATTTTGAGTGTTCGGATTTTGAGATAAAGAAAACCGGTAATACATATACGGCTGAAACGCTTAATGAATTAAACGAACTATATCCTGAGGATGAACTGTATTTTATAATCGGCGAGGATTCCATCTACAATATCGAGACATGGTATAAACCTCAAATGATATTTGATAACTGTGTACTTATTGTAGCCCCCAGGGGACATGAACCGGATGAAAAACTCATCGATATAAAGGAACATCTCACATCCGTTTATGACGCACGGATAAGTTTGCTTGATACACCCGATATAGACATTTCATCAAGTATGATCCGTGAACGTGTGGGAAAAGGGAACAGTATCAAATACTACGTACCTGATAAGGTTGAAAAACTCATAAAAGAGAAGGGTTATTACTTATAAGCCCGGGATTTACGGATATGACCGATTCTATGTACACTGACGATAAGTTCATATATTCGCTGCATATGGAAATGAACAAAAGGTTAAAGCCCCATCGTTTCATCCATTCGGCGGCTGTTGCGGGCACCGCTTCGGCCCTTGCAATGAAATACGGGGAGGACTGCTCCAAGGCGGTCGTTGCCGGAATCCTGCATGACTGTGCCAAGTGCTATGATGACGATGAACTTGTTTCGCTTTGTAAGAAAAAGGATATTCCCGTATCCGGATTTGAGGAAGAACATGGTTTTATCCTTCATGCCAAATACGGTGCATATCTTGCAAAGAGCAAATACGGGATCGAGGATGAAGATATACTTAGTGCCATCAGGTGGCATACCACAGGGCATGAGGATATGACTCTTCTTGAAAAAATCGTATTCGTTGCAGATTACATCGAGCCGCTTAGAAACAAAGCATCAAACCTTAAGGAAGTACGTTACACGGCCTTTAATGCTAAGAGCATAGATGAAGCTGTCGTTATGATAATGCACGATACCATTGAATACCTTAAGGAAAAGGGAAGCGGTATCGATACGATAACGAAGGCGGCATATGAGTTTTACAATGCAAAAACAGGTAAGTATGATGAATGAAAGGCATATTAAGGATGACAGAAAACAGTGAGATAATGAACACGGTAAAGATTGCCGTGGATGCCATAAACGAAAAGAAGGGACTTGATGTTAAGGTAATAGACATAAGCAGCATCAGCATAATGGCTGACTACTTTATCCTTGCATCGGGTTCAAATGTAAATCAGATAAAGGCAATATGCGATAACCTGACGGAAAAGCTTGGGAAAGCCAATGTCCACCCAAAACATATCGAAGGAAATGAAAAAACGGGATGGATATTGCTTGATTACACAGACGTGATAATACATATATTTGATGAAGACAGCAGGGCATTTTATAACCTTGAACGAATATGGAGTGACGGAAAAGATGTAGCCGTATAGGCTACATCTTTCTGAATACTCCGAAAACCTTGCCGACGATAAGACAGTTGTCGACAATGATCGGTTCCATATTATCATTTTCAGGCTGAAGCCTTATGTGGCCGTTTTCCTTATAGAAGGTTTTAACTGTTGCGGAATCATCGACAAGTGCGACTACCACATCACCGTTCTTTGCACTGTTGCAGCATTCGACAAAGATCTGATCCCCATCCATTATACCGATGTTGATCATGCTTTCACCCTTTACCTTTAAAACGAACACTTCATTATTGGGTACGATGTCCATAGGAAGAGGGAAGTAGCCGTTGATATTCTGTTCGGCGAGTATCGGCTGGCCCGCTGCTACCTGACCCACGATAGGGATGCTGGTCATTTCCTGGCGTACCATCTGAAAACCGTCATCAATTATCTCGATGGCACGGGGCTTGGCCGGATCGCGCCTTATATATCCGTTTTTTTCAAGTGTTTCAAGGTGCGCATGTACCGATGAGGTGGAACGCAGCTTGACCGCATCACATATATCCCTGACCGCGGGGGGATAGCCCTTTTTAAGTATCTGATCCTTGATATAGTCGAGGATCTCCTGCTGTTTGGCAGTTATCTTTCCGTATGCCATATGCCGCCTCCTTAGCCTGTAAAGACTTCAAACTTATGTTCTGTATCGAACTCAGTATAACACGGGCCGAAGCAAAATGCAAACATATATTCCGAAATAACGTTCGAAATTTTAATTGTCTGATTTTTATTGCATGAAGCTTAAAAATTATGTATTCTATTTATGTTGGTAAGCATTTGTAGCCAAACAAACGAAGGAGGAGAAACTTAATGGAAAACTTTTTTAAGCTGAAAGAAAACGGCACAACCGTAAGGACCGAAATCCTGGCAGGTCTGACAACTTTCATGACAATGGCGTACATCATTGCCTTAAATCCCAACCTGCTTACCGGATTTGATGTGGGGTCACCGTTGTGGAACGGCGTGTTTTTGGCCACCTGTATCGCATCAAGCGTAGGTACGATATGTATGGCGCTATTTGCAAACAAGCCTTTTGCAATGGCACCCGGTATGGGACTTAACAGTTTCTTTGCGATTGTGGTTACAAACATCGTTGCAATAACCGGACTTACATATGTGGAGTCTTTCCAGGCAGCACTTTGTGTCATCCTGATCGAAGGTATTATCTTCCTTATCCTGTCAGTACTTAATGTCAGGGAAAAGATAGTT
This sequence comes from Lachnospiraceae bacterium, assembly GCA_024694965.1. Lineage (GTDB taxonomy): Bacteria > Bacillota > Clostridia > Lachnospirales > Lachnospiraceae > UBA2868. The sequence goes on from JAILJC010000031.1 coordinate 11,860, forward strand.
CATGCTATTCCCCTGGGAATAAGGCTCGGAATCGCACCCTCGATAGGTATTATGCTTATGAATATAGGATTCGGGTCAAACGTCGGTGTTTATGACGGAAACGGTACACCTCATTACGTTATGGCCAATTTTTTCGGAACTCTTACTCCCAAGCTTTTAAAGGATGAGATGGGAGAGAGCTACGGCACGATGATACTTACCGTCATCACTATTTTCGTTGGTCTTTTCGCGATCATAATCCTTGCACATAAGGGTTTAAAATCAGCAGTACTTTTGGGAATGCTCATTGCATCCGTTGTATATTGGATCGGTTCTGCTGTGTTCCTTGGCGTGAATCCTTTTGCATCTTTGGCTACGGCTTCATTTGTTCCGCCTTTCGCAGATATGGCTTCTACCACGCTGTTTAAGTTTAACTTTGCGGGATTTGTTCAGATAGGCTGGTTCACGATCATCACTCTTGTCGTAACCTTCTGTATAATCGATATGTTTGATACGATCGGTACTCTTGTGGGTACCGCATCAAGGGCCGGTATGGTAGATAAGGAAGGTAATATGCCCAATATGAAGGAGGCTCTTACTTCGGATGCAATAGGTACGATAGTAGGTTCCGCAACCGGTACATCAACGGTCACAACCTTTATCGAGTCAGCTTCGGGCGTTGAGGCCGGAGGACGTACGGGACTTACAGCTTTAACAACGGGTGTTATGTTCCTGCTCTGCATGTTCCTTGCTCCCATAGCCGCAGTCATTCCGGCAGCCGCTACTTCGTCGGCTCTTATATATGTCGGAATATTGATGCTTCAGGGCCTTAGGGAAGTGAAATTTGATGACATTTCACAGTGTGTTCCCGTATTCATCATGCTTATCGCGATGCCGATCTCAAGTTCCATCGGACATGCCATCGGACTGGCTTTGATAGCATACGTTATTATTAAATTCTTTACCGGAAAGAAGGAGGAGATCACAGGACTTACCTATGTTCTGGCAGCGATATTCCTGCTTAAGTTCTTCGTGACGGTTTAAAAGATAAGTGAAAAATCTTAAAGATCAAAAAGGGCAGCTGCGGCTGCCCTTTTGTGTTATTTAATTTCCGATGGATTGGAAGTCAAATTAAATAACGGGTATGTTTATGATTCGCGAAGCTTAACGGCATTTGCTGCCATACGCAGGCGGTTCTGATCCTGGGCAGCGTAGTGCTTCTTGGTGGTATTTACATCCTTATGTCCGAGTACATCGGCGACAAGGTAGATATCACCGGTTTCGTTATAGAGGTTTGTGCCGTATGTACTCCTAAGCTTATGAGGAGTGATCTTTTTAAGCGTTGTAACTGTCCGTGCGTATTTTTTAACAAGGTTTTCAACCGAACGCACTGACAGGCGCTTGTTCTGTAGCGACAGGAAAAGAGCACCTTCATGGCCTGCTGCGGGTATCGTATGATGTCGTTCTTCGATATATTCTTTAAGTACAGCCTCGACTTCATCGCCGAAATATACTATCTGCTCGTAACCGCCCTTACGCTTTATAAGTATTCCGTTATTTGCAAAATCAACATCCTTAAGATCAAGGCCGACACACTCGGAAACACGTATGCCTGTGCCAAGCAGCAGAGTCATAAGCGCCAGGTCGCGTGTTTTTGTTTTTTTATGGAATTCAAGCTGCTTCTTTGAAAGGTTTTCGCCGTTCTCGACATTATCCAAGAGCCTGGCAACCTCGGCAATATCAAGGCGTATTATCTCTTTGCTGTGAAGCTTTGGCATCTGAACTAAGGAAGCAGGGTTTTTCTCGATCTTTTCCGTCCTGAAGAAGTAGTTATACATACTGCGAAGGGAAGCCAGTTTTCTCTGTTTTCCGCGCTCATCGTTCGTATACTCCTCGCCATCCTTGATATAGTATGAAAGATAGTCCATGTATTCGACTATATCTATCGGTTTTATCATATCCAGCAGGCTTACGTCATAATCGGTTATCTCGGTTTTTTTGCATACTGGATTAACTTCATGGAGATATTCAAAAAATATCCTTATATCATAAGCATAAGCCAGCCTTGTACGTGCTGATGTGGTGTCTTTTATACCTAAGAAGAACTCCCTGCAGAACGGTGGGAGAGTAGCAGTGATCTCGCGCAATTTCATCGTGTTATTTATATCGCTTTGGTCATGATATGACCTGTTTTTATTAGCCGTTGGCATATGATTCTCCTTATCGGGGCTTTGTTATTTATATTATCCGGTTATTGGCGATTGCAAATACGTCATAAACGAAAAACTGTGCACCACCCTATATGTTAAATAATTAACAAAGTATCATTTGGCCGAAATATCGGGCCAGCCATGCATTCCGGAATTTGCAATTGCGGTAAACATGCGCTCGCGTGCACCCGGGTTTTCATGTTCAAGTGACCTTAGAAGCTCTTTGGCATATTCACGCTTTGTATTGCCGTCAGCCGGACAAGGGCTTTTACATATGGGAAGCTTCATCTTATTTGTAAAACCTACAACGTCAGCCTCCTTAACATATAAAAGCGGCCTTATGACCGTAAGGTCCATCCGGTCAAGGTAAGTTACCGGGGCAAATGTGTGAAAACGGCCTTCATATATCAAAGACAAAAGCATTGTTTCAACCACATCGTCTTTATGATGTGCATAGGCCACCTTATTACACCCAAGCTCCTTTATTTTTTGATTGAGAGCTCCCTTTCGCATTTTCGCACATAAGGAACAGGGATTTGATTCTTTACGCTGCTCAAAAACGATTTTAGCGATGTCAGACTGTATAATTGTATATTCGACACCCTGAAAATCGCATACAGCGCGAATCGGATCAAGGTCAAGATTATCAAAGCCAAGATCCACCGTTACCGCACATATTTCAAACCTGTTAGGATAAAAACGCTTAAGAGCATTAAGCGCATAAAGAAGAGTAAGGGAATCCTTCCCGCCGGATATACCTATGGCAATTTTATCCCCTTCATTTATCATGGAATAGTCATCCACAGCTTTACGAACGTAGCTTAGCAGCCGCTGTAATTCCATATT
>JAILJC010000046.1 GCA_024694965.1 Lachnospiraceae bacterium
CAGTAAGTGCTGTAATCCCATACCTGGTGATGAGATAGTAGGCTTTGTCACCAGGGGAAGGGGCGTTTCCATACACAGGACTGACTGTATCAACATATTGAACCTTCCCGAGATGGAGAGGGCAAGGCTTATCGAGGCGGAATGGCAGCATGATGCCGAGAAGACCAGTGAAAGATATATGGCGGAGATCAATATCTTCTCGTTTAACCGTAACGGCCTCCTGGCTGAGATCACGCGCGTGCTTACCGAAAAGAATGTCGGGATACTTAAGATGAACGTGCGTACAAGCCGGAAGGGAACTGCAACGACGTCAATATCATTCGAGGTCACAAATAAGGAAGAGCTTAACAAGGTTGTCGAGAAACTCCAGGCTATTGAGGATGTTATCGATATAGAAAGGACTACGGGCTGATGGGAGAACTTAAGATAGGCAGGATGTGCATGGGACCGGTCATGACAAACTGCTATTTTGTATATGATGATGAAACAAAGAAGGCAGTTGTGTTTGATGCTCCGTGCGACGGTGTGGGCATTTATAACGGCCTTAAGGGAAAGGGTATCGAGGTAGCCGGTGTATGTTTAACACACGGGCATTTCGATCATATAATGGGTGCCAATGAGTTAAGGAAGGCCGCATCCGTTAAGGTATATGCCCTGGATGAGGAGCAGGATGTATGCGAGGATACGCATAACAACTGCACCGATCAGATAGGAAGGCTGTATACGGTCAAGTGTAACCGCTATCTTAAGGATAATGAGGAAGTGGATATCGAAGGTATTAAGTTTAAGGTTATCGCGACACCCGGACATACCAAGGGGAGCTGCTGTTTTTATTTTGAAGATGCGGGTTTCCTTATAAGCGGCGATACGCTTTTCTGCACATCGATAGGCCGATCCGATTTACCGACCGGAAGTGAGGCAACCCTTATCCGTTCGATTAAGGAAAGGCTTATGTGCCTGCCTGATGAGGTTAAGGTTTATCCCGGGCACGGTGATGAGACGACTATAGGGTTTGAGAGAAGGAACAATCCGTTTGTGTAAGGTTCGAGACGGGTTTGTTTCCGGCAGGGACAGTGGATGATAAATGCATATGTTAACCGGGAAAACCTTGAGTATGACATATATGCGCTGCTCAAGGCGTTTTATCCCGGGGAAGAAGTAAGTATAAATGTTGTTCATGACGATGAAACCGTGGAGGAATCCGGAAGGGTTCCTTCGTTTTATGATGTGAAGGTTTACACGGGCAAAGCGAGCTGTTCATATTATGACGGTAATGAACGCATAAGTGACGTAAGTGAAGAGATCATGGCACCGGGAAAGTCAGTCTTAAAGGATGCGATGAAGCGCTGCGTATACGGATGCGCAAAGGAAGCGAGCGGCAGGTCGCTTCCGTGGGGGATACTTACCGGGATAAGGCCGGTCAAGCTTGCGATGACAAGGATGAGTGCGGGTGACTCTGATGAGCAGACAGGGAAATTCCTTAAATATAGATACCTGATGTCTGATGAAAAGGCGGCGCTCAGTATTGAGATAGCTCATAAGGAGAGGGAGATAATAAAAAAGATAGACAGATACGGCGGGTACAGCTTATATATCGGTATACCGTTCTGTCCGACGACCTGTCTTTACTGCTCGTTCACGTCCTATCCGATCGCAAGGTATAAGGACCTGGTCGATGATTATCTTTCGGGCCTTAAAAAGGAGCTTGACCTTATTTATGAGATATTTAAGGGCAGGTCACCCGATTCCGTATACATAGGAGGCGGGACTCCCACAACACTGACTCCGGATCAGTTCAGGGATCTTATCGGGTATCTTAAAAACCTGTTTGACTTTGGAAAGGTACTTGAACTGACCGTGGAGGCGGGACGGCCGGATTCGATCGATAAAGAAAAGCTTGTGACTCTTAAGGAGCTTGGGGTAACAAGGATTTCGATAAATCCCCAGACCATGAATGAGAAAACGCTTAAGCTGATAGGGCGCAGGCATACGGTCGATGATGTCAGGAATGCTTTTGCGCTGGCAAGGGAGTGCGGGTTTGACAATATAAACACGGACATCATCCTGGGCCTGCCGGGTGAAGGGCTTTTGGAAGTAAGGCATACGATGGAAGAGCTTAAGGAGCTTGATCCCGAAAGCATTACCGTTCACTCAATGGCGATAAAGCGTGCCGCGGGAATGGCAGAGTACCTTAAGGAACATGAGGATGTAAAGAGCATAAACACGCCCGAGATGCTTGAGTGCGCTGACTGTGCCGCACGTGAGCTTGGCATGGCACCTTATTACCTTTACAGGCAGAAGAACATGGCGGGGAATTTCGAAAACGTGGGATACGCTAAGGAAGGATGTGAAGGTATTTACAATATCCTTATCATGGAGGAGCTGCAGTCGATCATCGCCTGCGGTGCGGGAACGGTGAGTAAGCGTGTGTATACAGACGGGCTCATTGAACGCTGCGACAACGTAAAGGACGTTGAACTGTACTTAAGCAGGCTTGATGAGATGCTTGAGCGCAAGAAGAAATTGTTTTGTAACTTCTCAGATACCTGAAAGTATGATAATATAATAAGTTGAATAAATATGTATAAAGCCTTAGGA
>JAILJC010000047.1 GCA_024694965.1 Lachnospiraceae bacterium
CAGTAAGTGCTGTAATCCCATACCTGGTGATGAGATAGTAGGCTTTGTCACCAGGGGAAGGGGCGTTTCCATACACAGGACTGACTGTATCAACATATTGAACCTTCCCGAGATGGAGAGGGCAAGGCTTATCGAGGCGGAGTGGCAGCATGACGCCGAGAAGACCAGCGAGAGGTATATGGCGGAGATCAATATCTTCTCGTTTAACCGAAACGGACTGCTTGCCGAGATCACGCGTGTGCTTACGGAGAAGAATGTCGGGATACTTAAGATGAACGTGCGGACAAGCCGCAAGGGTACGGCAACGACGTCAATCTCATTTGAAGTCACCAACAAGGAAGAGCTTAACAAGGTTATTGAAAAGCTCCAGGCGATAGAGGATGTTATCGATATAGAAAGGACTACAGGCTGATGGGAAAACTTAAGATAGGCAGGATGTGCATGGGACCTGTCATGACAAACTGCTATTTTGTATATGATGATGAAACAAACAAGGCGGTAGTGTTTGATGTACCGTGCGACGGCGTGGGTATTTATAACGGCCTTAAGGGAAAGGGCATCGAGGTGGCCGGTATCTGTTTAACGCACGGGCATTTCGACCATATCATGGGAGCAAATGAACTGAGGAAAGCGGCCTCCGTTAAGGTATATGCCCTTGATGAGGAGCGGGATGTGTGTGAGGATACGCATAACAACTGCACCGATCAGATAGGAAGGCTTTATACGGTAAAGTGCAACCGGTATCTTAAGGATAATGAGGAAGTTGAGATCGAAGGTATCAGGTTTAAGGTGATCGCCACCCCCGGGCACACCAAGGGAAGCTGCTGTTACTATTTTGAGGATGCGGGTTTCCTTATAAGCGGGGATACGCTTTTCTGCGCATCGATAGGGCGTTCCGATCTTCCGACGGGAAGCGAGGCGACGCTTATACGCTCGATAAGGGAAAGGCTTATGTGCCTGCCCGATGATGTTAAGGTTTATCCGGGACACGGTGATGAGACTACGATCGGTTTTGAACGGAGGAACAATCCGTTTGTGTAGGCCGGTAAAAGATTTGGTTTTGGCAGGAAGATCGGATGATAAATGCATATGTTAACAGGGAAAACCTTGAGTATGACATATATGCGCTGCTCAAGGCGTTTTATCCCGGCGATGAAGTAAGTATAAATGTTGTTAATGACGGTGAAGCCGTGGAGGAATCCGGAAGGGTTCCTTCGTTTTATGATGTGAAGGTTTGCACGGACAAAGTAAGCTGTTCATATTATGATCCTGATGATGGCCGGGGCACGGAAGGCCCGGATGACGGCCCCCTTGGCAAAGCTGTTTATTTCGACAGTGAAGAGATCATGGCACCCGGAAGAGCGGTCTTAAAGGATGCGATGAAACGCTGCATCTACAGATGTGCCAGCATAGTAAGCGGCAGGACGCTTCCGTGGGGGATACTTACCGGGATAAGGCCTGTCAAGCTTGCGATGACAAGGATAAATGAAGGGGACTCTGATGAGCAGACGGGAAAGCTCCTTAAGTACAGATACCTTATGTCTGACGAAAAGGCATCTCTCAGCATTGAGATAGCCCATAAGGAGAGGGATATATTAAAAAAGATAGACAGATACGGAGGATACAGCTTGTATATCGGCATACCGTTCTGTCCGACGACCTGTCTTTACTGTTCGTTCACATCCTATCCCATAGCAAGGTATGCATCCCTGGTCGATGATTATATTTCGGGCCTTAAAAAAGAGCTTGACCTTACTTATGAGATATTTAAGGGCAGGTCTCCCGATTCCGTATACATAGGCGGCGGGACGCCAACAACATTGGCTCCGGATAAACTTAAGCAGCTTATAGGGTATCTTGGGAAGCTGTTTGACTTTGACAAAGTGCTCGAACTGACCGTGGAGGCGGGGCGACCGGATTCAATAGATAAAGAAAAACTCATGACTCTTAAGGAGCTTGGTGTATCAAGGATATCGATCAATCCGCAGACCATGAATGAGAAAACATTAAGGCTCATCGGGCGAAGGCATACGGTCGGTGAATTTAAAAATGCCTTTGCGCTGGCCAGGGAATGCGGTTTTGACAATATAAATACCGATATCATCCTGGGCCTGCCGGGCGAAGGACTTGACGAAGTAAGGAATACAATGGAGGAGCTTAAAACACTCGATCCGGAAAGCATCACCGTGCATTCCATGGCGATAAAGCGGGCAGCAGGCATGGCGGAGTATTTAAAGGAGCATGAGGAGATAAAGAGCATAAATACTCCGGAAATGTTAAAATGTACGGACAGTACCGCCAGGGCTCTTGGTATGTCACCTTACTATCTGTACCGGCAGAAGAACATGGCGGGGAATTTCGAAAACGTGGGATACGCTAAGGAAGGATGTGAAGGTATTTACAATATCCTTATCATGGAGGAGCTGCAGTCGATCATCGCCTGCGGTGCGGGAACGGTGAGTAAGCGTGTATATACAGACGGGCTCATTGAACGCTGTGACAACGTAAAGGACGTTGAACTGTACTTAAGCAGGCTTGATGAGATGCTTGAGCGCAAGAAGAAATTGTTTTGTAACTTCTCAGATACCTGAAAGTATGATAATATAATAAGTTGAATAAATATGTATAAAGCCTTAGGA
>JAILJC010000070.1 GCA_024694965.1 Lachnospiraceae bacterium
TTTTGTTCTCCTTTATATTCATGAATCTGCGTAAGAAGTGCTACTATATCAGAAGTTAATAGTTTTTCCCATTTTTTTCTGTAATCATAATTTCTCATTTCAATATCCTCATTTATTCATCAACTTATTCAAAATCGTGAAAATGATGCAATTAAATTCTATCATTCATCATACTCATCGTCAATACCAACTACATCATATGTTCAAACATGATGTAGTTGAGCAATCGATGATGCAGTTAAAATCGACATTAACTATTTGTGTACATTTTTGTCCGAATATAAAAAAATACAGGTAACCCCACGGATTACCTGCAATTATTTAACACTATATGTACCAACTGAACAAGCTAACACAAAATGTATTATTCAAGCTCTATCGTTCCCGGGGGTTTGCTCGTAAGGTCGTAGAATACCCTGTTTACGCCGCGAACTTCGTTTATGATGCGGCTCATTACGGTCTGGAGGACGTTAAACGGGATGTCGGCGGCTTCGGCGGTCATGAAGTCGACCGTCTTTACGGCGCGGAGGGCTATCGCGTAATCGTAGGTGCGCTCGTCGCCCATGACTCCTACGCTCCGCATGTTTGTAAGTGCCGCGAAGTACTGGTCGGGCATCCACGGCGGTTCGCCGGTAAGGCCCACCTTGCGCACTTCCCTGATACCCTCGTAGTTGGCCCTGTCATTCTCCCTTTCGGCCTTCTTCATCTGCCACTCCATGACGGCGGTGGCGATCTCCTCCCTGTAAATGGCGTCGGCATCCTGCACCATCCTTACCTTGTCGGCGGTTACCTCGCCCACTATCCTGACGCCGAGGCCCGGTCCCGGGAAGGGCTGCCTGTAAACGAGGCTGTTCGGGAGCCCAAGCTTAAGTCCCACCTTCCTTACCTCGTCCTTAAACAGATCGCGGAGGGGCTCTATTATTCCCTTGAAATCAACGTGGTCCGGAAGTCCCCCTACGTTATGGTGCGATTTGATGACGGCTGATTCTCCCCCAAGTCCGCTTTCGACCACATCGGGATAGATGGTACCCTGAGCAAGGTAGTCTACCTTGCCTATCTTCTTAGCTTCTTCTTCGAATACCCTTATGAATTCCTCGCCTATTATCTTGCGCTTCTGTTCGGGCTCGCTTACGCCATTAAGCTTTTCGTAGTATCTTTCCTGTGCATTGACGCGGACGAAATTTATATCAAAGTTTCCGGCGCTGCCGAATATCGCCTCGACATCGTCGCCCTCGTTTTTCCTTAACAAGCCGTGGTCTACGAACACGCAGGTAAGCTGCTGTCCTATCGCACGTGCAAGCAGTGCCGCAAGGACGGAAGAATCAACCCCGCCGGACAATGCCAACAGCACCTTGCCCCTACCGACGCGCTCCCTTATGTTTATGACCGCGTTCTCAACGAAGGTATCCATCCTCCATGAGCCGCTGCAGTCACATATCTTCCTTACGAAATTGTACAGTATCTTGGTACCTTCGACCGTATGCAGCACCTCGGGATGGAACTGAATCGCATACAGCTTCTTTTCCTCATTTTCGGCTGCGGCCACGGGACAGTTCTCCGTATACGCAACGGTCGAAAATCCGGGTGCCAACCTTGAAATATAGTCAAAATGGCTCATCCAAACCTGGGTCACCATCGTATCTATCTCACTGAAGGCCTTGTTTGACTTTTCCCTGTTTGAGGGCAGGTCGGCAAAGCTTTCACGCGGATCCATGGCTTCGCCCACGTTTTCAAAAAGCCTTGACTTAGTATTTATTAAGGTACGCGTCCTGCCGTATTCCCTGTTATCGGCCTTTTTAACCTCACCGCCGAGCACATGCTGCATAAGCTGTGCGCCGTAGCATAATCCAAGTACAGGGACCCCGGTTTCAAACAGTTCCCTTCCGGCACCCGGAGCACCGTCTTCATACACGCTGTTCGGTCCGCCGGTAAGAATGATCCCCTTTGGTTTTGATTCCATTATCTTATCAAGCGGCGTCCTGTAGGAATAAATCTCACAGTATACGTTGCATTCACGCACGCGCCTTGCAACAAGCTGGTTATACTGTCCGCCGAAATCGATCACTACGATCTTTTCTCTTTCCATTGTGCTCTCCGTTCTTAAAATACCATATCTGTACGCCAAACCTGTTTTAACAGTTAAATAATACACTCCGGCCCGCTTTCTTTCAATAGTTTCAAATAGCTGATGATTTTTTCCCTGTTAAGTGGTATCATAAGGGTTAGTTGCAGGAGGCTGAACCGATGTTTAAGCAAAAAAAAGCCGTTAAACAGGGACTCCACATCATCATCGTGGGATGTGGAAAGGTGGGTTCCACACTGGTCGAGATCTTAAGCAATGAGGGGAACGATATCACCATCATCGACAAGGATCCCGCCATCATCGAATCGCTTACCAATACCTTCGATGTCATGGGCATTGAAGGAAACGGAGCAAGCTTTACCACTCAGGAGGAAGCCGGGATCAAGAAGGCCGATCTTATGATCGCCGTGACCAATTCCGACGAGCTTAACCTTTTATGCTGTACAGTGGCCAAGCAGGTAGGTAACTGTGCAACGATAGCAAGGGTAAGGACTCCCGAGTACAACAAGGAAGTCCAGTACTTAACGGAGCAGCTTGGACTTGCAATGATCATCAACCCCGAGTACGAGGTTGCCAAGGAAATATCACGTATACTTTATCTTCCGTCCGCACTTGAGGTAAGCTCGTTTGCGCACGGACAGGCCGAACTTATCAAATACAAGATCAGCGAGGACAACCCGCTTAACGGGATCAAGATCGCCGATCTTTCAACTGTCATTAAAACCAAGATCTTAATATGCGCGATCGAGCGTGACGACAAGGTTTACATCCCTTCCGGAAACAACCATATACAGGCCGGAGATATCATATCCTTCGTGACTCCGAGGAAGTCCGTCAAGGATTTCTTTACGCAGATCGGCGTTAAAACGAATAAGATCAAGGACACCATGATAATCGGCGGCGGCAAGGCGGCTTACTACCTTGCGAACATGCTCCTTAACATGGGTATGGCGGTTAAGATAATCGAAAGCAACAAGAGCCGGTGTGAGGAACTTAGCATCCTCCTTCCCAAGGCTATCATCATAAACGGTGACGGTACCAACGAGGAGCTTTTAAATGAGGAAGGCATCGACTGTGTCGGCTCATTCATCCCGCTTACCGGCATAGATGAGGAAAACATAATCCTGACTCTTTATGCAAAGCAGGTATCAAAGGCGAAGGTCATCACCAAGATAAACCGCATCAATTTCCGCGGGGTAATAAGCAAGCTGGATCTTGGAAGTACCGTTTATCCGAGGTACATAACAAGCGAAGCGATAATCGCATACGTACGTGCCAAAAAGAATTCGATGAACTCAAACATCGAAACCCTCTATCACATGTACGATCACAGGGTTGAAGCGATCGAGTTCAATATCGACAAGGAATCCAAGGTCACTGGTACGACTCTTGCTAAGCTTCCTCTTAAGGATAACCTCATCATCGCCTTTATAAACCGGAGCGGCAAGGTGTTCATCCCCAGCGGTTCCGACTGCATGATGGTCGGGGATTCGGTAATGATAGTAACCACCCATACGGGTTTTGATAATATACTCGATATACTTGAGTGATATTCGGAGTAAGACATGAACAGTTCTATAGTCCGCTATACACTGGGACAGGTTTTAAAAATAGAAGCGGTGCTTTTACTTCTTCCCTGCATTGTTGCGCTTATATATTCGGAAAGTAAGGGCATCTGTTTTCTTGTTGTCGCTGCCATCTGCGCATTCTTAGGCTTCGGGATGACCATCCTTAAGCCCGAGTCCAACTTATTCTACTTGAAAGAAGGCTGTATAATCACATCCTTATGCTGGATATTCCTAAGCTTTTTCGGTGCCCTGCCGTTTTATTTAAGCGGCGAGATACCTTCACTTACCGACGCTCTTTTTGAGACGGTGTCCGGTTTTACCACCACCGGAGCCAGCATCTTATCCGAAGTTGAATCCTTAAGCAAATGCATCACGTTCTGGCGCTGCTTCACACACTGGATCGGCGGTATGGGAGTGCTCGTTTTCCTCCTTGCCATCATCCCGATAGGCGGCGGATCCCAGATAAACATCATGAAGGCGGAAAGCCCCGGCCCTTCCGTTGGAAAGCTCGTTCCCAAGATAAGGTCAACAGCAAGGATCCTTTACATTATCTACTTTGTCCTGACCGTTTTGGAGATCATCTTCTTAATGGCGGGCGGGATGTCACTGTTTATCTCGATCTGTACCGCAACGGCCACAGCGGGTACCGGCGGATTCGGCGTAATGAACGACAGCCTTGCCGGATTTTCACCTTACATCCAGTGGGTCGTTACGATATTCATGATCCTGTTCGGCGTAAACTTTAACGCTTATTACCTTATCGTTTTCAACCAGGTCCGCAAGGCCATTACAATGGAGGAGGTCGTACATTACTTTGCGATCATCCTTGTCGCGATAGCCATCATCTTTACGAGGATAGCAGGAAGCTACGCACATGCCGCGGATGCACTCAGGGATACAGCCTTCCAGGTCGCTTCGATAATCACCACCACCGGTTTTTCGACGGTTGACTTTGACAAATGGCCTGCGGTCTGCCAGACGGTGCTCGTATTCCTTATGTTCATCGGCGCCTGCGCGGGCAGCACCGGCGGCGGTATCAAGGTTTCCCGCTTGATCATCCTGCGCAAGACGATAATAAAAGAAATGATCTCCTATGTACATCCGAAGAGTATCAAGAAGATCAAGATGGATGATAAGCCCGTCGAGCACGAAGTTGTGCGGGCCACCAACGTATTCTTTATTACTTTTGTGATCATTTTCTCGGTTTCGGTACTGCTCGTATCGATAGACGGAAATGACCTTGTCACCAACTTTACGGCCGTTGCCGCCACCATAAATAACATAGGTCCCGGCCTTTCAAAGGTGGGACCCGCATTAAACTATGGTCATTTCTCGATCTTTTCAAAGTATGTCCTTATGTTTGACATGATCGCGGGACGCCTTGAACTGTTCCCGCTTCTCATGCTGTTCCATCCCGAGCTGTGGAAGGAGCTGTTCGCTCACTACATAAGGAAGTTCAGCAAGTGATCTAAACTATCCTTCTTACGGTTATTATCGAACGGTACAGCGCATTGCTTATCTTTATGCCCGTTGACGGGGTGCTTGCGTGTACTATCTGTCCGCCCCCTATATATATTCCCACATGACCGCCGTAATAGATTATATCTCCCGGCTGTGCCTCGGAGTAGCTTACTTCACGGCCGTAGGTCGACTGCGAGTAGGAGTTCCTCGGGATTGAGTAGCCGAAATGGCTGTACACTGCCGATGTAAATCCCGAACAGTCGCAGCCCTCGGTAAGTGAAGTTCCTCCGGCTACATAGGGATTACCCACATATTTGCATGCGAAATCGGCAATCTCCCTTCCCTTTGCAGAATCGCCCGGCGAGGCGTTTCCTCCGCCCGAAGAGCTTTCTTCCTTTTTGGGTGCCTCGTCACTTCCTCCATCGGATTCGGATGATTTTTCCTTATCATCACTGTCTTCGTTTTTATTCTTTTTCTTTTTTGAATCTTCCTCCGCCTTCTTCTTGGCTTCGGCCTCAGCCTTCTTGCGTGCTTCTTCCTCGGCCTTGCGCCTTGCGGCCTCCTCGGCTTCTATCTGCTTTAAGACGGCTGTCTGGTGTTTGATCTGCTCCTGATATTCGCCCGCCTTCTGCTTGGCTGCCGACAACTGGGATTCGAAATCTTCAAGGGTACGCTTCTTCTCATCGATGAGCTCCTGTAAGTGCTTGCTCTCGGAAACGTATTCCTCCTGCATCTCGGTAAGCTCGTCCTTTTCCTCTTCAAGCCTTGCCTTAAGCTCGGCTTCCTCTTCCTTTGTCTGCTGGTAACTTAGGAGCATCTGGCGGTCATATTCATACAGCTGTTCAACATAGTCCGCCTTGTTTACGATATCTGCGATGCTTTCCGACTGGAGGAACATTTCGATGTATTTCTTCTCGCCGCGCTCGTACATGAACTTGATACGTCTCTTCATCGATTCGTATTGCTGTTCTTCCTTGCTCCTGGCCTCTTCGTACTCGGCCTGCGCTACATCGATCTCACCCTGTTTTGACTTGATATCATCGGTAATAAGATCGACCGTAAGCAGAAGATCAACGAGTTGAGCATCAATCTCAACGATCTCCTCCTGTACGGCCTCCTTGTTTTCTTCTATATTCTCAATGTTGCTGTTTACGGCATCAAGGTTTTTCTGCGCTTCCTGCTTCTGCTTCTGCGCTTCGCTTTTGGTGTCCGCCGCTACGCTTAAAGTTGGCGTCACCGAAAGAATCAATGCCAATAAAAGCAAAAAACCCCTCTTCCTCATTTATACTCCTCCGGCCACCTGTCAAAAATCACATGGCAGATGACAAAACACAACAGGTACGTCCCTCAAAGCACCTACTGTAATTGTAACATAAATGCAACAAAGTTGCGAGCATTTTATGTAAACAATTTGTGAATTATAGATCGCAGTTGTTTACTGTCCTCGGGAAAGGAATAACGTCCCTTATATTACCCATTCCCGTAAGGTACATTACACATCTTTCAAAGCCGAGTCCGAAGCCTGCATGACGGGCCGTGCCGTACTTGCGAAGGTCAAGGTAGAAGTCGTAATCCTCCTTCTTAAGTCCCATCTCTTCCATCCTTGCAAGCAGCTTGTCGTGATCATCTTCCCTCTGGCTTCCGCCGATGATCTCGCCGATGCCCGGAACAAGGCAGTCCATAGCCGCAACCGTCTTGCCGTCCTCGTTAAGCTTCATATAGAAGGCCTTTATATCCTTCGGATAATCCGTGACAAACACGGGGCGCTTGAACTCCTTCTCGGTAAGGTATCTCTCGTGCTCGGTCTGAAGATCGCAGCCCCAGAATACCTTGTACTCGAATTCATTGTTATGCTTTTCGAGTATCTTTATCGCATCGGTGTAGGTAACCTTTGCAAAATCGGAGCTCATTACATGGTTTAACCTCTCTATAAGTTCTTTATCGACAAACTGGTTGAAAAAGTTCATCTCTTCCGGTGCATTTTCCATAACATATTTTATAATGAACTTTATCATGTCCTCGGCGATAGCCATATCATCGTTAAGATCGGCAAACGCCATCTCGGGCTCGATCATCCAGAACTCGGCCGCATGCCTAGTCGTGTTTGAATTCTCCGCCCTGAAGGTGGGACCGAAGGTATAGATGTTCTTAAACGCCATCGCGTAGGTTTCGCCGTTTAACTGGCCGCTAACGGTAAGGTTTGTTTCCTTGCCGAAGAAATCCTGCGTATAATCAACCGTACCTTCCTCTGTTAAGGGGGGATTTACCGGATCAAGAGTCGTAACCCTGAACATTTCTCCTGCGCCCTCACAGTCGCTTCCCGTGATGAGCGGGGTATGTACATAAACAAAGCCCCTCTCCTGGAAGAACTTATGTATCGCATATGCCGCAAGGGAACGTACGCGGAACACTGCCTGGAAGGTGTTTGTCCTTGCACGCAGGTGAGTTATCGTCCTTAAGTATTCAAGCGTGTGTCTCTTCTTCTGGAGCGGATAGTCGGGAGTTGACGCTCCCTCGATCACAACCTCGTCCGCCTGGATCTCGAAGGGCTGCTTTGCCTGGGGAGTTGCTACCAGAGTACCGGTTACTATAAGCGCCGCTCCCACGTTTATCTTGTTTATCTTATCGAAGTTCTCAAGCCTGTCCCCGTACACTATCTGGAGCGGCTCAAAAAACGTACCGTCGTTCATTACGATGAAGCCGAAAGTCTTTGAATCCCTTATGCTCCTTACCCAGCCTCCAACGGTAACTTTCTTGTCAAAGTATTCTTCCTTATTTGCATATAATTCCCTGATGTCTGTAAGTTCCATATAAATACCGCCTTTTCTGTTAGTCTGAAAAACCTAAAATATGTTATAACACACATGTATAGCCTGTTGCAACCGTTCCGTCTGTTATGGTACAATACATTCTGCGTTAAAAATTCATAATGTTTACGGGAGGTGTATCATGTCACCAGTAGCGATCACTTTGATCATAATCGCGGTTGTCATCGCAGGTGCGGCCGTGGCGCTGTATTTTCTCGGGAAACGAGCCCAGAAGAAGCAGGCCGAACAACAGGAACAGATAAACGCCACCAAGCAGACCTATTCCATGCTTATCATAGATAAGAAACGGATGAAGCTAAAAGATGCGGGATTGCCCGCCATGGTCTTAGAACAGACCCCAAGGCTCCTTCGGGGACAAAAGCTTCCGATAGTCAAGGCCAAGGTCGGCCCCCAGGTAATGTCCCTTATCTGCGACGAAAAGATCTTCGATCTTGTTCCCGTCAAAAAGGAGGTCAAGGCCTCGGTAAGCGGAATATATATCGTGGATGTTAAGGGCCTGCGCGGCGGAAATGCAAAGGTTGAAAAGAAACCCAAGAGCAAGTTCAAACAGGCAATTGAGAAAATGCAGGAAAAGGCAGGCGCAAAGCCTATAAAGTAAAATCAAAAAGGACGGTCCAAAAGGGCCGTCCTTTAACGTTACTCATTATCACTCATAATCAAGCATCGCATCCATGTTATCATGCAGTTCGTTTATGTATTCAAGCATCTCATCCCTGACCTCGGGATTCCTAAGCGCAAATTCAACATTTGCCTGGATAAAGCCGCATTTCGTTCCGACGTCATACCTGTGACCCTTGAAATCATAGGCATACATGGCTTCGTCCTTACACATCCTGCGAAGTGCATCGGTAAGCTGGATCTCACCGCCCGTGCCTGCATCCTGGTTTTCAAGGTAATCGAAGATCGAAGGCGTGATGATGTATCGTCCGAGTATCGCAATATCCGACGGAGCATCCTCGATCGCAGGCTTCTCGACTAAGTCCTTAACCTTATATACCCTGTCGTCTATCATCTTGCAGTCGGCGATACCGTATTTGTTGACAACCTCATGCGGTACCTTCTGGACACCCAAAACTGAAGTTTTATATTCATTGTAAATATCTATCATCTGGCTTAAGCAGGGCTTTTTCGCAACCACCACGTCATCGCCGAGGAGTACCGCAAAGGGTTCATTTCCTATGAAATGACGTGCCGTAAATATCGCATGTCCAAGGCCCCTCGGTTCCTTCTGCCTTATGTAATGGATGTTGGCCATCTCGGAAATTTCCCTGACCATATCAAGCATATCCTGCTTGCCGCTCTTTTCAAGCTCAAGCTCAAGCTCTATCGAACGGTCGAAATGATCCTCTATTGAACGCTTGTTGCGGCCGGTCACTATGATGATATCCTGAATGCCCGATGCAACCGCTTCTTCGATAATGTACTGGATCGTAGGCTTATCGACGATCGCGAGCATTTCCTTGGGCTGCGCCTTGGTCGCCGGAAGAAACCTTGTTCCCAGGCCTGCTGCCGGGATGATGGCCTTTCTTACCTTCATGAAACCCTCCTTAAATACCTGTCAACTTAACGTGAATGATTCTCCGCTGTCCTTGGGCTGTATATCCATGTGGAGCCTGCAGTCTGCTAAATGCTCATAATTTACATCCAGCGAATAGGCTATATCCACCTGTATGTTCTCTTCATTTTCGACTACATCTATCCTGCTCGCATCAACGCCCACAAGCATGCTTCCGTACGGCGTGATGTAATTTGTGATGTTTCTCTTATTCTGCTCAAAGGACATGTTCACATTGGTATAGCCGCTCTTTGAGATATGGAATTCATCCGTGTCAAAACGCGCCACGTTCTTGGTGACCTCGTCCTGTCCCTCGCCTATCTCGTCATAGAGCAGATAATGCTTGTTGTTCTTCTTATAGTAGCATCCGCTCGTTATTATCTCTATCTTATCGGCATCCCTGAATTCATCTGACTGTATTCCCGAAATGGTGATAAGTACATCCTTCTTCATATATTCCTCCGTCTCTTATCGGGACTTAATACGTTTCGATATCAACCTTCCTGGTGTTTATACCATTATTATCAAGGATTTCGGCCGCAAAACGCGTAAACTTGTCGGCAAGGTCGCTTACGTAAAACTCATGATCCTTACCCTGCTCGTTAAAAGGCTTATCATTAAGCATTCCGTTCTCCGTAAGCATCTCCTTAAGCTCCCTTGCGGTTTCGTAGGCAGGATTTACAAGCCTTACCTTATCACCGACAAGCCTCTTAAGTGCCGGAGCCAGCAGCGGATAATGCGTACAGCCCATGATGAGCGTGTCGATATCCTGATCCATAAGCTCCTTTAGGTACCTGCGTGCGACCTCATCGGTTACCGGATCGTCAAGCATCCCTTCCTCCACCAGCGGACAGAATAAGGGACATGCCTTGCCGAGCACGTTGACCGTGGGATCGATGTTCGTTATGAACCTTTCATACATCCCGCTGCCGATCGTTCCTTCGGTAGCGATGACGCCTATCCTCTTATTCTTTGTCTGGGATACCGCAACACGGGCCCCCGGTTTTACCACTCCGATGACGGGCAGGGACACTTCCTTTTCCACCTCATCTATGGCATAGGCACTCATTGTGTTACAGGCTATGACCAGGGCCTTTACGTCCTGCGTCATAAGGAACCTTACTATCTGTTTTGTGAACTTGGTGATGGTAGCCTTTGATTTGCTTCCGTACGGAACCCTTGCCGTATCTCCGAAATACACGATACGCTCATTAGGGATCTGCGCCATTATCTCCTTGGCAACGGTAAGCCCCCCTACACCTGAATCAAAAACGCCTATCGGCGCTCCGTTATCCGGCATTCCCGATACCCCTTTTCAAACTCATGGATTTCATTAATTCTATACTTTAAACAGTTTTATTGCAAGCCTATAATTCCAACTGGCTTATGATGTTTTTCTCCTGATTATCGATGTGCGTTTCGATCGCCATACAGGCCTTTTCAACATCTCCGCCTTCTATATATTCCACTATCTTACGGTGCTCCTCGATGAGCCTTGAATGGTTGCTGCTGTCCTTTATGTATTCAAGCCTGTACCGGTAAACCCGCTCCGCAAGGTTGTTTACCATCTGCATGAGCCTTCCGTTCTTGCTTGCCTTTAAAATGACATCATGGAACTTTACATCCGCCTCGGCGATGGTTGTCGCATCCCCGGTCTTTACCGCACGTTCAAAGTCATCCTCCGCCTGCTTAAGCGCTGCCTTTTCTTCATCGTCTATCCGCTTGCAGGCAAGATTTACGGCAAGGGAGTCAAGGGACCTTCGCACCTCGAGAACATCCCTTAGATCCTGCTTGCTTATCCTGGCAACCTCGGCCCCGCGCCTTGGGACCATCGTAACCAGTCCTTCAAGCTCAAGCATCCTTATCGCTTCCCTTATGGGTGTCCTTGATACCCCAAGCCTGCTCGCAAGGTGTATCTCCATCAGCCGCTCACCGGGCTTAAGGTCACCCTTAAGTATTCCCTGCCTTAATGTCTTAAATACGACATCTCTTAAAGGAAGGTATTCATCCGTTATCAACTGAAGCTTAGTTTCCGCCATCTGTATTCCCCCTGACCAAACGTTGTCAAACGGGCCCTGCCACGGCTATATCCTTAGCCAGCCCCGTATCCTTAATGATCCCTGCGGCATATTGTGCTTCTTCCCTGTCATTAAACAGTCCGAAGACCGTAGGCCCGCTGCCGCTCATAAGCGAACCGAGCGCACCCGCCTTAAGCATTTCTTCCTTTATACTGCCTATTACCGGATGCTCCTTAACCGTTACTCCCTCAAGTGAATTGCCAAGGTTATCTGCTATTAAATTAATGTCGCCGTTCTCAACCGCCTTTATCATCGCATCAACGTCGGGATGATATTTTTCTTCCAAAGAATCATACGCATTATATACATATCCGGTCGATACGCCTATCCCGGGCTTTGCGATCAGTATCCCGCATTCGGGCATTTTCTTAAGCGGTGTGAGCACTTCTCCTATGCCCTCCGATAATGCGGTCCCTCCCATGATGCAGTAGGGAACATCGGCCCCTAACTTTACTCCAAGGTCACGCAGTTCTTTTTGGGAAAGCCCTAAGTCAAACAGCTCATTCATCCCCTTTAGGGTTGCCGCCGCATCGGTGCTGCCGCCCGCAAGTCCCGCAGCCACGGGGATGTTCTTTTTAAGGGTTATCTTAACCCCTTCTATTGTACCGCACTTGTTTTTTATAAGAGCCGCCGCCTTATATATAAGGTTATCTTCATTAAGAGGGATCCCTAAAGCGTCTGATTCTAAAACAATATCACTGCCTTTTATCCTTGACAGCGTAAGCTCATCGTATAAACCGATGCTTACCATTACCATGCGCACTTCATGATAATTATCAGCACGCTTTCTTACCACATTGAGTGCAAGGTTTATCTTGGCCGGTGCCTTGTAACTTACAGTATCCATCCGCTTAAAATCCCCCGCGAAGCCATATTGTATTCTGTATACAATCCTGTAAAAATCATATCATTTTTTTTAAAAAAAAGCTAATCCTATTTGTTTAACGTACCGATATATTAGATGAAGCTATTACTATCTCCTTTTGTACGGAAATCCTTTTTCCGGTGCAAAAGAGAACACCAAGGAGGGTAAATATGAGTGTGAACGGAATTCAGGGATACTCGCAGATCGATGCGTACAGCGCATACACTTCTGTAAAGAAATCCACAAATGAACCAAAGACCGAAAATACTTCCTCCGCTTCTGCAAGTAAGGCCGCAGAAACAGGTGTCATATACGAAAAGAGCTCGGAAGCAGCCGCTCTCGAAAAATCGGGTGTCACTTATAAACCCAACACGGCACTCGTTGATCAGTTAAAAGCGGATCAGGAAGCCAACAAACAGCGTCTCCTCGATATGGTACATGATACCTTATCGGGTCAGCTCTCGGCTTTTCAGGCAGCTAACGGCAATGACGAAGACAGTATATGGCGTTTCCTCGCAAGCGGTAAGTTTACCGTTTCGGCTGCAGCCAAGGAAGAGGCTCAGAAGGCTATATCGGAGGACGGCTTCTACGGTGTGAAGAACACATCAAACAGGATCCTCGAGATGGCCAAGGCCCTTACGGGCGGTGACCCCGACAAGATCGAAGAGATGCGCGATGCATTCAAGAAGGGATACTCGGCGGCTACCAAGTCCTGGGGACAGGCACTTCCCGAAATATCGCAGAAAACATACGATGCGGTAATGGAAGGATTCGACAACTGGGCTAACGAATCTCAAACTAAGGTTAACTAGGTTACTACCATAACAATTGAAGTTTGAGTAAAAAACACGCAGGCTTAAAAACCTGCGTGTTTTATTTTTGCCACGGGGACGGTTCTTTTGGCTATTATTCTATCGTCCGCCTTAAAGTGTATATATCCTTATCACTGCATATGCGTGCAAAATCATCCTTATCCCAGCCGTCCCATACGGCACTTATAAGCTTTCCGGAAATGCCGTCGGACCTGTCGGATGCAAGGAAGGTTATAAGCTGTGCGGGTTTTACTAAGGATGTAAGATCGCCTTCCTTCTGACCTGCTGCTATATTGTATTCCCGCTCGCCGGACTGATCCTTGCCTGCTGCCGTTATAAGCTTTAGCATATCCGTGTTCATGACGCCCGGAGCTATCGAGTTTATGTCGATCCCCGCGTCCCTGTTCTCATCGGCAACAACCTCCGTGAGCCTTACGAGCGCACATTTGGCTGCCGCATATCCGCTGAAATTGGGCCTGCTCGAGGTTGCCCCGCCGCCGGACAGGTTGATTATCTTGCCCCTGCTCTTTTGATCCTTAAATATCTCTATCGCCTTTTTCATGCTGTAGGCGGTCCCGAACAGGTTCACGTTAAAAACATCCATCCAGTCGTTCCAGTCATTTTCCTCAAACGGTCCGATCGGACCCTGGATGCCCGCATTGTTTACTACGATATCAAGTCCGCCGAGCTTATCAAGGGCAAAGTCATACAGCCTGTCTATATCTTCAGTCTTTCCCATGTCGGCCTTGATGCAGTAAATGTTTTCACCGCCCGCTTCCTCTGCGGCTGCCTTAAGCTCTTCTTCGTTTCGCGAGCATATGACTACGGAAGCATGATTCTTTATAAAAACCCCTGCCGTATACCTGCCGAGTCCGCGGCCGGCACCGGTTATCAGGGCCCTTTTACTTTTTAACATCCGATCCTCCGTATATCTGCTCGACTATCTTCAATGATTCATAGGCATCATGGATGTCACCCATGAAAAGCTCGCCGCCGTGCTCAACCGCATCAACGACATCCTTAAGCTCCATCTTCCATGAATCGTCGCCCCTTGAATACTCATAGATCTGGGTGATCGGAGGTCCCATCTCCGGAAGCATCTTGTAGTAATACAGCCTTTCCACTCCGTAGCTTCCGCCGAGGCCTTCTATCATAAGCTTCGCATGCTTTAAATATATCTCAAATGAGAACATGTTCTTCCATTCGGTACAGCTTACCTGCAGCCATGCGCACCTGTTGTCTTCCTTCCTTAGGCAGATGAAGCCGTTGTCATCGACTTCCATGTCCCAGTAGTAGGTTGCCGCAAAGCCTTCAACCTTGTCAAAGTCACCCATGAACCACCTTGAAAGGTCGATAAGGTGTACGCCCTGGTCTATGGTCTCGCCGCCGCCGGAGATCGACTTGTCGGCACGCCATTCACGGTCATAGCCGACCCTTCCGCCGTGTCCGTACCTGCCGCGGATGAACATTATCTCGCCCAAGTCGTCGTTCTTTATTATATCCATTGCCTGGAGCATCGCCGGATGATAGCGGTGGTTGAAACCGACCTTAACCACTACCTTCCTCTTCTCAAGTTCGCTTATTATGGGCTCAAGTTCCTTGGAACTTATCGCTCCGGGCTTCTCAACTATTACATTCTTATCATTTTTAACCGCTTCAAGGGTGATCTTTGCAAGCAGGTTATTGGATGTGGCCACAACTATCACGTCCACATCCTCCTTATGTATTACATCCTTATACGTATTGGTGATGCAGTCGCACTTAAACTGATCCGCAAGCGCCCTTGCCTTATTTGAGTCGACATCACACATTATCGTGATCTTATGTCCGCTTTCAAATATCGACCTTGCCCTTTTTACGCCGATAAGGCCGCAGCCTATGATACCGAAATTCATTGATTCCTCCTATAATAATGTAATGCCCCTTCCTTCGTCAGCGGCCAATCATCGGAATCATCCTGAATTCTGCTTCGCAGAATGATTCCTCCTACTTATCTCCATAGTCATAAACATCCGCCACGACCCTGCTGTACCACAGGGCTCTTAAGCCTTCGAGCGGATTACCGATAAGATCCACCTTCTTACCCTCCGCATATGACCTTGCGTTATAGGTGATATACATCTCAACGGGTTTATATCCCTTCCTTAAGAACCTGGTCACTATCTCCCAGTCAAGGCCGAACTTTCCGCCTCTGAAATTGATGCCGTACATGCAGTCCTTATGGAATATCTTATACATAGTGAAAGGATCTGTCATCTTGGATCCGCAGGCTAAGTTTATCACTCCGGTAAGCAGCTTCTGTCCTAAGTTAAGGTAGCCTGCGATGAGGTTGTTTTTACTGCCGCCTTCTGAAAACTTGCGCATCTTCCAGTCATCCTTGCGGTACCTGCTTCCAAGCACAAACAACGCTTCCTCATCCCTTATCGGCTTAAGCAGCCTGTCGTAATCATCCACCTTGTATTCAAGGTCTCCGTCCTGTATAGCGTAGTAGTTGCCCGTAGCCTGCTTTATACCGTTAAGCACCGCATTGCCCTTGCCCATGGGCTTTTCCTCAAGTATGAGCTTGACAAGGCCGGGGTTTGACTCTGCATGCTTTTTGGCTATTTCCCTGGTACCGTCGCTTGAATTGCTTTCCACGATTATGATCTCAACATCCATTATCCATTCGTGGTTTATAAGAAGCGTAAGGAGCTCATCTGCCGTGCGTCCCTCATTATACATCGGGACGATTATCGACAGCTTAGGCTCCCTTTTTTCGCACTTTACACACTTTATAAGGAAGCATCCCTTTTTGGGACACTCCCTCATCTTAACTACCTTTTCAAATCCGCATCTGATAAGAAGAAGACCTTCCTTTTCCCGGTCTATATCCTTACCTTTCCTGTAAATAAACAGCTCCTCTCCCGTTTCCATCCGGGAATAATACTCACTTAGCAGCTGCTCGGTAACTTCAGTTTTTTCGTCTATAACCTGCTTTTCCACAAACAACCTTTCATGTATATAAACTCATGTTGTTTTACGCTGACTGTCATGAATTATATCACAGTTTCATAAATTATTAAACCTGTTAAACACAGCCGGTCAGTTCCTTAATATCTTTGACGCCGTACTTTATCATATAATCCTGTATCCCGTCGATAACCTCCCCTGTTGTGTAAGGGTTATGAAAATTCATCGCGCCAACCGCAACTGCCGTCGCTCCGGCCATTATAAACTCAAGTGCATCCTCCGCGTTTGCTATGCCGCCCATGCCTATCACGGGTATCTTTACCGCCTGCGCTGCCTGATATACCATCCTTACGGCTACCGGCTTTATCGCGGGCCCTGAAAGCCCTCCCGTTTTGTTTGCAAGGGCAAAGGTCCGTTTGTGTATGTCTATCTTCATTGCGGTCAGGGTATTTATAAGCGATACCGCGTCCGCTCCAGCCGCCTCAGCTGCCCTTGCCATTTCGGCGATATCCGTAACATTGGGCGACAGCTTCATGATGACCGGCTGTTTTGCATGTTTCTTTATCTCTTCCGTAATGTTAAAAAGTGCATCTGCCTTCTGGCCGAATGCTATTGCTCCCTCTTTTACGTTTGGACAGGATACGTTTATCTCAAGCATATCGACGGCTTCATCCGAAAGCCTTTCCACGACTTCAACGTAATCCTCGACCGTCCTTCCGCATACGTTTACTATTACCTTCGTATCATAGGCCTTTAGGAATTCAAGGTCCCTTTCGATAAATGTGTCGATACCGGGGTTCTGGAGGCCTATGGCATTCAACATCCCGCCGCAGGTCTCAACGACCCTGGGCGTGGGATTTCCTGGCCATGGCACGTTTGCGACGCCCTTGGTCACCACGGCTCCGAGTTTGTTAAGGTCGACAAATTCCGAATACTCCATGCCCGATCCGAAGGTTCCCGAGCCTACCATGACCGGGTTTTTAAGCTCCACCCCGGCGATGTTCACAGTCATTACAGCATTACTCACAGCTCCACCTCCGTTGCATTAAACACGGGACCGTCCGCGCATATCCTTTTGTTCTTTACCTTCGAATGATCGTCCGTATCGGTTGATTTACATACGCATCCAAGACAAGCGCCTACCCCACATGCCATTCTTTCTTCAAGTGAGATATAGGCTTCAACCCCGTTTTCTTCGGCAAACTTCTTTACCCCACGAAGCATGGGCGTTGGTCCGCAGGCATAAATGACTCTTCCCGTGACCTTATTCTCCTTTATGGCATCGATGACATTGCCCTTAGTTCCCAGGGACCCGTCATCTGTCGCGATGACGATATTCCCGTACTCCTTTAATTCATCAACAAGGAAGGTATCGGCATCCCTGTATCCCAAAACTATGGTCTTATCACCCTTAAGCCTTTTTGCAAGTTCAAGCATCGGCGGTATGCCTATCCCGCCTCCTATCAGCACGGCGTTTTCATTCTTTATGGGAAATCCGTTTCCGAGAGGCCCTAAGATATCAATTTCATCTCCGGCCTTATACTGCGAGAACTCCTTCGTACCGGCACCTGCTATCCGGTATACTATCCTTAACCTGCCCCCTTTATCAGCCTCGCATATGCTGATAGGCCTTGGAAGCAGCTTTGTCTTATCCTTTGTGTAAACGGATATGAACTGCCCGGGAAATGCTTCCCCTGCGATATCCGTTTCTATCCACATGCTGTATATCTCATCCGCAAGCATTTCCTGCGACAAAACCCTTGCGGTTTCCTTCCTTTTACCCATCCTCAGTCCTCGTTCCTGTATACTATCTCACCGTTACAGATCGTATATCTGACCTTGCCCTTGAGCCTCCAGTTAATGAAGGGCGAATTATCCGACTTTGATGCAAAGCCGCTTACTATCCACTCATCCTCGGGATCGAAGATAACGATATCCGCAGGGCTGCCCATCTTAATGCTTCCGGCACTTAAGTTATATACCGCTGCAGGCGTGGTGCTCATCCTCTCGATAAGCTGGGACATTGTTAAAAATCCCTTGTCAACTAAGGAGGTGATGCCAAGTGCCAGTGAGGTCTCAAGCCCTATGATGCCGCTCGGAGCCTCCGTTATAGGCATGCCCTTCTCCTCCTTTGTATGGGGCGCATGGTCGGTTGCTATCATATCTATCGTGCCATCCTTAAGGCCCTCTATGATAGCCATCCTGTCTTCCTCGGTACGAAGGGGCGGGTTCATCTTGGCAAGCGAACCGTACTTTAATACGGCCTCCTCCGTAAGCGTGAAGTGATGCGGCGTTGCCTCCGCATGGACATCGGCCCCTAAGGCCTTATACTTCCTTACAAGCTCAACCGCTTCCTTAGTGCTTATATGCTGTATCACAACCCTTGCTCCCGTTTCGAGCGCAAGCTTTAAGTCTCTCTTTACCATGAATATCTCGGCACTGCGGTCCGAACCGCCAATGCCTATCTTCTTTGATGCATAGCCTTTGTTTATCCCGTTGTCCTCGATAAAGTCAGGGTCCTCTTCATGAAGGCTTACCGGGATACCCTCTTCCTTTGCCTTAACGAACGCTTCCTTTATAAGCGCTTCGTTAAGCACCGGCTTTCCGTCATCCGACAGGCCCACGGCTCCCGCTGCCTTAAGCGATGAAGCATCCGTAAGCTCTTCACCCTTAAGCCCCTTTGTTACCGTGCCTACCGAATAAATGCGGATGTTCTCATTTCCCGCTCTCTTAAGTACATCGGTAAGAGCCTTGTCATTATCGGGCGCCGGATCGGTATTACCCATCATTACGACGGATGTGAAACCTCCCGCCGCAGCCGCTGTGGCACCCGTATGGATGTCCTCCTTATGCGTAAAGCCGGGATCCCTGAAATGCACATGGACATCCACAAGCCCCGGTGCGGCTATAAGGCCCCTTCCGTTTATTACCATGTCCGCCTGTATCTCGCGGATCGTGCTCTTGCTGTGCAGATCGACAGCGGTTATCTCTCCCTTGCTTATCAGTATGTCTACATATTCGTCCGTGTGACTCTCCGGGTTGATAAGCCGGATGTTCCTTATCATTATCCCTGCCATATCCCTTGTCCTTATCCTTTTCTATCTGTTTAATACGCTTTTTCCCGCATCCCTGCCCGCGATCGCGCCCGAAGAGAACGCCCACTGGAGGTTATATCCTCCGCAGGTACCGTCAACATCGGCCAGTTCGCCGGCTATATATAATCCCGGTATGATCTTTGATCCAAGATCATCCGTAAGTTCGCTTAAATCCACTCCGCCCGCCGTAACCTGGGCCCTCTCAAAGCCTGCATCGCCTGTAACCCTTACATCAAGGCCCTTTAAAAGCTTCGCCAAAGCTTTAAGCTTTTTTTCCTGCACATTACCCGCGATAGAGCGCGGGATTATGCCTGCCGCGTTTAAGCAGTATTCGGCAAGCTTCTCATTCGTGCAAAGCCCCAGGGCTTCAAGCGCGCTCCTGTCACGCCTCGGATCCTTGTTCTTAAGGCTTAAAACATCGTAATAGCCGTCAAATGCTCTCCTTAAAAGGCCGGACAGCTCCTCCTCCGTTTCATCCGGAAACAGGTCGAGCCTTACATAAACCTCCCTGCCCTCTTCAAATGCCTTAGCTGCATATCTGCTTACCTGCATGACGGGTATACCGCTTATGTTGTCCTTATTAAATATGATCTCGCCCCTCTCCGAAGAAACCGTATTCCCGGATACGATGAGCGATACCGCGCATTTAACACGTACTCCCGCAAGCTTTGCAAGCTTTTTATCCGTATGCATAAGGGGCACCAGCGCAGGATACTGCTTAACTATCGTGTGTCCTAAATCCTTTATTACGCCGTTTAAGTTACCGTCGCTGCCGTGTGCCGGACTTGCCTTGCCGCCTACGGCCAGTATGAGTTTCCTGCACCCGTATATACGGCCGACAGTCTTCACTTCAAACCGTACTTCATCGGCAGGCTCACTGTAAACATCCGAAGATACCTCATCTTCGTTCTCCGGTTTATATGTTATGTCAACCACGCGCTCTTCGCAGCATATCTTAACCCCAAGCCTCCTGCATTCAAGCAGCAGCGCATCCGCAACGCTCCTTGCCTGCTCGTTGTAGGGATAGATATAGTCTCCGATATGCTTGGTCATCATACCCAGCTCATGGAAGAAAAGCAGCAGGTCGTCCCTGTCGTAATGATCCACTATCTTAAGCGCAAACTCAGGATCCCCGCCCCTGTATACCTTATCATCCATATAGATGTTTGAGAAGTTGCACCTTCCGTTTCCGGTGGCATACAGCTTCTTAAGGGGCTTGTCCTTTTGTTCCAATACGGTAACAAAAGCGCCCTCCCGTGCAGCACTTATTGCTGCCATAAGTCCTGCCGGTCCTGCGCCTATGATGATCACTTCACTTATATTGTTTTTCTTATTCTTATCGTTACCCAACATTTTTAAACTTTAACTTCACCCGTGAACACGGTCCGTGCGGGTCCTGTCATGTATATGTGTCCGTCCGTCTCATTCCATTCTATCACAAGATCGCCGCCTCTTAAATGGAGAACTGCTTTTCTTTCACTCCTTCCCGTAAGAACCGCCGCAACAAGTGATGCACAGGCCCCGGTTCCGCAGGCTAAGGTCTCGCCGCTTCCCCTTTCCCAAACGCGCATCTTTAAATGACTCTTATCCAATACTTTAATAAACTCGGTATTTACGCCTTCCTTAAATACGGTATGATGCTCATATGCGGGTCCGATCTTGTCAAGCTCAAGGCCGTCCGTATCATCAACGAAGATGACCGCATGCGGATTGCCCATCGAAACCGCCGTCATCTTCTCATCCTTACCGTTCACATTATAGGTAACGTTGATGAGCCTCCCCTCATCATCCGCTCCTTCGACCGTATGCGACGGATCCGCAGGTATATCCTCAGCCTTAAGTATGGGCTCGCCCATATCCACCCTTACGGTATCAACCTCTCCGTCTTTAACATTAAGGTAGAGTGTCTTAACGCTCCCGCAGCTTACTATCTTAACCGGATTTAAATCCGTAAGTCCGTTGTCGTACACGAACTTGGCCACACACCTTATGCCGTTCCCGCACATCTTGCCGCGCGAACCGTCGGCGTTATACATCTCCATTTCAAAATCGGCCTCGTCGGAAGGATTGATGAATATGACTCCGTCCCCGCCGATGCCGAAATGCCGGTCGCTCAGCTTTATCGCGATCCCGGACCTGTCGGCAACCTCCTGGTCTCCCGTATATACGTATATGTAATCGTTTCCGCAGCCATGCATCTTGGTAAACTTCATGTCAGTCCCTCTTTCTTTATCTATCTATATATATTTATCACGGGATCGTTCCGTGCTCTGCACTCCCACGATCCCTACCCAACATTCGCAATCCCGTGGAACATATTCCACTTCTTGCTCATGTTGGGGCGGGTCATAAATCCTTGTAACAACCCTCAGGCAAGCCTGGGTTGTTAACAATGATTATGACCCTGATAAATCATATCTCTGATATCCTCGGTGTTATTTCCTCAAGTACATCAAGCAGTATCCTCACCGTATCGAGCGACGTGAACATCGTGACCCCGTTTAGTATCGCGCACTTCCTTATAGCCTCGCCGTCAACATAGTGGATTCCCGACAGTATCGCCCTTGTGTTAACTATATAGCTTACATATCCGGCTCGTATCGACTTAAGGATCTCGTCGCTTCCCTCCGAAAGCTTTCCGCGGATCCTGGTCCTTACGCCGTGCTCCTTAAGGTACATTCCGGTACCGATCGTTGCCTCGATGTTAAAGCCCAGTTCGTAAAACCGTTTTACGAGGGGCAGGGCCTCTTCCTTATCTTCATCGGCAAGCGTGAATATCACGGTGCCATACTCCTTCATCTTGATGCCGGATGCCTGCAGGGCCTTATACAATGCCCTCTTTAAGCTCCTGTCATACCCTATCGCCTCGCCGGTTGATTTCATCTCGGGTGACAGGTACGCATCCATTCCGCTTAACTTTTCAAACGAAAATGCCGGTGCTTTTACGTACCAGAAATCCTTCTTATCAAGCACCTTATCCGCATATCCCTGTTCCTTAAGGCTCTCCCCGAGCATTACCCTTGTAGCGATATTGACAAGCGGTACGCCGGTTGACTTTGACAGGAAGGGAACGCTCCTTGAAGCGCGCGGGTTTACTTCTATAATATATACGTTTTCGTCGTTATCCACGATGAACTGGATGTTATACAGTCCGACTATGCCTATGCCCACTCCAAGCTTCTTCGTATAGTCGGCTATTGTTTCCTTAACCTTATCCGATATGGAAAACGGCGGATACACGCTGGTAGAATCACCCGAATGCACGCCCGTCCTCTCAACAAGCTCCATTATTCCCGGAAGGAACACATCCTTTCCGTCGCAGATCGCATCTATCTCAACTTCCTTGCCGACCACGTATTTATCAACGAGGACCGGCCTGTCGGTATCGACTTCCACCGCATTCTTTAAGTATTTAACCAACATATCCTCGTTTGCAACTATCTCCATCGCACGGCCGCCGAGTACGAAGCTTGGGCGAACGAGCACGGGATATCCTATCTTACCCGCCGCATTTTTGCCTTCCTCAAGGTTCGTTACCGCAACTCCTGTCGGATGCGGGATGTTAAGCTTTATTATCACGTTCTCAAACGCATCCCTGTCTTCCGCCGCAAAAATAGCATCGGGGTCCGTTCCTATTATCTTTACTCCGCGGGCGGCAAGCGGTCCCGCAAGGTTAACCGCCGTCTGGCCTCCGAGGGATGCTATCACTCCGTCGGGCTTTTCAAGCTCGATTATGTTCATGATATCTTCGGTCGTCAGGGGCTCGAAATAAAGTTTGTCGGCTGTTGTGTAATCCGTTGAAACCGTCTCCGGATTATTGTTTATCACTATGGCCTCGTATCCCATTTCGTGTATGGTCTTTACCGCATGCACCGTGGAATAGTCAAACTCCACGCCCTGTCCTATCCTGATGGGACCGGAGCCTAAAACTATGACCTTCTTATTATCCGATATCCTTGACTCATTTTCATCCTCATATGTTGAGTAAAAGTACGGCACATAGCTTTCAAACTCGCTCGCACAGGTATCTATCATCTTGTAAACGGGCCTTATATCATATTCCCTGCGCTTCTTCCATATATCTTCTTCGCTTAAACCCTTAAGCCATGCTATCGTCTTATCGCAGAAGCCCGTACGCTTTGCTTCATACAGCAGCTCCTTTGTAAGCTCCTCTTCCCTTATCCTCTTTTCAAGGCTTACGATATCCTTAAGCTTGTCAAGGAAGAACATGTCTATCTTTGTCCTTAAGTAGATGACCTGGGTATCCACTCCCATCCTAAGGAGCTGC
Source organism: Lachnospiraceae bacterium (assembly GCA_024694965.1). GTDB lineage: Bacteria > Bacillota > Clostridia > Lachnospirales > Lachnospiraceae > UBA2868. The sequence goes on from JAILJC010000070.1 coordinate 23,583, forward strand.
GCTATCGCGTATATCCTGTCATCAGTTCCTTCCCCGATATAGTCAAGGAGCCTTGTTACCTTATCCTCATCCCCATAAAAGTCGCCCTTTTCCTGCTTTACATCAGGATCGAACTTTGCGGAATACAGGTAATCATAGCCCTCCTCAAGCGAACGGATCGCCTTAAGCAGGCTTTCCTCCATCGTCCTTCCGACACTCATCGTCTCGCCCGTTGCCTTCATCTGGGTTGACAATGCGTTCGAAGCGGTGGTGAATTTATCAAACGGAAACCTCGGCATCTTGGTGACTATGTAATCAAGCGCGGGCTCAAAGCAGGCCGGCGTATTTGCAAGCATTATCTCATCAAGGTTCATGCCGACTGCTATCTTTGCGGAAACCCTGGCTATCGGATATCCGCTTGCCTTTGATGCAAGCGCCGAAGACCTTGAAACCCTGGGATTTACTTCTATCACGTAATAATCAAAGGATTCGGGATCAAGGGCAAACTGCACGTTACATCCGCCCTTTACCTTAAGTGCGCGGATAATGCGGATCGCCGCATCCCTTAACATATGGTATTCCTTGTTCGTAAGAGTCTGGCTGGGTGCAACGACTATCGAATCTCCCGTATGTATGCCGACGGGATCCAAGTTCTCCATGTTACATACGGTGATAACGGTATCGTTTCCGTCCCTTATCACCTCATACTCTATCTCCTTATAACCCTTTATGCTCTTCTCTACCAGTACCTGATGGACGGGGGATAATTCAAGCGCATGCTTCATCATCCTCTCCATCTCCTCGGGATCGCCCGCAAAACCGCCGCCTGTACCGCCTAAGGTAAACGCGGGGCGAAGGATCACGGGATAGCCTATCTCCTGAGCGGCTTTAAGTCCTTCCTCCACTGTCACGGTTATCATCGAAGGCACAACGGGTTCATTCAGCTCTTCGCACAGTTCCTTGAACTGCTCCCTGTCCTCAGCCTTCCTTATACTGTCGGCATCGGTCCCAAGGAGCTCTATCTCACATTCATCGAGCACTCCCTTGTCATAAAGCTGCAATGATAAGTTAAGTCCGGTCTGGCCGCCGATACCGGGTACTATAGCATCCGGCCTTTCATAGCGGCATATCCTTGCCATATATTCAAGAGTAAGAGGTTCCATGTATACCTTGTCAGCGATGGAATGGTCGGTCATTATCGTGGCGGGATTTGAGTTTGCAAGTATTACCTCGTAGCCCTCCTCCTTAAGTGCGAGGCAGGCCTGCGTTCCCGCGTAGTCAAACTCGGCAGCCTGGCCGATGACTATGGGGCCTGAGCCTATCACCAGTACCTTTTTTATATCAGTCCTCTTAGGCATCCCTCTCACCTCCCATCAGCCTTATGAAGTTGTCAAACAGATATGTGCTGTCCTGCGGTCCGGGCGCACTTTCGGGATGGTACTGCACCGAGAACACCTTATCCTCCTCGCTGTAAACACCCTCGACCGTATTATCAAGCACATTTATATGCGATACCTTAAGGCCTGTTCCCTCAAGGGATCTCTCATCGACCGCATACGAGTGATTCTGACTGGTTATCTCGATCTTTCCCGTCCTTATATCCTTGACGGGATGATTGCCGCCCCTGTGCCCGAACTTAAGCTTGTAGGTCTGTGCTCCGTACGAAAGCGACAAAAGCTGGTGTCCCAAGCAGATGCCGAACATCGGGAGCTTACCCCTTAACTCCTTAAGCGTATTTATAACCTCAGGAACATCGGTCGGATCCCCGGGGCCGTTTGATATGAACAGGCCGTCCGGAGACAGCGCAAGTATCTCCTCGCTCCTTGTATTATAAGGAACGATGATGACATTGCATTTATGCTTATTTAACATTCTTACGATATTGGATTTCATGCCGCAGTCTATTGCGACGACGTGATATCTGGGTTTGGAAGTGCGGCTGTACCACCGCTTTGTGCAGCTGCAGCGGCTTACCGCATCATGTCTTATCGGTGTATCTTTTATTATCTTAAGGCCGGCTTCAAGGGAAGTGTCGATCCCGGTAAGGAGCACCCTCCTCGATCCTAAGTCCCTTATGCTCCTTACAAGCTTACGCGTGTCAACTCCGTATATCCCGGGGACCCCGTTTTCCTCAAGCAGCTCCGAAAGCGTCCGCGTTGCCCGAAAGTTCGACGGATTGTCGTTTATATCCCTTACTATGAAAGCCGACGGGGCTATGTATCTGCTTTCGTAATCCTCATCCGTTATGCCGTAATTGCCGATGAGCGGATAGGACATTACCACCGCCTGGTCAGTATAAGACGGGTCGGAAACTATCTCCTGATATCCGACCATTGATGTGTTGAACACTATCTCACACACCGCATCGTTTTTGGCCCCGAACCCGGATCCTAAGTACTCGCTGCCATCCTCCAAGATAAGCTTCCTGTCGTAAGTCATCTTTTTTCTCCCTTAGTCAACCCTGTTGCGGCTTTCGCCGTTTAGAAACGCCTTTATATTAAGATAGATCTCATCTACGCAGCGCTGCCTTGCTTCAACGCTTGCCCATGCCATATGCGGCGTGATGATGAGTTTCCTGCTGTCCTTTATCCTTAAGAGCGGATTGTCCTTAGTCATCGGTTCCTTCGTGAGCACATCGAGTCCCGCTCCGGCTATGATGCCCTGTTCAAGCGCCTGCGTCAGGTCCTCATCCACTATCACAGGACCCCTTGATACATTTACAAGCACTGCGGTCTTCTTCATCTTCTTAAGTGCTGCCATATCTATAAGGCCGCGGGTATTATCGTTAAGCGGGCAGTGAAGCGATAACACGTCCGACTGCTTAAGCAGCTCGTCAAAGCTTACCTGCTCATAACCCTCAACCTTGTTTTTTCCGGTCGTTGAATAATATATGACCCTGCACCCGAAGGCTGCTGCGATCCTTGCGACAGAGCGGCCGATATTGCCCATACCCACGATGCCCCAGGTCTTGCCTTCAAGCTCGTTGAACTTCTCGTCAAAGTTGCAGAATCCGGTCTGCGAACTGTACTTTCCCGACTTAACGTAATCGTCATAGTAGCTTATCTTTTCAAGGACATAGAGTGCAAGCGCAAAGGTATGCTGTGCCACCGCCGGTGTTGAGTAAGCCTTTACGTTTGCCGCCGCGATCCCCCGGCTCCTTGCATAGTCAAGATCGATGTTGTCGTATCCCGTGGCCGTTACGCAAAGGAGCTTTACCTTATCCGCGTCCTTAAGCATTTCTTCGTTCATTACAGCCTTGTTAAAGATTACTATATCCGCATCCTTTATATATCCGCGGTTGTTTTCCACTGTGTCGGAATCATGCTGCTCATATTCACCGAAATCGGCAAATACGTTTGTGTCTATATCATAACCGAGTGTATTCCGGTCAAGTTCTACGATCTTCATGTTTTACCTTTCCCTTTGCAAAAAACAAAGCCACCCCGGAATAACTCCGAAGCAGCCCTGCTCCAAAAATCATTATAATCCATAATTCTGCGCTGTCAATAATGATTTACTGTTCCTGATTCTTAAGTGCTCTCCTTACCGAGCCCTTGGGATCGGTTATAAGGAGCCTTACAACCCAGACGATAAGTCCGAGCGCAACCACGGCAAGGCCTAAGAAAGAATCATTAAGCATATCCTGGGCCGACGGAGTAAAGTATTCCGCTCCAAGCTCAAAATACTCAAAGAGTGCATCAACAAGCCACATAAGTGCAGCTCCCCAGTACATGAAGCAGAGGATACCAAGCTTCATGGAATCATCCTTACGCCTGTACCAGATGACGGTAGCTATGACCGCCGCATATGTCGTGATAAGTAGAGTCATGCGTTTGCCCCCTCCGTTTCCTCGTCAGTCTTCCTGTTGATTATGCTGTCAGCCACCCTGCATATCCCGGCCCATACCGCCGTGATGAGAGCTGCCATGCATACGCCGTTCGTCCCTATCTCCTTAAGCATCTCTGCCGTATCCTCGGCATTTGACATTGCCGTAAGGAACGGGAACCACGCCGTTACCTCTCCGTGCCATACATGCTCGAAAGCAAGCAAAAAAGCGCCGCCCCAAAGCATGCGGTTAAGCCACTTAAGCTTACGGCTTAAGGGAATCTTAACGATCCCTCCTTCTGACTCGGAAACTGCATTTACGTCAGCCTTTCCTTCCATCTTCTTCTCAACTGCGGTAACAATGACCGCCTCCGTCACCGGTGCCAAAAAACAAGCCATCCTGTCTCCCTCCTTTGCTTTATTCCTTTCTCATGAACGTGAATACCATATCCTCGTCCACAAGCACCAGATACTCATTGGATATTGAATATCTGTATTCTTCCCTTTTGCCTTCACCGTTATCGGGAACCACTATCTGACCGTTTGACCACTCCATATCCATGAGCCTGCCCACAAGGTCGATCTGTCCCGTACCGTCTTCTCTCATACTGATGGTTGAATGAATCCCCTTCTTTTCAAGGTCTTCCTTCATATATGAATGGCCGTTCTGTACAACAACAAACAGCTCCCATTCACCTGCGTCATCGGAAGCACCCATCATTTCGGTAAATGATCCCGCTCCCTCATCGGAACCCTTATCATCTGAGCTTGAGCCCGAACCTGTCTTGGCTGCCTTGAAGGCTTCCTCCTTCGAACCCGAAAAGCTTTCCGAATCATCGCTTTCCCTGTCATTGTTTTCACTTCCGGACTTTCCTAACTTACTTTCGCCCGAGCCGTAATCGCCTGTATCCTTATTATCTTCTGAGGATGCCGTATAATCGCCGTTTACAAGGGTCACGCTCATTCCCGTACCCAGTATGTCTTCAAGGACCATCACGCCTTCGCTTACGGTTCCGTCATATTCGTTCCCGCCGCCTTCCGCATGGAACTTATCGCCGTCAAGCGTCCACTTTAAGCTGTCCGTAGCTCCGTCACAGCGGATCTTGCCCTTGCCCTTCTTCTTAAGCTCCACGGAAATGCCTTCCTCAAATAACTGATCGACCCCGACCGTAAATCCGCTCATCTCGGCCGACTGTCCCTCATATGTTCCAAGGTTAGGATCTGAAGCGGATCCGTCATCGCCCTTGCATGCGGTAAGAGTCACCGCCATGAGCAGCACAAGCAGACAGTTAAGGATCGTAAAACCTTTCTTTTTCATAATTCCTCCAAGTATTCATCCTCTGCGGCCAAAACCTGAATCATCCATCCCGGATGACCGCATCGCCTGAGTATAGAATACTAGTCATACGGCTTATTTGTCAATCAAATCCCGTGTTTGTCCCGAAGCCTTTTAACAACCCATTTGGAATAATTAAACTTTCGAAGAGTCATCGGCTCAAGTTCTCCGTAATCCGTGACCTTCTCTAAAAGTTCAGTTTTTGTTTCTTCATCATCTATACATTCCTCTATCGCAGGGGCCGCATCCGTTGAAAGGTTGTGGGTGATGTAATAAAAGTCGCAGTCCTCCTGTGTTAAAATGTTATATTTTGCAATGGTGTAATCGGGCCTTATACTTATGAAAACAGCCCACATGCAGGTTAGGACCACGATACAGTATTTACAAAACGGCATGCCGGGAACAAAGATATAGACCATGGTCCCCGTCATTGCAAGCCCGATGACCGCAAGCGCCCAGAATACATAAAGCCGAAGGAACGAAAGCCCGTATGCATCCACATAGAGAGCCATCCTGTAAGCACTTGAAAAGATCATGATAAAGGTACATAAGGATATAAGACTTAACATTACCCGAAGCACTGTGTTATCCCTTGAATACTTCCTGCAAAGAAGCACAAGTACAAGGTTTATTATGCATACAAACACGAGCTGGTAAAAGCCTTCATGGACATACTCGGCATAGGTGTATCCCTCGGGAAGAGTGCCGTATCCCATGAACAGATACACTATCTGGATAACGCAGTACATGCCGTAAAATACGAGCATGACCGCGCTAACGGTGATCGCAACGACCGGGTTTGCCGTGCGCTTATCCTTAACGGGAGCGTCAAGTCCCGGCATCCTCTCATCAAGCCTTATTATCATGGCATATGATATGAAGAAGACAGCTATGATCATGAATGAGATCCCGACTATGTTTTCATCGATATCAAAATCGATCATCCTCCCCAAAAGGTCCATGAACACCGCATCGGATGTAGCAAGAAGGGGCAGGACCACCAAAAGTATCGGGACGGAAATGGCAAGTCCCAAAAAAATGTATAACGCCGTTCCGTTCTTTTTTTCTTCTCCTTCTTCCCGATGCCTGTGATTCTTTATAAATTCAAATATATCCTTAACGGGCCTTGGCCAAAACCGCACGGATGATACTATGGTCCTTAGGATCGCGCCCGTATATTTTGATACGTCCCAGTCCCTATCATCGTATAAATTGTGCAGAAAAAGGGTAAAAAAGAGCACAAAAATAAAAACCCTGTCAAAATCAGCCAAAGTTGCGCTACCGGTAAGGCAGACATGAACGCTAAATATCAATATCCCGGCCACAGGAAAGACGGAAAACTTTTTCATAGTAAGACCTTGTTTTTTCATATAATATACAAAAACGAACAAGGTCCCCGCGGCGAAAAAAGGGAAAGTCACCCCGCTGTAATTCCTATAAAGGCAAAAGGTATAGAACAGGGAATACGCCCCGCACAAAAGGGCAAGCCCCAGACCGTTAAGCTTATTGATCATTTATTTCTTCCTCCTCATCTTCTACATATTCAAACAGATCCCCGGGCTGGCATTTTAAGATATCGCAAAGCGCCTCGATCGTTGACACCTTGACGGCCTTTGCTTTGCCCGTTTTAAGTATCGACATGTTCGCGAGCGTGATCCCCACGCGGTCCGCAAGCTCGGTCACGCTCATTTTCCGTTTTGCCAGCATAACATCTATGTTAAAAACCAAATGGCCCATTGTTTTCCTCCCTGCTCCCTGAATTATACGGTTAATTCATTCTCTTCCTGTATGTCGGCCGCCTTGATTATAAGGTGGGACAGGGCCGCCGCACACACCGATATCGAAACCCCGAAAAATACGACTATGATGATAACGAGCATTACCGCCGTCGCGGACATATCAAGCATAAGGAACACCGCATGCGCCAAAAATACGAAAATCGAATCCCCCATTGCAAGATATGATACCCACTTAAGGTATTTGGCGTTATCGTAGCAAAATGATCTATCAGCCTTTATGTTTCCCGCAACCTTCCAGCCAAGGAACAATACTCCGTAGCAGGGTATGGCGCTTATCCATATGAGTATGAGCCAGGGCAGTACATTACTTTCAAGCATTGAGTTCTGATGTACGAGGTAGGTACCAAGCCTCGGCATTATCACCGAATATACGATGAGCCCGCAAACCCCGACTCCGATTATCACAAACCTTATCCAATTGGCAAGTGCATCCTGTTTCATGATCTTTATCCTTTCATATAAAACATATTTAAATGCATTCCCGATCCTTTATGACCGGCTTCTTCATTTACCCTTCATTTACAAAATAGCACCGAAAAATCGAAAAGTCAACAAATATTTATCGTATTTCGATAAATTATTATCGATTTACCTAATCCGGCCCTGATCAGCCGGGTAAATATGGTATATATCCGTCCCCGGTCCTTAAATTTTCCGATTGACGGACTTAAACGAAAGTGATTAACTTATTTGGAATGATAATTTAAAGGAGCGGACAAATGTCGGAAAACACAGTGTCATTGGGATCAAAAAAACGTATAAACACTCTTGATATGGTATACATAGCGATCGGCGCCGCACTCATTGCCGTGTGCTCATGGATAAGCATTCCTTTCACGATACCTTTCACGCTCCAGACCTTTGCCGTTTTTACGGTCCTTCTTACCTTAGGAGGAAGAAGGGGAACCCTTACCACTCTTGTATATGTACTGATGGGTGCCGTCGGGCTTCCGGTATTTTCGGGATTTAAAGGCGGGATCGGCGTACTTCTCGGAAACACGGGAGGATATATCATAGGCTTCATGTTCATGGGACTTTTATTTTCACTGATAACGGATAAAGCGGGTAATGATCTTATAAAGATGATAACTGCACTGATCCTTGGACTTGTTATCTGCTATGCTTTCGGAACTGCATGGTTTATGTTTGTTTATATGAAGAACACCGGGTCTGTAGGAGTCATCACCGTACTGTCATGGTGTGTATTTCCCTTTATAATCCCGGATCTTGCAAAAATGGCACTTGCCGTTTTCATTTCAAAAAGAATAAAGCCGGTCATTAAACCCTGACCGGACTTTGATCCCTTTGAAAAAGGCGGCACGGTAAGGAGTTCCGTACCGCCCGGACAAAGGATTTATAGGATCACTCGACGTCCTTAAGGGCTTCGAGATCTTCCTCGCCTGTTCTGATCTTGATGACTTTCTCAACAGGATAAACGAATATCTTACCGTCACCGATATGACCGGTGTAAAGAGCCTTCCTGGCTGCCTCGATGACATCCTTGATAGGAACATTTCCTATAACGACTTCCACCTTAACCTTCGGAAGCAATGTCATATCAACCTCGACTCCACGATATCTCTCTCCGGCACCCTTCTGGACACCGCAGCCCATTACCTGTGTTACAGTCATTCCTGTTATGCCGACTTCATTAAGTGTTTTCCTGAGCACATCGTATCTTGAGAGCTTCGCGATTATTACCACCTTGTTCATGCCGGTATCGACAAACGGAGCGGTGACAACCGGTACAGCGGCATTTTTCTTCGCCTGTGAAGCTTCTTCGTACTCACCTACACCAAGATCAGTGTTCTCGTTAACTTCCATCGTCATGGTGTTTGCCACATCCATGATCGCAAAGCCCGAGTATGCCGATGCAAGACCATGTTCGGTAGAATCAAGTCCTGAGATCTCCTCTTCTTCGGAAACACGCAGGCCCACAATCTTCTTGATGATCGCATATGCGATGATTATCGTAACTACCGTCCATACTATCGTAACGAACATTCCGACGAACTGCTTTCCAAGCTGTGTGAAGCCGCCGCCGTAGAAAAGGCCTTCAAGGATCTCAGCCTTTGCAAATCCGGGAGCCGTTTCGGTCGCAAACAGACCAACCGCCAATGTACCCCAGATACCGTTCATCATATGTACCGCAACGGCACCGACGGGATCGTCAACGTGTAACACGTTATCCGTAAACCATACGCCGAATACTACGAGCAGGCCGGCTACTATACCTATAACCGCAGCACCGAAGCAGTCGGTTACATCGCAGGGAGCCGTAATGGCTACAAGACCTGCAAGAGAAGCGTTAAGACACATCGAAACATCGGGCTTTCCGTATTTTATCCATGTAAAGATCATACAGGTCACGGTTGCAACAGCGGGAGCTACGGTGGTGGTTAGGAACACCGAGCCGAGAGTAGGGATATCTGTTGCAGCCGCACCGTTGAATCCGTACCATCCAAGCCACAGGATGAATACGCCCAGAGCCGCGATCACTAAGTTGTGACCCGGGAAGGCATTGACTTTGGTGACTTTGCCTTCTTTATCCCTCACAAACTTTCCGATACGGGGACCTAACATCCATGCACCGATCAGGGCACAGATACCGCCCACCATATGGATACAGTTGCTTCCGGCATAATCGTGGAATCCCCACTGGGCAAGGAAACCGCCGCCCCAGGTCCAGTGCGCCTCCACCGGATAGATTATCGCCGAGATTATTGCCGAATAAATACAGTATGCCGAGAATTTGGTACGCTCAGCCATCGAACCTGATACTATAGTCGCCGTGGTCGCACAGAAAACCAGGTTGAACACGAACGCCGAGTAATCAAAGTTGCCGTAATTTGTGAACACATCGAAGGTGAACTTGCCGGAAAATCCTCCGAGCATGTTTTCACCGAGCATTATCGAAGCGCCGCAGATGAACCACATAACGGTACCTATACAGAAGTCCATAAGGTTTTTCATTATGATGTTGCCTGCGTTCTTGGCCCTCGTAAAACCCGACTCGCACATTGCGAATCCCGCCTGCATCCAGAACACCAGCGCTGCACCTATAAGGAACCACACGCCGTACACTTCACCGTTGATCAATTCCATGATTTCTTCCATAATATTTTCTCCTCTCCTTATTTAATAAAAACGGCGCCAACAAATCGTTGACGCCGTTGTCATTTAATATTTTATTAATTCACGGTCATAAATCCTTGTCTGCATCATTAAGCAAGCTTATGATGCAGTCCGGATTTTGACCTTTGAATTACACGTAGAAAAGTATCTCCTCATACTTAGGATACGGCAGGTACTCCGCGGGGATGTACCCTTCGATCGAATCCGCCACGCTGCGGATCTTTTCCATATCCGTGATGACCGTATCATGATAGAACTTAGCCTGCTTGAGTGAATCTGCGATCCCCTCCGCCTTATCGGTATCCTTTGAAAGCTTCTCGGTAAGGTCGAATATCTTATCGTAGCTGTCACTTAAGAGCTTGATAACCTTCATATCGGCTTTGCTCGTAAGGGAAGCACTGAGTGCCTTCTTTGCGCTTACCGAAGCGATAAGTCCGTCTACATACTCGCCGACTGCCGGAAGGAACTGTGATAATATCATGTCCTTAAGAGTCAGGCTCTCGATATGCAGTGTCTTGCTGTAGTTCTCAAGCAGGATCTCATACCTTGAATCGATCTCCGACTCGGTAAAGATATTATGCTTCTCAAACAGCTTCTTGTTCTTGTCGGCGATGAATGCCGGAAGCGCATCGGGAGTGGAACGTAAGTTGTAAAGTCCCCTCTTCTCTGCTTCCTTAACCCACTCGTCCGTATAGCCGTTACCGTTGAAGATAACGCGCTCATGAGCAGTGATCGACTCCTTGACAAGTGCATGTACCGCAGACTCCATATCCTTCTTGGATACGCCCTTAAGCTTCTCGTAGAACCTGCTGAGTACCTCGGCAACCGCCGTGTTAAGTATGATGTTAGGTCCCGAAACCGATACCGATGAACCCAGTGACCTGAACTCGAACTTGTTACCCGTAAATGCAAACGGTGAAGTCCTGTTACGGTCCGTGTTATCCTTCGTGAAGTGAGGGATTACCGTTGTGCCGATGTTCATCTTTGTTGTCTTTATCTTTTCAAAGAACGTGTCATTCTTGATAGAATCAATTACTGCCTGAAGCTCTTCTCCAAGGAAGATCGAAATGATCGCGGGCGGTGCCTCGTTTGCTCCGAGCCTGTGATCGTTTCCGGGGCTTGCAACCGATACCCTTAAGAGGTCCGCATAATCATCAACCGCTTCTATTATCGCTGCAAGGAATACCAGGAACTGAATGTTGTCAGCCGGTGTCTTGCCGGGATCTAAGAGGTTTACTCCCGTATTTGTTGTCATCGACCAGTTGTTGTGCTTACCTGATCCGTTTATTCCGTCAAACGGCTTCTCATGGAGCAGGCACACAAGGTCATGCTTTTCGGCAACCTTCTTCATTATCTCCATCGTCAGCTGGTTGTGATCGGATGCAACGTTCGTTGTGTCAAACACCGGTGCAAGCTCATGCTGGCAGGGAGCAACTTCGTTATGCTTTGTCTTTGCGGGGATACCCAGCTTCCAAAGCTCAAGGTCAAGGTCATGCATGTATGCGGCTACCCTGGGCTTGATGGCTCCGAAGTAATGATCCTCCATCTCCTGGCCCTTGGGAGGCAGCGCGCCGAGCAATGTCCTTCCCGTAAATATTAAGTCTTTCCTCTTCTTGTATGTTTCCTTGTCGATAAGGAAATATTCCTGCTCGGGACCTACCGTTGTGGAAACGCCGGTAACATCCGTCTGGCCTATTAAGTTAAGCACCCTTGTGGCTTCCTTTGAAAGCGCATCCATCGATCGAAGCAGCGGTGTCTTCTTATCAAGGGCCTCACCCGTGTATGAACAGAACGCTGTCGGGATGTATAAGGTACCATCCTTTATGAATGCCGGTGAAGTAGGATCCCATGCCGTATATCCTCTTGCTTCGAATGTGGCACGAAGTCCGCCTGAAGGGAAGCTTGATGCATCGGGCTCACCCTTTACGAGTTCCTTACCCGAGAAATCCATGATGATGTCGCCGTTCCCTACCGGTGTTATGAAGCTGTCGTGCTTCTCTGCGGTGAATCCCGTCATCGGCTGGAACCAATGAGTGTAATGTGTTGCACCGTTTTCAACCGCCCACTCCTTCATTGCGACCGCAACCGAATTGGCTACGTCAAGTTCCAGATGCGTATTATTCTCGATCGTCTTCCTAAGTGCTTTGTAAATGTCCTTGGGAAGCTTGTCGCGCATGACTTTATCATTGAAAACAAGACTCCCGTATAACTCCGGTATCTTCTGTGCCATATTCTTGTCCTCCTTTGTCTTTTGTAAATAAAGAAGGCCGCTCCGGTCAAACCGGAGCGGCCCTGCTCACATGCCTCATTATAAACACAAAAATCATTCTGTCAATAGGGAAATTGTATTTTTATAAAAACAAAATTTTATATCCCCGAATAACCCATCAGGGCTTCATCGACCGCCTTGGCCGCATTCCTGCCCTCACTTATCGCCCATACTACAAGCGACTGGCCCCTGTGCATATCACCCGCCGTGAACACGCTGTCACGGCTCGTTTCGTATCCTTCTTCTGCCGTTTCCACATTTGTACGGGCGTTTACATTGACCCTAAAACCTTCGGTAACATAGGCCTCGCTTCCAAGGAATCCGGCTGCGATAAGTACAAGGTCCGCCTTAAGCTCTTCTTGACTTCCTTCAACGTTTACCATCTGCAGCCTGCCGGTTTTTTCATCCTTCTTAGGCGTCAGCTTAACCGTCCTTACTCCCGTAAGGTTACCCTTTTTATCCTTTATGAACTCGTCCACGGTTGTCTGGTAAATCCTGGGATCACTACCGAAGCAGGCGATCGCTTCCTCCTGGCCGTAATCAGTTTTAAGCACCTTCGGCCATTCGGGCCAGGGATTGGAATCCGCCCTCTCTGAACACGGACAGGGCATCATCTCAAGCTGGATGACTGATCCTGCGCCAAGCCTTATAGATGTTCCCACGCAGTCGTTACCGGTATCACCGCCGCCTATGACGATAACATTCTTACCCTTAAGGCTGCCGAAAGAATAATCCGAAGCTGCAATGCACTTCTTATAATCATAGCCTGAGTCCATTATCTTTTTGGACACTTCCGTTAAAAAATCAACCGCGAAATAAATGCCCTTTGCATCCCTTCCGGGAGCTTTTATATCCCTCGGATTTGACGCACCGCATGCAAGCACTACCTTATCGTACTGCTTCATCAGCTCTTCGGGGGCTATGTCCTTTCCGACGTTAGCATTGTAGATAAACTTAATTCCGCTCTCTTCCATGAGTCTGATACGGCGGTCTATCACCCTCTTATCAAGTTTCATGTTGGGTATACCGTACCTAAGGAGCCCTCCTGCCCTGTCGCGGCGCTCGTATACCGTTACCTCATGTCCGCGCTTATTAAGCCAGTATGCCGCGGAAAGTCCCGCCGGACCGCTGCCTATAACGGCGATCTTCTTGCCGGTGCGTACCTTTGGTATGTCGGGCTTTACAAGTCCGTTTTCAAATGCATATTCAATGACCGTTCTCTCGTTTTCCTTGGTGGATACGGGTTCGCCGTCACAGCCCACCGTACATGCCGCCTCGCACAGTGCGGGACATACACGTGAGGTAAACTCCGGGAAACAGTGTGTTTTGCTAAGCCGTACATACGCCTCACTTAAATTCCCGTGGTACACGTAATCGTTTATCTCGGGCACTAAGTTGTGAAGCGGGCAGCCCGAAGCCATTCCCGAGATCATCACTCCTGCCTGGCAGAAGGGTATGCCGCATGCCATACACCTTGCTCCCTGGCGCATCTGATCCTTTACCTTTAACAGGCCGTGGAATTCGTCAAAGTCGTTTATCCTTTCCTTAACGCTCCTAACCGGGCCCTCATTCCTGTCATATTCCAAAAAACCGGTCGGCTTACCCATCCTGTCTACCTCCTATACTTGCGTAGAATGCCTCGATCTGAGCTTCCTCATAGGACATTCCCTTCTCCTCAAACTGCCCTGTTAAGATCATGAGTTTCTTGTAATCCCCGGGGATTATCTTCTTAAACTTCGGCAGGTAATCCTCGAAGTTATCAAGTATTTTGGCAGCCTTTTTGGAGCCCGTACAGTTAAGATGCTTTGTAAGCATGTTCTTAAGTTCAACCTGGTCGATCTTATTCTTAACGGGTTCCATTAACACCATTTCCTTGTTAAGGTTCCGATACAGCGTGTTGTGATCGTCAAGCACATAGGCAACTCCGCCGCTCATTCCCGCGGCAAAGTTCTTGCCGGTAGGTCCAATGACGACAACCCGTCCGCCCGTCATGTATTCGCAGCCGTGCTCGCCGACACCCTCGACAACGGCATAGGCTCCCGAATTCCTGACGGCAAACCTCTCGCCTGCAACACCTTCAAAATACGCTTCGCCCGATGTCGCACCATACAGAGCCACATTACCGATTATCGTATTAAGCTCGGCGTCGTATCCGGCATTGTCGGGTGATGATACTATTATCTTTCCGCCCGATAAGCCCTTGCCGATGTAGTCGTTGCTGTCACCCTTTAATATAAGCGTAAGTCCGCGCGGTATGAAAGCACCGAAGCTCTGTCCGCCGTGCCCCTTACATCTTATGGTTATCGTATCCTCCTTAAGGCCCTCGGGATTATGCCTTGTGATCTCGCTTCCGAGGAGCGTTCCGAAGGTCCTGTCGGTATTTATGAGTTCGATCTTCTTTTCGGAAACCGTACCCTCTTTTATCGACTTTTTGATATCCTTTGACTTAAGCAGCTTGGACTCGTCAAGTGTCTTTTCAAGTTCAAAATCAAATATCCTCTCGGGAGTAAATACCCTCTTATCCGACTCTGAATATTTAAGTATCTCCGAGATATCAACCTTAGCTGCATTACCGCAAAGGTCATCCCTCTTTTTAAGCAGGTCTGTCCGCCCTACCATATCGTTTATCGTACGGAAACCAAGACGTGCCATGTATTCACGAAGCTCCTGAGCGATGAACTTCATGAAGTTCTCAACATATTCGGGCTTGCCCTTAAATCGCTTCCTAAGCTCGGGATTCTGTGTAGCCACACCGAACGGACAGGTATCCAAGTTACATACCCTCATCATGGCGCAACCCAGAGTCACAAGCGGTGCGGTCGCAAATCCGAATTCCTCCGCTCCAAGGAGCGCGGCGATCGCAACATCCCTTCCGCTCATGAGCTTTCCGTCGGTTTCTATCATTACACGGTCCCTTAACCCGTTTTCTATAAGTGTCTTATGGGTCTCGGCAAGTCCAAGCTCCCACGGAAGTCCCGCATTGTGTATCGAGCTTACCGGTGCCGCACCCGTACCTCCGTCATATCCCGAAATAAGGATGACCTGCGCTCCTGCCTTGGCAACGCCGGCGGCTATCGTACCCACGCCCGCCTCGGATACGAGCTTGACGCTGATACGCGCATATTTGTTTGAATTCTTAAGGTCGTAAATAAGCTGTGCCAGGTCCTCGATCGAATAGATATCATGATGAGGCGGCGGAGATATAAGGCTTACGCCCGGCGTCGAATGCCTGGTCTTTGCGATCCACGGATATACCTTTCCGGCCGGCAGATGGCCGCCCTCTCCGGGTTTTGCACCCTGTGCCATCTTTATCTGAAGCTCACGTGCGCTTACCAGGTACTTATCTGTAACGCCGAACCTTCCGCTTGCCACCTGCTTGATCGCGGAGCTTCGGTCATGATCGGTTCCCGAAGAAGCGATACGTTCATCGCTCTCACCGCCCTCACCGCTGTTTGACTTTCCGTGAAGACGGTTCATCGCAACGGCCAGTGCCTCATGGGCTTCCTCGGATATCGAACCGTAGGACATCGCACCCGTCTTAAACCTGGTGACTATGCTCTCAACGCTCTCAACCTCCGAGATATCGATACCCTCAGCCGGGTAATCGAAATCCATTATGCTCCTTAAGTATCCCGTACGCTCCCTGTCGACCATGGATGTGTACTGTTTGAATTTGTTATAATCGCCTTCCCTTGTCGCGCTCTGCAGCATGTGTATGGTCTGCGGATTGTAACGATGATCCTCGGCGCCCGAGCGCATCTTGTGCCTGCCGACCGAGTTAAGCGTAAGGTCGGTGTTAAGTCCCAGCGGATCGAAGGCCTTTGAATGCTGTTCATCAGTTTTCTGCGCTATATCATCAAGTGTGATACCGCCTATGCGGCTCACCGTTCCGGTAAAGTACTTATCAGTTACCGCCCGCGATATGCCGAGTGCTTCAAATATCTTGCTGCCCTGGTAGGACTGCACCGTGGATATGCCCATCTTCGAAGCTATCTTAACGATGCCCGACAATACCGCGCTGTCGTAGTCATTGACCGCCGCGTAGTAATCCTTGTCAAGGCTTCCCTTATCGATAAGCTCGGCAATTGTGGCATGAGCAAGGTACGGGTTTACCGCACTCGCACCGTATCCTAAAAGCAGTGCGAAATGATGCACTTCCCTCGGTTCGCCGGATTCAAGGATCAGCGACATCGCCGTACATTTCCTGGTATCGACAAGGTGCTTATGCACGGCCGCAACCGCAAGCAGTGAAGGCAGGGCCACGTGATTCTCATCAACTCCCCTGTCGGAAAGTATGAGTATGTTCGCGCCTTCCCTGTAGGCCTTGTCAACCTCGACAAACAGATGGTCCATGACTCTCTTTATCGGCGTGCTCTTATAGTAAAGGATGGAAACCTTGGCCACATTGAAGCCTTCCTTATCCATCTTCTCTATCTTTAAAAGATCAAGGTCCGTAAGTATCGGATTTTCCACCTTGAGCACATGACAGTTCTGCGCCTGCTCCTTAAGCAGGTTACCGTTCTTTCCAAGGTATACTGTCGTGGATGTTACTATCTTCTCCCTTGCCGCATCGATCGGCGGATTTGTTACCTGCGCAAACATCTGCTTAAAGTAATTAAACAGCGGCTGGTACTGCTTTGAAAGCACCGCTATAGGAGTATCTATTCCCATGGCTCCCAAGTTCTCGGAACCGTTTAAGGCCATTGTCTTAATGCTCTCCATGCATTCCTCATATGCATAGCCGAATGCCTTCTGGAGCTTCATCCTCTCCTCATCGTCGTAGGAGATCACCTTGCTGTTTGGTATCTTAAGCTCCTTAAGAGTCAGCAGATTGGAGCTTAACCACTCACCGTAAGGCTCTTTGAACGCGTAATATTCCTTAAGCTCTTCGTCGGAGATTATCCTGTCCTTCTTCGTATCTATAAGGAGCATCTTTCCGGGATGCAGCCTTTCCTTTTTGACCACATGCTCCTCGGGAAGCGGCAGCACGCCGACCTCTGAGGAAAGTATTAAGCGGCCGTCATCCATTATGTAGTATCTCGAAGGACGCAGGCCGTTACGATCAAGGATCGCACCCATCACATCACCGTCCGAAAACAGGATGGATGCGGGGCCGTCCCAGGGTTCGAGCATCGTTGCGTAATACTGGTAGAAATCCCTTATCTCATCGGATATCGTATCGTTGTGCGCCCACGGCTCAGGAACCATGACCATCGCCGCCAGCGGAAGGTCAAGTCCGCTCATTGTAAGGAATTCAAGCGTATTGTCAAACATCGCAGAATCCGAACCGTAGCTTGGGATGACCGGAAGGACCTTGGTCATGTCCTCGGGCGTAAAGCAGGAT
The DNA here is from genome assembly GCA_024694965.1 of Lachnospiraceae bacterium. Classification (GTDB taxonomy): domain Bacteria; phylum Bacillota; class Clostridia; order Lachnospirales; family Lachnospiraceae; genus UBA2868. Next base: position 41,270 of record JAILJC010000070.1, read on the forward strand.
GTGAACATGGTCTCTTCGCGGGCCAGCATCTTATCCACGTTGCCCTTTATAGTATTTATCTCGCCGTTATGCACCATGAAACGGTTGGGATGCGCCTTCTCCCAGCTGGGATTTGTGTTTGTCGAAAACCTTGAGTGCACCATGGCTATCGCCGATTTGTATGACTTATCCTCAAGGTCTGTAAAGAAAGTACGGAGCTGTCCCACAAGGAACATTCCCTTATAGACTATTGTTCGACATGACAATGAGCACACGTAGGTATTGTCCGTGCTCTGCTCAAACACACGCCTTATGACATAAAGCTTGCGGTCAAAATCAATATCCGTCGTGATATCCTCGGGCCTTTTTACAAAGCCCTGATAAATGCAGGGCATGCAGTCACGGGCCCTGCTGCCAAGGACATCGGGACTTGTGGGAACGGCGCGCCAGCCAAGGAACTGAGCACCCTCCTTGTTTACTATTACCTCAAACATCTTCATTGCCCTTGAACGCTTAAGCTCCTGTGTCGGGAAGAAGAACATTCCCACACCGTAGCTCCTATCGTTACCGAGCTCTATGCCTGCCTTTTTGCATTCCTTTTTTAAGTACTCATGCGGTATCTGGGTAAGGATGCCGACACCGTCACCTGTCTCCCCTAAAGCATCCTTACCCGCACGGTGCTCTAAGTTCTCAACTATCTTAAGTGCATCGTCGACTACCGCGTGATCCTTCGAGCCGTTGATGTTTACTATCGCTCCTATCCCGCAGTTATCATGTTCGTAAATCATTGATTCTTCCGATCCCCTGATCCGTCTGATCCTTGCGTTTTCTCTCATATCCTCTGTCTCCTCATGTGTATCACTTATGATACTGTATTTCAAACCGGGTAATTATTGTCAAAACATGCCTTGCATACCGGCAGTCCGTCAAGCATTTCCATAAAGTCATCCGTATCAAGATAGCTTAACGAATCAGCTCCGACGGCCTTTTTTATCTCCTCGCCCGAATGGCCCGATGCAATGAGCTGCTTGCTGCTTGGAACATCGGTCCCGTAATAGCAGGGATATAAAAACGGCGGTGAGCTTATCCTTACATGGACCTCCTTTGCCCCGCAGGATTTAAGCATCTCGATTATCTGCCGCATCGTTGTGCCCCTTACGATGGAATCGTCTATGAGCACCAGGCTCTTATCCTTTACAACATCCTTAAGGACGCTCAACTTCATGTGTACGGCCGTGTTCCTTTCTTCATCGGTCGGCTTTATGAAGCTCCTGCCTATGTAACTGTTCTTCTGGAAGGCAAGTACGAACGGTATGCCCGACTCCTTTGAATAACCTTCCGCCGCGGCCAGTCCCGAATCGGGAACTCCCGCCACGATATCCGCCTTTACCGGATTCCTTCGTGCCAGTGCCATTCCGGCCTTAAGCCTTGCCTCATGCACGTTTATCTTATCTATAACGGAATCGGTCCTTGCAAAATATATATATTCAAACACGCAGTGTGCGGGCTTCTTTCCGCACAGCTCCTCATTGCTCTTTATCCCTTCATCGGATATCGTGATCACTTCACCGGGCTTTATATCCCTTATGAGCTCACCGCCAACCGAGACTATCGCACAGCTCTCGGAAGCCAGCATGTAGGTATCGCCCCTTTTTCCGAGTACCAGGGGCTTTATCCCGTAAGGATCCCTGATGCCGATAAGCTTTTTGGGGCTCATGACTATCACCGCATAGCCGCCGCGCAGCCTTCCCGCCGCCCTCTGTACGGCCACCTCCACCGAGGAGGAATAAACCCTTTCGCTCACTATCTCATACGCCAGCACCTCGGTATCCGATGTCGTGTAATGTGCCTGTCCGCGGTACATCTGCTCCTGCTTTATCTCTTCGGTATTGACGATGTTCCCGTTATGCACTACAGCAAGCGAACCCTTGATGTAATTCATCGCTATCGGCTGGGCATTTGCAAGTATGCTTCCTCCCGTTGTCGAATAACGCACATGCCCCACGCCTATGTTGCCCTTGGTCTGTTCAAGGAACTTCCTGTCAAAGACCTCGCTCACAAGTCCCATTCCCTTGTGGGTGATGATGTTTCCCATGGGTCCGTCCGTATCGCATACCGACATTCCCGCGGATTCCTGTCCCCTGTGCTGCAGGGCGATAAGTCCGTAGTATATATCCGAAGCCACATTGCTGCCGCTTCCCGCAAAAATACCGAATACACCGCATTCCTCATGAAGCTTATCTGACATATCCATACCTCTAAGTTATTCGATACCGGCTTTCTTAAGTGCCTCACTTACCAGTCCCTTGAACAGCGGATGAGGGGCATCGGGTCGTGACTTGAATTCGGGATGCGCCTGTGTTGCCACGAAATACGGATGGTCCTTAAGCTCTATCATCTCGACTATGCGTCCGTCAGGCGACAGGCCCGATAATGTCATGCCCGCCTTTGTGAGCACCTCCCTGTAATCATTGTTAACCTCATACCTGTGACGGTGCCTCTCGGAGATAAGCTTGTACTTACAGCCCTCTGCCGCCTTTATATCCTCACCGTTTGATAAGTCGTAATCATACAGTTCATATGCCCTGCTGCCTTCCTTAAGTACACAGGGATAGGCACCCAGCCGCAGCGTTCCTCCAAGGTTTTCAACACCCTCCTGATCGGGCATAAGATGTATGACGGGATTCTTCGTATCCGGTGAAAACTCAACGCTTCCCGCATCTTTTAACCCGCATACGTTCCTTGCAAATTCAACGATCGATAACTGCATCCCAAGGCAGAGCCCGAGGAACGGGATCTTTTTCTCCCTTGCATATCCTATCGCAAGTATCTTTCCTTCTATGCCCCTAGACCCGAAGCCTCCCGGTACCAGTATCCCCTGCAGATCATGCAGGTATTCATCCAGGTTGTCGGGAGTAAGCTCCTCAGAATCGATCCATCTTATCTTTACCTGGGTCTTATATGCGATGCCTCCGTGATTTAATGCTTCGACTACGCTAAGGTATGCATCATGCAGTGCAACATATTTACCGACTATGCCGATCTCAACCGAATGCCTCGGATTGTGGAAATCCTCAACCAGCTGTTTCCATGCCGTAAGATCGGGCTCCACGCAGGGAAGCTTTAAGCACTCGCAAACGGCATCCGCGAAATTTTCCTCCTCAAGCATCAGCGGTACTTCGTATAACGACTGTGCATCAAGGTTCTGGAGCACATGCTCCTTCTTTACGTTACAGAAAAGCGCGATCTTCTCACGCATCGAATCGTCTATCGGATAATCTGAACGGCACACCAGGATGTCCGGCCATATTCCCATGCTCTGCAGGCTCTTTACGCTCATCTGCGTGGGCTTTGTCTTCATCTCACCCGAAGCCTTGATATACGGGATAAGAGTCACCTGAATGATGATCGCATTCTCGCGTCCCACTTCAGACTGGAACTGCCTTATCGCCTCAAGGAAGGGCTGGCTTTCGATGTCACCCACCGTTCCGCCGATCTCGATTATCGATATGGTCTCTTCATCGGGGCTCTGCGCCTTGTGGAACCTGTCCTTTATCTCGTTTGTGATATGCGGTATGACCTGTACGGTGCCTCCGCCGTAATCTCCGTGCCTTTCCTTGTTAAGTACCGACCAGTATATCTTTCCCGTCGTAACGTTTGAATTCTTGTTAAGGCTTTCGTTTATGAAGCGCTCGTAGTGCCCAAGGTCAAGGTCTGTCTCCGTTCCGTCATCTGTTACGAACACCTCGCCGTGCTGGATGGGGTTCATCGTTCCCGGATCCATGTTTATGTACGGATCGAACTTCTGCATGGTCACATGATATCCCCTTGCCTTTAAAAGACGTCCGAGAGATGATGCCGTTATTCCCTTACCAAGGCCTGATACAACGCCGCCGGTTACGAATACGTATTTAACCATAGTTTCCTACCCCCTCCCTCATAGATGGTACCCCTTATGATCAATTCTGTAAGAAGTACTCCGTCTTCTACTCCGTACTTCTTTTGAATACGCTCGCCGCTTAGGCATCATAAGGAATCCACCATCTTCGATGGTACCCCTTATGATCAATCCCCTGAAGCTCCATAGTTTGCCAGTACCCTGGCCGAAGGATCGTTAACATCACAGCCCTCCCATGACTTGTTGGGCATCCAGAAATCAACAACCATCTTAGACTGTCCCGGATAATACTCCTCAAATATCTCACGATACAGCAGTGATTCTTTGGTAAACGGCCTTGCATGGTCGTACTTCTTTACAAGCTTCTCAAATTCCTCATCCGAATACTTTTCTTCCGCATAAGCCTTAAGATGATCTACCATCGAATGGCCAACCGCATCCGAAAAGGCTGCCTTCTCACGCATCAGGATGTCGTAAGGAAGGTAGTCGCCCTCAAATGCATGACGCAGCAGGTACTTACCCTTGTTGTAAACGTTCATCTTCTTGGCGGGATTTATGCTCATTACGTAATCAACGAAATCAAGGTCACCGAACGGAACCCTCGCTTCCAGTGAGTTAACGGAAATACACCTGTCCGCACGCAGCACGTCATACATATGTATCTCGTCTATCCTCTTTACCGCTTCCTTCTGGAACTCCTCGGGTGACGGAGCAAAATCGGTATATTTATATCCGAACAGCTCATCCGAGATCTCACCGGTAAGCAGCACGCGGATATCGGTCTGTTCATGTATCGCCTTGCACACAAGGTACATTCCCATGCTCGCACGGATCGTCGTTATATCGTAGGTACCCAGTATCGAAATGACCGTCGGAAGCTCGCGGATAACGTCTTCCTTTGTTATTATCACTTCGGTGTGGTCGCTCCCCAAATAATCCGCAACTTCCTTTGCATACTTAAGGTCGATCGCATCCGTGTTCATTCCTATCGCAAATGTCCTTATAGGCTTATCCATAATCTTTGCGGAAACGGCACACACAAGTGAACTGTCAAGGCCGCCGCTTAAAAGGAAGCCGAGAGGTGCATCGGAATCAAGCCTCTTTTCGATACCCTTTACCAGCTTGTCGTGTATGTTCTTACATATCGTATCTATATCGTCATCCACGAACTTATCGACCTTTGTCATGCTCCTGTAGCATACAAATTCTCCGTCCTTATAGTAATGTCCGGGAGGGAACGGGAATACTTCTTTTACCAGTCCGACAAGGTTCTTTGCTTCCGAAGCAAACACTATCTCATCGTCCTTAACGTACCCGTAGAAGAGTGGCCTTATGCCGATCGGATCACGTGCGGCTACGAATGACTCTGCCTTTGCATCATAAATAATGCATGCAAACTCGGCATCGAGTTTTTCAAACATATCAACGCCGTACAGTTCGTACATCGGAAGTAAAAGCTCACAGTCAGAGTCACTTTTGAAGGTGTATCCCTTAGCCTTAAGCTCTTCCTTTATCGGCCTGAACCCGTATATCTCACCGTTGCATACGACAACGTTATCATTAAGTGTAAACGGCTGCATTCCTTCTTCATGAAGGCCCATGATAGACAGACGCTCAAAGCCCATGATACCGCCGGGGATATTTATTATCCTCTGCATATCCGGCCCCCTCGACGTTGTCTTGTCGAAATGCTCCTTAAATTTCTCCATTGTAAGGCTGCTTCCAAGATATCCCATTATGGAACACATATGATCTTCCTCCTTTGTCCTTACCTGCCAAACAAAAAAGGCGCTTCGAACCGTAGTTCAAAGCGCCTTCGCTTAACGCAAATACTATATTCCTTTTTTTTATCTAAGTCAAGGGTTTGTTTTTATCAGTTTTTCTTACTCGACCGTTACGCTCTTTGCAAGGTTTCTCGGCTTGTCGACATCAAGGCCGCGGGCAACGCTCATGTAATAACCCATTAACTGCAGAGGTATCACGGCAACCGAAGCCGCAAACAGCTCGTCGGTCTTTGGGATGTAAACGGTAAAGTCGGCCGTATCCTCAATCTCATAATTTCCGCTGTTGGTAAGGCCGCAAAGGTATGCCCCCCTGCTCTTTACCTCGACCATATTGGATACTGTCTTTTCATACAAATCATTCTGGGTGATGACGCCTATTACCAGCGTGCCGTCCTCGACAAGGCTTATCGTTCCGTGCTTAAGTTCACCGGCTGCATAAGCTCCCGAATGAACGTAGCTTATCTCCTTCATTTTAAGGCTGCCCTCGAGGCTTATTGCGTAATCAATACCCCTTCCGATGAAGAACACATCATGAACGTTTGAGAACTTCGCGGTAAACCACTGGAGCCTCTCCTTATCCTCAAGCGAGCGCTCTATCTTGCCGGGAAGCTTCTTTAATTCCTCAATGAGCTCAGCCTCCCTGTCATTATCTATCATGCCCTTGGCCTTCGCTATCCTTATCGCAAGGATGTATACCGCGATAAGCTGTGCACTGTAGGCCTTGGTCGTTGCGACCGCGATCTCGGGACCCGCCATCGTATACATTACATGATCGGCCTCCCTGGCTATCGTGGAACCGACTACGTTTACGATACCGAGTGTCTTTATCTTCCTGCCGTGGGCTTCCCTTATTGCCGCAAGGGTATCCGCCGTCTCACCGGACTGTGATATCGCTATCACCATAGAATCATCCGAAAGTATGGGGTTGCGGTACCTGAATTCGGAAGCAAGCTCGACCCTTACGGGGATCCTTGCAAGCTTCTCTATAACATACTGGCCGACCATACCCACATGGTAAGCCGAACCGCACGCCGTGATGTGGACCTGTGATAAGCCCTTAAGCTCCTCATCGGTAATACCTACATTTGAAAGGTCGATACCTGTTTCCTTGACATAAGCGTTTATCGTATCCTGAACTGCCTTGGGCTGCTCATGGATCTCCTTCATCATGAAATGCTCGAACCCGCCCTTTTCGGCAGCTTCCGCATCCCATTCAACCTTGGTGAGTTCCTTTTCTATCTCCTCGCCGTCGAGGTTATAGAAATGTACTTCCCCGCCCTTTAAGCAGGCCATTTCCAGGTTGCCTATATAATAAACGTTCCTTGTATGCTTAAGTATCGCGGGAACATCGGATGCAACAAAGCTTGCCTTGCTGTCGACGCCGATTATCATGGGAGAATCCTTACGGGCTACCCATATTTCTCCCGGATGATCTTTAAACATGACCGCAAGCGCATATGAACCGCGGACACGCACCATCGTTTTTGCGATAGCATCGATGGGACCGATGTTGTACTTTTTATAGTAGTAATCTATGAGCTTTACTATGGCTTCGGTATCGGTTTCCGAATAGAAAGTGTAATTCTTCTTAAGCAGCTTATCCTTTATTTCGGTGAAGTTCTCGATGATACCGTTGTGTACCGCAACAACCTCGAAATCGTCACTGTGATGGGGATGCGCATTGTTCTCTGAAGGCTCGCCGTGTGTTGCCCAGCGGGTATGCCCTATACCGCAGCATCCCTTCATCGCCTTACCGTCGTCAGTTTTGTTGGCAAGCTCCTGCAAACGTCCCTTGGCCTTAACGATCTTTACCTTATCCTCGCCGTCACGTACCGCAAGTCCCGCAGAATCATAGCCCCTGTATTCAAGCTTCGTAAGCCCCTCCAAAAGGATGGGCGCCGCCTGTTTATTACCGCAGTAACCGACTATTCCGCACATATACTCCTCCTGCTTGATATAATGCCCCCGACAAGATGATCCCTCCTACTCAAGGTCATCTATTATCCTCTCGGCCATCCTCTTCTTGGACGAACCGCTGTCCATCGCCTGTTTGATTATGTACTTATGGGCCTCGGCCTCACTCATGTTCCTCTCTTCCATTAACATGAACTTGGCCTTATCGACTATCCTTAATTCCTCGTTCTTCTCCCTTGCAGCCTCCACCTCATGCTTTAAAACGTGGATCCTGTTCTGCAGGGCGATGACAAGCCTTATCGTCTTTCGTAAGTTGCCCTCCCGAAACGGCTTGGCGATCGCGATTATGCCTCCGTTTGCGATCCGTTCAGTAACGTCATCGTAAGCCTGGGCAGGGACAACCATCATAACGGTTGCACTGCACATATCCGTTACATCCATCGCAAACTCGTATCCGATCTCATCGGGAAGCGGTGAATTTATAATAACTATATCATAAAACCGTTCCTGAATACACTGCCTTGCAGTTGCCGCACTCTTCCTGTGATCGAGCAGGAAATAAGCTCCGTCAGGCAGCGCCGATTTGATGAGAGCATTAAACTTCTCGGAATTCGATACTATCAATATGGAATGTTGTATGTCTTCATTCCTTGGCATAGAAACCCCTTTGTCCTAAACGTCCCTACTTTGTATAGTTCCTTATTATCGCCTCGGGAACTATCTCCTTAACAAAGTCACTCTCGGTTGCAAGCTTTACGGCCTCCCTGCGCGAACCGGGAAGCAGCACGCTCTTTTCATCCATTTCCTTGGGAAGTACGAGCTTATCCTTAATACCCCTAAGTCCCGCATGTATGAGCAGTGAATAAACAAGATACGGATTCGACGAAGCATCGGGTGACCTAAGCTCCGCACAGGTCCTTCCGTTATATTCTTTTAATGACATGAGCTCAGAATCACCGTCATTTGACCAGTTGACCTTATCGGGTGCGGTATTGTTGCCAAGCCTTGCGTATGACGCATCGGCAGGATTTAAGAACAGGGTGATGTCCCTTATCTTATCCATGATGCCGGCTGCAACATACCTTGCCACGTCATTTCCGTCCTTATCGGTCGCATAAATGTTTATATGATATCCGTTGCCGGGTTTGCCGGGAAGCGGAAGCGGCGAAAAGTCGGCCACCAGTCCGTAGCGGTCTGCCACCGTGCATACCACCATCTTAAAAGTGGTCATCTGATCGGCTGCCTTTAAGGGCTTGCCGTAGTGGAAATCTATCTCATTCTGCCCGGGTCCCTGCTCATGGTGTGACCTCTCGGGAACAAGTCCCATCTTTTCTATCGTAAGGCATATCTCCCTCCTTACGTTCTCGCACCTGTCAAGGGGAGCTATGTCCATGTAAGCCGCCTCGTCATAGGGGATCTTTGTCGGATTGCCGTCTTCATCCTTAAGGAACAGATAAAACTCGGCTTCGGAACCGAAGCGGATCTCAATGCCCGCATCCTTTGCAGCCTTTGCGGCCGCTTTGAGTATGCTCCTTGTATCCTGCGCAAAAACCTCACCGTCCGGTGTATACACATCGCAGAACATCCTTAATACCTTACCGCTCTCGGATCTCCACGGAAGTATGGAAAGCGTTGACGGATCGGGCTTTAAATACAGCATGGGATACTGACTCTCCTCAAATCCGGTTATCATCCGGGCATTTATGGGCGCGCCGAAATCGAAGGCTTTCTTAACCTCCCCCGGCATCACCGAAATGTTCTTCTGTATCCCGAATGCATCGCGGAAGGCAAGCCTTATAAACTGCGCCTCCTCTTCCTCGATATATTTCAAAACCTCTTCAGCCGTGTATTCCATTTCTTCCTCCTTTAAATGTGAAGCTTCTTTATCCTGTTAACAGCCTCTGCCGTGTTCTCATGACTTGAGAAACCCGTAAGCCTGAAGTAGTGCTCACCGCCCGGTCCGAAGCCGGAACCCGGTGTACCGACCACGTTCGCATCCTTAAGAAGGTGGTCGAAAAAGTCCCAGCTGCTCATGTTATCCGGAGTCCTAAGCCAGATATACGGTGCGTTGACCCCGCCGTAAACCTCATAGCCGCATTCCTTAAGCCCGTCATATATACACTTTGCATTTTCCATATAATAGGCAACCTGGTCAAGTACCTGCTTACGGCCTTCCTCCGAGTATACCGCCTCACCGGCCCTTTGCACGATGTAAGGTGCTCCGTTATACTTTGTGCCGTGTCTCCTTGCCCACAGTGAGTGAAGGCTTACGCCGTCAAGCTTAAGCTCCTTGGGGATCACTGTAAATCCGAGACGTAGTCCCGTAAATCCCGCAGTCTTTGAAAATGAGCGGAACTCTATAGCGCATGCCTTCGCACCGTCACACTCATATATGCTGTGCGGCACGTCATCCTGAGAGATGTATGCTTCGTAAGCCGCATCATACAGTATAACCGAGCCGTGTTCATTTGCATAATCCACCCATTTCTGCAGCTTGTCCTTAGTTATCACAGCTCCCGTCGGGTTATTTGGGAAGCATAAGTAGATAAGGTCAGGAACTTCACCCGGCAGATCGGGGGTAAAGTCATTTTCCGCAGTGCAGGGCATGTATATTATACCCTTGTAACATCCCGCTTCGGGATCGTATTCACCGCTCCTTCCGGCCATCACGTTTGAATCAACATATACCGGATACACGGGATCGCAAACCGCTATCGTATTGTCCTTTGAAAATATCTCCTGTATGTTCCCGCAGTCGCACTTGGCACCGTCGGAAACGAATATCTCATCCGCCGCTATGTCGCAGCCCCTTGACTTATAATCCTTTTCGGCTATGGTACTGCGTAAAAACTCATAGCCAAGGTCGGGCGCATATCCCCTGAAGGTTTCCTTTTCGCCCATCTCACTGACCGCACTGTGCAGCGCTTCTATCACCTTTGGTGCAAGCGGCTGCGTTACATCGCCGATACCGAGCCTTATTATCGTAGCATCGGGATTTTCAAGCGCATATTCCTTAACCTTCTTTGCTATAGTTGAAAACAGGTAGCTGCCCGGAAGTTTTAAATAATCAGTATTTGCCTTAGCCATGATCTTTATCCTCCAAATGTATTTCCATAAACGCAAAAAAGAAGACACTTTGAGCCTTACTCAAAGCGCCTTTGCTTTACAATATGAAATGATACATCGCTCCTGCCTTAGATGTCAATGCTTTTTGCTCTCCGGATTTAATCAGTAAATGTACGGATAATAAGGATACAGCGACTCCCACGGGATCACATTGCAGGTGCCCGCCGGATATACATAGGGCGTGCTCATCGTCGCGGGTGTCGGATTGTACATTGAATATAATGAAGGAACGCGTCCTTCCTTAACACCGTATGTAATGTAGTGCCATAAAAGCCGCTCGGGATATTTACCGTTCGCATAGCCCGCCTGCATCTCGGGATATATCGATGCATAAAAGTCAGAATCAAACACCGTTCCGTCAGGCAGGACATAAACCTTCGCCTGTGCCTGCTTAGGTGATACAAATAATACCGTAGCAAATACCGCTGCGGCGGCCAGTAATGTAAGTGCTCTCTTAAGTATTGTTTTTCTCATGATACCCCTCCCGTCATTCATTCTTTGATTATACATCCCTTTGAAGCCTTTGTCTTGTTTTTTGGCCTATCTTTTCATATAATCGGTGTAAGTGTTAAAACCGGGAGGGATCATAATGATACGTTTTATCGCTTCGGCACTGTATCTTCTGCTTTATCTCATAATCACGCTGCCGCTTGAACTCATCCTTTTTATAATAGGAAAGTTCAACCTGCCGCTTAGGGATAAGATAAGCATGTTCTTCGTAAAAAATATCGGTTTTAAGGTGGTAACCTTCTTTTCCGGAGCCAATATAATCGTGAACGGACTTGATAACATACCCTCCGACACGGCCTGCCTGTTTGTCGGCAACCACAACAGCTTTTTCGATGTTATCATAAGCTACACGTTTATGACCCGCCCCACGGGTTATGTGGCCAAAAAGGAGTTTTTGAAATATCCTTCGCTCAATGTATGGATGCTCTTCATCCGCTGCCTGTTCATAGACAGGAAGGATGTAAAGCAGGGAATGAAGACGATCCTTAAGGCGGTCGAATACTTAAAGAGCGGTGTCAATATCTTCGTGTTCCCGGAAGGGACGCGCAGCAAAACGGGCGAGATGCTTCCCTTCAAGGAAGGCTCAATGAAGATGGCCGATAAATCCGGCTGCCCGATAATCCCCGTTGCAATATCCAATACCGCCGTAATGTTTGAGAATCATTTTCCGCGCATCACGAAGGAAACCGTGGTGTTCACCTTCTGCAAGCCGGTATATACAAAGGAGCTTGAGGGCGAAGATAAGAAACATGTCGGACAATACGTGCAGAATATAATCCGGGATACCCTGGAAAATGTTAATAAACCGTTGATATCTTAAATTACCGGCCTATTTACATACTATATGCAAATGAAATAACAAGATAATAGATCAATAATGTGAGGATATTATATGAGTATAAGAGATGATGTAATAAGAATGAAATCTGCAGCTCCCTTTCTGGCAGCTTCTTCAATAAACGACCGTAATAAGGCCCTTGCTGCGATCGCGGCTTCCCTTAAGGAAAATGCGGATAAGATATTTGCCGCGAACAAGGCGGATACCGACAAGGCCGAGGAAAACGGGATCTCTCAGGCCGTCATGAAACGCCTTAAGTTTACGGAGGGTAAGTTAAACGACTGCCTTAAGGGTATTGAGCAGCTTATCTCACTTAACGATCCCTTAGGTAACATCACGCTTGCTAGGGAACTTGACGAAGGACTGACTCTTAAAAGAGTGACCTGCCCGATAGGTGTCATCGGCGTCATCTTCGAAGCGCGTCCGGACGCACTTATACAGATTTCAACCCTCTGCTTAAAGAGCGGTAACTGCGCGATATTAAAGGGCGGTAAGGAAACCGCCAACACAAATATGACTCTGTTTGAGATCATCCATGAGGCAGTGGTAAAGGCAGGTCTTCCCGAGGACAGCATGCTGCTTGCACAGTCGCACGCCGAGATAGACGAGCTCCTTGACTGCCACGGATATGTGGATCTTCTTATCCCCCGCGGCAGCAATGCTTTCGTACGCTATATCATGGATAACACGAACATCCCCGTCATGGGACATGCCGACGGCATCTGCCATATCTATGTCGATAAGGATGCCGATAAAGACAAGGCTATAAAGGTGATCGTTGATGCCAAGACCCAGTACACCGCGGTATGCAACGCCGTGGAAACACTGCTCATTAACAGGAGTATCGCAAAGGAATTCCTGCCCCTGCTTAACGATGCCCTTCATGAAAAGGGCGTTAAGCTTCGCGGAACAAAGGAAGTCAGTGACATCATCAATGATGTCGAGACAATAGATGAGGACGGCTTTATCGAATACCTTGACCTTATCGCATCAGTCAAGCTCGTTGATAACGTGGATGAGGCGATAGCGCATATCAACCGCTTCGGCTCGCACCACACCGATTCGATAATAACCGAGAATGAAAAAACCGCCGAAACCTTCATGCAGATGGTGGATTCGGCGGGTGTTTATCAAAATTGTTCAACAAGGTTTGCCGACGGCTTCCGTTACGGCTTCGGCGCCGAGGTCGGTGTCAGCACGGGCAAGATCCATGCCCGCGGCCCCGTCGGACTTGAAGGCCTTGTTACATATAAATACAAGCTTTACGGAAACGGCCACATCGTGGATGATTACGCTGCCGGAAAGAAACAGTTTCACTTTAAAGATATTTAAATCAGAACTTCCGTCCAGAGCCCGAGTGCGTCCTTCCCGATGAGCCCGAATAGCTGCTCGAATAGGACGAACGTCCCGATGACCGGCCCGAACTCGAAGAGGAATCGTCCGTAGTCTTTACAGGGTTATACCTTCTTTCGGTATGGCTGTTTAAGAACCTGTCCTTACCCGATATCTTTAAGCTGTTCGCCACAAGATACGCATCCGCACTTTCCTTGAGTGCAGGTACCGCCATCCTCTTCTTGGCACCCTTTAACTTAACCGCTCCGAAAATGGCACCGCAGCCTGAGCTGAATATCACGATCCATATCCAGTAACCTGTTGACCTTGATACCCTTCCGGTCCTTTCCATATGATCGATCTGGGAAAGCCAGTAGCTCATGCCCGCAGCTTCGCTGCCCGTAGAAGCCAGCCTTACCTTGTTCTCAGCAATGCCGTTTAGCCTCTCCTGGTTAACATCAGTCAGTTTATCGGGACCCGGTCCCGAAATATACATATAATCAGATATATTCGCCGAGGAGTTCCTGTCGCCCCTTCTGTATATCATGGTAAGCAGGATACCGTTGTAATCATCTCCCAAACCGTATCCGTTATATTTAAAATACTTCTCAGAATATTCCGCTATATCCATACCGTACAGTGACGTGTTTATATGGATCACCGCATCAGTACCGTATTTTTCAGCAATATTTGAAGCCTGAGCACTTAAGCTCTTTAACTCGGAATCGGTAAGCAGGCCCATTCTGTCATCTATCCTGGGTGCTGACGGATCATGGAACCTCTCCGGTTCTTCACCGGGATTCGGAAGCCAGTCAGGAGCAAACGGCCTTCCCTTGACATACAGCGTACGGAAATTTTCTATCCAGTCCTTGACACCGCCCGCATAGTCGCCTGCTGCCATGTATTCATACAAAGCATCATCCAGATCATTGGCGTAATCTTCCGTATAAAGCTTCATAGTTTCGGGCCCGCTGCATGCCGCCCACCATCCGCGGTCATTGGGATCCATGCATATGGACAGGCACACGCCCTCGTAGTCATCGCCGCATCCGTAACCGTTAAAATCATAGAAATCCGCGGCCAGAATGCTCTGATCCATTCCGTATAACGAAACATCCGTATAAATGACTATATCCTTATCAATCTCGGAACGTATCTCGCAAAGCCTCTGCTCCATCTGCGCTTCATCTTCATCCGAAAAGATATCGGCATCATCGACAACACGCGGTGCAGAATCATCATGGAAGGCTACAAACGCGGAAACATCTTCGGGATACCACGCAGGAAGCTCTGCCTGACCCGATACGGTTTCGGATCCCGCATCCTCTTCTTCCGATTCGTACTCGGTATAGTCCTCTTCTTCCACAGGATCCGTTTCATCCGCGAAAGTATACGAAGGATATACAAAGCCCAACATAAATACAGCTGCAATTATGATTAATGATTTTCTCTTCATGACCTACAACCCCAACAGATATTTTCCAACGAAAAACAACACAATTCCTGCAAGCAACGGAAGCGCACGTTTAAAGAAATACTCAAGACAGACACTGTTGTCTATGGGAAGGGTTCCCACTACCTCGCCCGTCTGTCCGTTTACCGAAAACTCATACTGCTTTCCGCCAAACTTGATCGAAAACATATAAACCGGAAGAAGCAGGTACTTGGCATTGATCGTGGCCTTTAACTTACCGCCTGCCCGTCTTACATTTGAATAGCCTGCTCCCGCTATAGGACTTGTCGCGTTGTATGCCGTTGTAAACATCCTCTTCTGCGCCCTTTCGGAAATGGTATCCTTGGCCTCATCAAAACGCTCGGAGGTATATCCCGCAAGGTAACGCATATCGAAATCCTTGACTTCCTTCATGTCAAACGGTTCAAGCGAATCCATCAGCGCATCGCTTATCTTTCCGCTCGCATCCACCGGCACATTTTCAAACGACATTGATACCTGACGGTCAAGCGCATAGGTACTGGTCGTTATGATATCATAATCACCCTGCCTTGTTGTCTCGGTCTTGTCACCGTTAAACACTATGTTACCGGATACCGAACCGTTAAATACCCAAAACGGTACATACACGCCGGTGACTTTGCCCATAGTGCTCTCCGAGAAAAACCTCTTGGGAAGGAGTACCTTATCCTTGTAATATCTGTTCATCGCACCCGGGAGAGCCTTTTTATCGATCCTAAACGGTATGATCCCGTTCGGACGAAGCTTTCCCGATACCTTCTGGGTAAGTACGATATTGCTGTTACAGTAGGGGCAGGTCATGGATATCTGCTCCGGTGGTGCTATAAGCTCCGCAGCGCATGACTTGCACAGATATATCGGCAGATCCTCGGCATTTGCATTTGTAGCCTGTTCATTAAGGCTTGCAAAATCAAACCCGGATATCTCCTCCTTTTTTTCTTCCTTTGGTGCTTCCTCTCCTGCCTGCCCGGCGGGCTTTGATTCTATATCAACCGCCGTACCGCAGTAATCGCACACCATTTTCCCCGTTTTCGGATCAAAATGCATCGATCCCCCACAGGCCGGACATTCCATTTCCGCAACGCCTTCATGCGTTCCTGCAACAAAAGGCTTATCCATTTTTCCTGCTCCCTTCTGTAAATAGCAATTAATGATTATTTCTTAGGTAAATAAGGTATAATAAGTCCCGCGATCTTGGCGATCGTCATTGTCTGGAGATATACCTTGCCCGGTCCTACAAGGACGGTATCAACAATGCCTTCACCGCCGAGCAGCTGATTCTTAAGACCCTTTACCATCTGGACATCCATATTTACCGTGTCTTCCATGAGCGCAAGCACTCCCGTATCACATACAACCTTCTCACCCGGAGCAAGATCGTATTCCTTGCAGTAACCGTCTATCTCAAAGAATGCGATACCGGGGCCGGTTATCCTCTGCATAATGAAACCTTCGCCTGCGAAAAGGCCCTTCTTTAAATCCTTGTTTACATACATTGCAATCTCAACACCGTCGCTGGCGCAGAGGAATGCCTTCTTCTGAGCTATAACACTCTGGCCGGGGCCGAGTTCCATTGCAACGATCCTGCCCGGGAAGCTGCTCGTAAATGCTATCTCCGCAGGTCCGTTTGCAGTGTAGTTGCTCATGAACAGGCTCTCACCCGTAAGTAACCTGCCAAGTGCCTTGCCTGCACCGCCGTTTGACGATGTTTCTGTGGTAATGTCGCCCTTTGACCAGGTACGTCCTCCGACCTCGCTTATGAGCTTCTCACCCGGATCAAGTGAGATAATGAGAGCCGGTAAACTTCCGCCTTCGATTGAATACTGCATAAAAAACCCTCCTTTACATTATAAGATATATAATATTTTAACCGTTTACTTACTCTGCGTAAACAGGTCAATCCTCGTTTGCCCATTTTGCCTGTTTCCAGGCATTGTAGTTCTCATACGGATCCCCGTCCGCAAGACGGATGGATTTAATGAATGCCTGAACATCTTCATGGTTTCCATCCACCATTTGACATCCGCTTCCGCTGCTCCACGCGCCGAGGGTTTGTCATTTGATACCTTACATAAAAACAGCCCTGATACAGCTGCTCACCGCCCGATGAAACTTCACCAGGGGCTTCATCTTCCGGTCCATCATCCTATTCCTCTACATCATATCCGTAATCCTCATCAATGTTGAATACATCTTCGTCCGATGAATAGGAACTGTCTGCTTTCATTTCGATAAGCTCTTTAAGAGCATTTCCTTTGCCCTTTACATTGGTACCGCCCGTGCCTCCCGCGACTTTTACTATCACAAAGACAATGACCGCGATCACAGCTACCGCTCCTGCCGCGATACCTATGATCATGGGCAGCCTGCCGCTCATCCCGGATGACTGTTTTGCCTTCTTATTTGCAGCTATCTTCTGTCCGGAGGCTTTCTTTGTTTTAGCTCCGTCCTGTGATACAGGCTGCGCCGGTATGGTATAGTTACCCACTATCGGAGGCGCATCCATATCAAGATCTGCTTGTGCATCATTCTCATACTTTGCATATATGGCCTTCGGCCTTGAAGGAGCCGTGTATTCTTCCTCATACTCCGCCTCCGGCTCAGGATCCGGTTCGGGTTCATCATACTCAGGTTCCGGTTCGGGTGCCGTATATTTTGGTGCTTCGGGCTGTATATATATTGATTCTTCCGGCTGAACAGGCGGTTCATACTTCGGTGCTTCGGGCTGCACGGGTGCCGTATACTGCGGCGGTACATATGCCTGCTGCACCGGCTCGGGTTCGATATACTGAGGCTGCATCGGTGCCGTGTACTGCGGGATTTCCGGCTGTGCATATTCCTGCATGGGAGGCATCGGCCCTGTATATTGAGGCACTTCCGGCTGCACATACTCCTGCATGGGAGGCATCGATGCCGTATACTGCGGTACTTCCGGCTGCACATATTCCTGCATGGGAGGTATCGGTGCCGTATACTGCGGCGGTACCATCACTGCGGGTGTACCGCATGAAGGACAGAACTTCATATTATCCTGTATCTGATTTCCACAATTAACGCAAAATGCCATGGTCTTCCTCTCTTTCACTGATAAGAACCGTGATCTTATCAATCATATAACTTATCGGGCATCCCCTTGCCCGCATCGATAAGCTCCTTATACCTGTCATACCCGGGCGGATATTCTCCGACATCATCCCAGTCAGATCCCCATTTCTTAAGCTTGATGGTGTAATCCATCGCAAGGTTTCCGCCTGCATCGTAATAATGTGCGTCTATCATCATATAGTCGGATATACCTGATTTGCCCGGATCTATTATCCAGTCCGCATGCTCTATCTCATCATCAAGGAAGTATCCGCCTTCCGTCGTGATCGCACCTATCTCTTCGTCAAGTCCTGCCCTTGTGGATATCTGTACCTTGCTTATCGGGTTATTGTAAGGCATATCATCATCCCAAAGCGTCATCTCTCCTGTTCCGTCGGCATTCATCTTAACCTCGGCCATGATATCGTAACGCTCGTCATCAAGCTTTTCCCATGAATCATCCCAGGCATCTATCTGAAGGACACCGTACCAGTCTCCGCCGAAATAACCTTCATCTCCGTTACTTTCGGGCCTGCCGCTTTTTCCTGTTGCCGCGGAACCTGTTTCCGATCCTGCTTCCGGTTCATCCACTGAAAGATCCTTGCTCTTCTCAAAAGTCAATTTCACCGTTTTATCTGCAAGCACGAGCTTTTTATCGGAAGCGCCGTAATTAACTGCCCCCGTATCCTCAAAATCAAAACAGCCCTTGTCCGGATCACACTCAAAATCCGCCCTGACTCCGAACAGCATCGCATACCCGCTGTTATCATCCTCAACAACGACATATGCATCATCAAGTCCGTAATCACCAAGGTCTTTTTCCTTTACGGCATCACCGTTTTCGGCAAATTCCGTAAGCTTCCAGTGTCCGACCGGTGTCTTTCCCTTACCGCAGCCCGTAAGCCCTACCAAAATCACGGTAAAACAAAGCATGATCCCGGTCCTAAAACCTGTTTTTTTCATCGTGCCCTCCCTGTATAATTTATATGAATTGACGAATGATCCAATACTGCTTATATAATATCATGCCTATTCCTTCAATGCTATCATTAGTCCTTAAGTAAATATATCATCAATCTTTAAGTTAATATATCATCATTTTAGTGGATATACATATTATGTTCTATCTGCTATAATCATTGTTGTTGCTGTCAAAACAGCGCTTTCATACATATTGATTATGTATTTTATATATATCATCAAATCTAAGGAGGAATTATTTATGTTGAAATTTAGCATGAGAAGATCTCTGGCTGTTGTACTGACCGCCGCAATGGCATTAACTGCCTTTCCCGGTACCGTACTTGCCGGTGAACTTACCGACGATCTGAAGGATAATGTTGCGGATGTGCAGCTTGAGGATGCTCCTGTCTTCTCCGGTTCAGAAGATATCATTTTGGAACCGGTTTCCGAAGAGGA
>JAILJC010000076.1 GCA_024694965.1 Lachnospiraceae bacterium
TTATTCGGGTTCATAATAAGAAATCCGTTCGCGGTTCCGGTGTTTGCCCTTCTGTTGTATTTTTCATTCGGACAGGGTGGTCAGAGCGATATCGGACAGATGTTTTTCAGGATACGTTCGGCTGACGGAAAGCTGTATAACGGAAGAAAACAGATACCGCCAAGGTATTCCGAAGGAATGCTCATTATGTATTATATGTCGATAGGTCTGTTCATGTATTCGGCGGTTAATGTGGTTCTCTGGTTTTTGTTCAATTATAATTATTATATACGTTTTCTTGTAAGCGGTGCTCTTATTGCGGCAGTACTTGTACTGGGTGGAGGCGGAAAGAAGCAGGTCGCAGGAATGGTTTCAAGCATTATTTTTATAGTGGGAGGTTTTTCCCTGTTTTTCGCAGTGACAGTATTTGCGGATGACAACGGATGGTCAGAATCCGGGAGGAACCTAAAAGGTCTTATTCACAATAACGGCTTTCCGAAAGCTGCATGGAGTTCGTTTCTGCCGGGACTGTTTTGGAGTTTAGGTATCCTTTTTGGTTGGCCGCTTGATCTCCCGTTTTTACCATTCGATTCCGGTTTAATGCCGCCGCCGGTTCCGCCCGCTCCGCCCGTGAATCCTTATGATTTTGAAGGAAGGCCTCAGGGCTGGGGACTGAATGATGAAGGTGATGTCAGTTTTACCGATCCGGTGACCGGAAAACACGTGAAATACGGCCTTACCGGTTATGATGAAAACGGCAAAGGAATATATATAAGTGAGAAAGGTGATTATTACGGCGAGGATGAACTGATAAACAATTACAATAATGCGCTTGATCATCAGGAGTATTTCCAGGATGCTTATAAAACTCAGCAGAAAAATGTCGCTGAGCAGCAGGAGATGAACCATGCCCAGTGGGAAAAGGAGCGCCAGACGGGTGAGACTGAGATGTCCAAACTGGTTAAAGAGGACATGGCAAAACGGGAAGCGGAGGAAAAGCGTCTTGAACAGGAGAAAAAGCATGAAGAATATGTAAAGAAGTTGGAAAAGAAATATGGTACTACTGACCATAAGGAGATTAAGAAAAAGATAGTTGAAGAAAAAACGAAAGCTGGCATAGAATATGAGAACCAGATGTCTAATGAAGCTATATACAGGGAGATGGAGAAGTATGCCGAAAAGGTCGAAAAAGCTGCAGATATCGCTATAGATGTGCTTGGTGAAATATCTGGTCCGGCTGGAAAGAAGTTGAAATCAGCGTATAAATTTATCAAACCGGGACTTAAGAATGTAAATGAGGCCGTGGTAAATGGAAAGGATGCATTGGATACATTTCAGGCATTATCACAGGGTTTAACCGAAGGAGCATTTAATTATTTACAGGATCATACCGAAGGTATGACAAATTTCTTAACCTCAGTGGGAACCGATACAATTAAGGCCGGTTTGGATGCTTATTGTTCCGGTGATAATGTTGGTGATGCAATGCTTAAGAGCTTTACACAAAGCGCTTACAATAATGCGGCCGGTGCAGCGTTCGATTATTTGGGAGGAAAAGCAGTTAACTTTGCAAATGCCAAACTTACGGCAAAGAGTACTAAAGAGATTGGGGGATTTATTCATCATCAGGGCAAAGGTGGACTTGGATTTAATTATCATATGGGTAATGATCTTAAGACAACCAAATATCTTCAGAAGTATAATAATCAAATGGTTAAGATGGCCAATACCAGACTTACTAAGATAAAGAATATTGAGAAAACCACCGGTGCCGCAAAAGATCTTCTGAAAGCTGCTTATCAGGATAGAACCTCAAAGAGTGGTGGAAGATTAGGTGATGCTGCGGTGGAACTTAAGCATACATATACAAATAATCTTTATAATACGGGACAAGAGATTGGAAAACAGATAAGAAAGAATACCGGATACAGAAAAAAGTTCTAAAGAATGGTAGTGGAGGAGATTTTATGTATAAAGTATTAAAAAAGAGAGTACTGGCAGTGGGAATGGTTTTAGTGCTTCTTAGCGGATGTGCAGGTGTATCGGGAAACGGTACGGCTACGTCGGCCGCGTCAGAAGCGTCAGGAAATATTAAGGGCTCCGGTGAAGTTAATATCTACACAGCCGTTGACCAGGTGCATTCCGAGAAGATATTTGAACAGTTTGAGAAGGATACCGGAATAAAGGTTAATCCCGTGTATGATCTTGAGGCGAACAAGACAACCGGTCTTACGAACAAGATATTATCGGAGAAGGAGCATCCCGTATGTGATGTTTTCTGGAATAATGAATTTGCCCAGACGATAGAACTTCAAAAACAGGGGGCGCTTGCGCCTTATGTATCGCCCGTTGCAAAGGATATACCGGATGCATATAAGGATAAGGACGGTTACTGGACAGCCTTTGGAGGCAGGGCAAGGACTTTGCTTGTCAATAAGGATCTGGTAGATGAGGCTGATTATCCCAAATCCATCTTTGATCTTACGAGCGGGAAATACGAGGCTGATCAGATAGCGATAGCATATCCGATGTTCGGTACCACGCGTACCCAGGCAGCTGCGATATACGCGGTGCTCGGTGCCGATAAGGGAAGGGAATTTTTTAAGACACTCAAGGACAGCGGGGTACAGGTAGTAGACGGCAATTCCGTTACAAAGGACATGGCAGCGGCAGGCCAGGTAAAGATAGGATATACCGATACCGACGATGCCAAGGAGGCGCTTGAGGACGGTGCGAATGTCGTTATGTGCTTTACGGATCAGGAGGAAGGCGGGATCGGAAACCTGATAACACCGAATACCGCAGCAATAATAAAGGGTGCACCCAATGAAGATAATGCCAGGGTGTTCATAGATTATATCATTTCCCTTGACATGGAGAAGCAACTTATCGAAATGGGATTCTTCGATCTGTCGATAAGGCCTTCTGCCGATGTGGAAGG
>JAILJC010000213.1 GCA_024694965.1 Lachnospiraceae bacterium
AACCTTGGGCATAGTAACGCCGCAGGCCTTTGCAACTTCAACCGTATAATCTATGATGCACTTCTTATCCTCAAGTGTGGGATAAGGCATGAAAGCAACGTCAGTAAAGAATAAGAGCCTGTCGATGCCGGGGATCTCAAACACAGCTACATGAGAAAGAGGCTTTCCGGTACGGAGTCCCACTTCCTTGTTAAGCACGCTGCGAAGGAAAGTAGCGGTAGGGAGCAGTCCCTTCATGTACATATCTGCCTCGCCGTCATGTACGAGCTTGACAGCCTTAAGCGAAGCCTCGACCACATCCTTCTCATCGATGATCTTGTAATCATCCATGTTCATGTTAAGTGACTCTCCGATCTTCCTTATCTCGTCCTCGTCACCTACCAGTATCGCATCGGCGATATCGCGTTCCTTGGCTGCCTTTATTGCCTCGAGCACTGCCTGATCCTGTGCGACAGCAACAGCAACCTTCTTCCTGCTGATCGACGCAAGATTTGCCGTCAGCTCCTTGAAATTCTTAGCCATTTATTTATCCTTCTTTCTAAAATTATTATAACCTAAAAACCCTTCTCCTCAAGCCACTTAAGGCCCTCGGCTTCCGTTATGAAATACTTGTTCTCGGTCTGGGGTGAATTCGACATCTTCTTGTGTTTGCTCGACTGAACCGATACCTCATAGGAATTGCCTTCGATATAAGCGATGCACTTACATCCTGCCTCGGCCAGCGTTTCATGCAGCTTGACGTACTGTCCGCTGCCCTTGGGACTTACCTGCTGTAATTCCTCAATAAAGGCAACATAGGCAAAGCCCTTATCATCATGCCATTCCTCGGTGAGCTCCACCAGGTTCTGATACAGCCACTCGATCTCATGTGCATGCGCAACCCCGCGTCCCTTCGAATACACTATCCTGCGGTTTTCATCCGTCCAAACCTTAAAGCTTTCTTTTTCCCTCTCCATATACCTTCTCCATAAATTTCGTGATTCTGACTTACAATACCAAGCCCCATAATTGTATAAAAAATCCGCGTGATTTTCAAGGGTGAAATGAGCCTCTAAGCCCTCTTTATGACCGATGCGATGATGAACACGAGCATATCCGCGATGACTATCGTCGCCCCGACGGGAGTCGACAGGATTATAGAGATGAGCATCCCCGTCATTGCGCATACGACCGCGATCACCGCCGAGCATATGACAACACTCCTGTAATCGCCGAACAACCGCATGGCCGCAAGCGCCGGAAAGATTACGAGCGCTGATATGAGAAGCGAGCCTACCATATTCATGCCCATGACTATGACAACGGCTATAAGGACTGCTATTATCAGGTTGTATCTGTCGGCATTTAAACCCGTGGCATTCGCAAAATCCTCATCAAACGTAACCGCAAATATACGGTTGTAAAGGATCACAAACAGAACTATGACAATGATAGCAAGCACGATGGAAAACCATACCTCCGTGCCGCTTAACGTAAGAAGCGACGTCGAACCGAACAGCGTAGAGCATACATCTCCCGATATGTTTGATGAAACGGAAAAGACGTTCATGATAAAATAGCCGACGGCAAGCGCACCCACTGAAAATACCGCGATGGCCGCATCACCCTTTACCTTTGTATTGCTGCCCGTTTTAAGGAGGATCACTGCCGCGATCACGGTCAGTGTAAGAACAATAACATTGTTATTTATCAAACCGCATACCGACGCAATAGCCATTGCCCCAAACGCAACATGGGACAGGCCGTCGCCGATAAAAGAAAACCTTTTAAGTACCAGGGTCACACCCAGAAGGGATGCCGATAATGACATGACCACCGCAACCACGAAGGCGTAGCGGACAAAAGGATATGAAAAATATGCGCGAAAGGTTTCAAGTACGCCCATCACTCACCGCCTCCGCCTTTGTAACCGGCATCATATGCTTCATGTTTTACAGGTTCTTCGGCCCTCTTTGCCGCTCCGTGTCCGCTTATATGACCGGCAGGCGTACACTGGGATGCTTCTCCCGCATGGACATGGCTCACATGGTGGTTGTGGAAAGACTTCCAGCTCTCGCTCTTAAGATAGTCATCTTTGTCTCCGAAAAATACCTGTTCCCTGCCTATCTGGAGTATCTTATTTGCGTGTCCGATCGCTTCCTCAAGGTCATGGCTGACCATCACTATGGATACGCCCGATCTGTTAAGCTCCGAAAGGAGGCCGTAAAACTCACAGGTAACCTTATAATCAAGACCCGTTACCGGTTCATCAAGCAAAAGGAGCTTTCCGGCCGCGCACAGCGCCCTGGCAAGGAGTACCCTCTGCTGCTGGCCTCCCGACAGTTCGCGGTAGCACTTCTTCCTAAGCTCCCACACTTCCATCTTCTTCATATTGTTTTCGGCAACCTGACGCTCCGCCCTGCCGTAGAACGGACGCCACCCCAGTTTACTGAGGGTGCCGCTTAACACTATCTCATTTACGGATGCGGGGAAATCACGCTGGAAATCCTTATTCTGAGGAAGATAACCTATTTCCTGCCTGGTTATCCCGTCACCGAACTCTATCTGACCGTCCATAGGCTTGTTAAGGCCCATAAGCGCCTTCATTAACGTGCTCTTGCCCGCACCGTTCTCACCTATGATACACAGGTAGTCTCCCTCGTCGACATCAAAGCTCAGTCCCTCAGTGACCGCTTCCCCGTCATAACCCAGTTTAAGATCCCTGCATTTAATATATGACATAGTAAACCCCTATCTTTTCGCCTTCATTTTATCCCGGCTTACAAAATTTATCTGGTTGCCTTCATTCTCGTCTTGGCTGCATACATTTCATCGTCCGCGCGCTTGAATACGGTTTCAACATCCTCGTCCTCTCCGGGTACGTAAGCGGCCATACCGATAGCAGCCGAATAACGATGCCAGGGGTCCGCACCTTTATCAGCGCTCGTCTTTTCAAACTCATGTATAGCTATCTTAATGAGCTCGTCCCTGTTCCTGTAATCCTTTCCTTCAAGGATAACAACAAACTCATCACCGCCGACCCTGAATATCGGCGAACGCTTGTAAATATCAGCCAGTATGCCGCAGGAACCGATTATGTATTCATTTCCCTTGTCATGTCCGAACTTGTCGTTTATCTTCTTAAGGAAGTTGACATCCGCCATGACGATGGCAAACTGAGCCACACGGTTAAATATATCAGATTCAAGCGACTCACGCTTCTCCTCATAAGCCGCACGGTTCTTGACGTGCGTCAGCGGATCGCAGTAAGCCACATCATTTATCTTGTTCACATATCCCTTAAGGCCTTCGACCTTCTTCTCGGATATAACATTATTGCGGACATAGTCTATCATGTTCACTGACATCTTGAACACGGATTCGCTTAATACCTTTATCTCATTGTCGACCCTGATATCCGGCGGAACGAAGACAAGCTCCTCCGGACGGCTCTTGCCGCTTGAACTATCGGCATACTCACTGACACTGTTTTCAAGTGCCTTTATCGGAATTACGACATGCCGCCTCATCCAGAACAGCAGGATAGCCATAAATGCGGCTCCCAAAAGGATTATCAGCCCGATATTTATGTAAAAGCTCTTATTAAGCGTATTCTGAAGCTCGTCAAGCGAAATATCAACGCACAATACACCGTAGTGCACACCGTTTGAATCTATAAGCGGCCGTGCCAGAGTATAATCGGTACCCCATTTAGTCTTCTCAATGAAGTACACGTCCTTATCCCCGTTCTGGATATC
>JAILJC010000098.1 GCA_024694965.1 Lachnospiraceae bacterium
CAAAGGAGGACGAAAGATGCACACAAAAAAAGAGTTTATGAAATTATCGGCAGACTTTAAGGAATGTCGCGACGTACTTGTAGCATTAGGTGATGAGAACAGACTGCATATATTGTATCAGATGATGATAACAGCTGATCCAATGGGGATGCGGGTCGGCGATATTGTAAGGTTGTCCAGTCTGTCACGCCCTGCTGTATCTCATCATATGAAGATACTCAAGGATGCAGGGGTTATAAATGTAAGAAGGGAAGGGACAAAAAATTACTATTACCTTGATCCCGATATGAGATCGTTCAAGGCATTGATATCGGTACTTCAAAGATCTGTTGATTATTCCTCGGAACTGCCGTACAGGGTAGTGTCAAGTGACCTATGAAAAAAATGAGCAAAGAAAAAAGGCTCATATGAACCTTGAAAACTGTAGATAAATATACTGAAAGCTCTCCGAGGGCTTAGGGCTCCGCCCTAAGAACCCGCAAGGGACTCGTCCCTTGACCCGCCTTGCGGGCTCTGCCCGCACCCGTCCTCGCCGGAAGCAGGGAAAGGCGCATAGCACCTTTCCCTATAGATAGGATAATCCGTGAACCTTATGTCAAGGGACTTTCGCGGCATATCCTCGCAGCTAAAGCTGCTCCGGTATTCCACGGTTCCCTTGACAACGGTTCCGCTCCGTTTTATACAGCGACTTCGGATTGCATTTTTAGAATTGTTTGCTGACCAAGGAAGATCATCAGCTGCCATTTTCCTGGCATGTTTTCGCCATTGTTGATTATGGCATCTTCTACCAGTGTTCGTTTGTAATTATGAATCTTATGAGGACGAAGGAAGTTATAATAAGCGACCCAAAGGGAAAGATCATAGTTAGCACCATCGTAATTATCAAAACCATTTGTGGGACGATATGAAGCCTTATAGGTGCGATTGAGTCTCTCAATTATCTGCTTATACGGACGGAATTCTTTGGATACAGCATCATCGTTTGTAAGTCCTACAACCTGAGTTATGTTGAATTTAAATCTTTCACCATACTTAATGAGGAACTGCTGAGCTGCAAGAGGATAAGCACTATAGGCGTCAGCAACAAAGAGGAATTTTTCAGGAAGTTCTTTAAGATGTTGAAATGCCATCCTCATAGCCATAATACAAGGACCAACACCGCGATTATCTGAAACCTGATACCCGACGATTACACGAGAGACGGTGTCCATAATGAACCAAATAAATCCTTTGACTCCGCGGACTTTGATATAAGTCTCATCAGCAGTAAATGATGATCCTTTTTCGTAAGGATACGTATCTATAAAGGGTTTTACACATAAAGCGGCGGTCTTGCAGTAATTTGCGACCATCTGGTGGGAAATAGAAATACCATGAATGTCCTTTAATGCTTCGGCGGTTTTTCTTAGGGATAGACCGAGATTGACTCTATAAGTGAGGCACAGCGACATTATGTAAGCGTTATGTTTGGTAAATTTTAGAGATGATGCATTCTTGGGCATGGTGGTAATGTCAAAACTAAAGAAATCCACCATAAATTCTCGGTAGATATAATGAAGCTTGTATTTATTCTTGCCATGTATGTCATCGAGATCTGCCTTATCTACTTTCTTCAGATTATGGAGATAATAAGGGCACTTGGGATTAATACATTTATGGATTACAAAGTGTTTGCGTTGTTTTTTCTGCACTAGAGCATGTGAGCAGTAAGGACATTTAAGATGCAGAGTTGAAAAAGCGTTTTTGGAGCCTTCGGAAAAAGTGGTATCACATACTTTGCAAAGAATCTGACCAGCTTTACCATTGTTTTGGTAAAGGTATTCAAAAGGGGCGCTGCATCTGGGGCACGTACAGCTTTTAGAAAAGCTAGGTTCTTTCCTTCGCTTGATGGGTATTAAGACTTTGCCATCATGAGAGGCAGGATAATCCGCAATGATTTTTTTCCAATCTAGTTTTGGAAGAGGATCAATAATAATGGGGAGCTCGTCCACTTTAAATTTTTGATATTTTGGGGAATGGGCATCATCAAAAGCCCATTGCTTTAAGGGTATGTATCTACAGATAAAATTTATCAGCCAGCAATTTTGCTGATATAAAAAATTTATTATTTCGACAAGATATAGTATAATGTTCACGAGCATTGTCTCCTTCGTATGATGGATGTTTGGTCGCTGATATTATACCAAAAAGGGAGGTCAATGCTCATTTTATTTTGAACTCCCGATAAATCAAGGCTTTAGAACAAAAAAGAGGTAGTAAATTTGACACTACCGATTTATATGGGAAGGAAGTTGGAATGAAAAAAAGGGGTCTGATATTTGCGCTTATTGCAGGTCTTTTCCTTAATAATGCGTTTGTATCACTGGCAACCGAACAGAATATAAATGATAGTGATGCTTACCCTGCAGGTGATCTTAGTTTGGTAGAAGATCGTATTGCTGATGAAGAAGTAGTGGA
>JAILJC010000103.1 GCA_024694965.1 Lachnospiraceae bacterium
AAGCAGCGGTGCACAGATGATCCTTGCGGATGTAAAGGAACAGGGAATCGACTTGCATGAGCTTGATAAGCATGTGGCTATCCAGATAAACGATACGCATCCGACCATGGTCATCCCCGAGCTTATAAGGCTCCTTACGGAAAAGGAAGGCTTTGCGTTTAGGGAAGCCGTTGACGTTGTGAGCAGGACCTGCGCATACACCAATCACACGATACTTGCGGAAGCACTTGAGAAGTGGCCGCTTTCCTATCTTGAGAGGGTAGTACCGCAGCTTGTTCCCATAATTAAGGAACTTGACAGGATCATCGTAAGAAAGTACCGCGATGAACGTGTGTGGATCATAGACAATGACGACAGGGTGCACATGGCTCATATCGACATCCACTTCGGGTATTCGATAAACGGCGTGGCCGCACTTCATACGGAGATACTTAAGGCATCCGAGCTTAAGCATTTTTACGATATCTATCCTGAGAAGTTTAACAATAAGACAAACGGGATCACCTTCCGCCGCTGGCTTTTCTCCTGCAACCATGAGCTTACGGATTATTTGGGCGGACTTATAGGGGAAGGCTTTAAGAAGGACGCGGATGAACTTAAGAAGCTCTTAAAATATAAGAACAATGCAAAGGTATGCGATGCCATTGCATCAATAAAGCAGCATAAGAAACAGGAACTTGCCGATTATATAAAGGAAAAGGAAGGTATCACACTTGATACTGACTCGATCTTCGATATCCAGATAAAGCGCATGCATGAGTACAAGAGGCAGCAGATGAACGCGCTTTATATCATCCACAAGTATCTTGAGATAAAGGCGGGAAAGAAGCCCGTGCGTCCGATGACCTTCATCTTCGGCGCAAAGGCGGCACCCGCATACGTGATAGCTCAGGATATAATCCATCTTATCCTGGTGCTGCAGGAGATAATCAACAACGATCCTGCGGTTTCACCATACATGAAGGTGGTTATGGTCGAGAATTACAACGTAAGCTACGCCGAGCGGCTGATACCCGCCTGCGACATATCAGAGCAGATATCGCTTGCGAGCAAGGAGGCATCGGGAACGGGCAACATGAAGTTCATGTTAAACGGAGCAGTGACTCTGGGTACGATGGACGGTGCAAATGTTGAGATAAGCGAGCTTGTCGGTAAGGACAATATTTACGTTTTCGGCAAGGATTCGGATACGGTCATAAAGCATTACGAAAAGGCTGATTATGTATCAAGGAATTACTATAAGAAGAGCAAAGTCATAAAAGAGGCGGTTGACTTTATAGTAAGTAAAGAAGCACTTAAGGTCGGAGATAAGAAAAACCTTAAGAGGCTGTATGACGAGCTGCTTAACAAGGACTGGTTCATGACTCTGCTGGATCTTGAGGAATACATAAAGGTCAAGGATAAGGCGTTTGCCGATTATGAGGATCAGGCATCATGGCGTAAGAAGATGCTCGTTAATATAGCGAAGGCAGGTTTCTTCTCATCCGACCGCACGATCGGAGAGTACGATAAGGATATATGGAAAACAGGCAATTAAGGTTAATGACCTTACCGGTTGTCATATGGTACGGGCTTTTCTGCTATCTTCCTTTATTCGGAGTGTTCTTTGCTTTCAAGGAATTCACCCCTAAGCCCGGACAGTCGTTGTTTAGGAACCTGTTCTTAAACAGCCCCTGGGTCGGATTGCGCAATTTTTCATATCTGTTCCGCAATCCGCAGTGCAGGGCGATCATATTGAACACACTGTTTTATAACATTATCTTTCTTGTGGCGGGGATCGTTATCCCCGTCATACTTGCGATGATCCTTTCGGAAGTACACTCGAAGTCTTATTCGGGCTATGTTCAGATGATACTTGTACTTCCTTATTTTTTATCATGGGTCATCGTGGGATACTGCGCCTACGGCTTTCTTGCCACCGATCACGGGCAGGTAAATTCCCTGCTTAAGTTTTTCGGGCACATCCCGGTCCAGTGGTACCAGTCTCCGCAGTACTGGAGGTTTATCCTTATTCTTATCGGTATATGGAAAAGCTGCGGTTATTCCCTCATCATCTATCTGTGTGCGGTGACGGCTATCGACCGTACGTTGTATGAGGCCGCCGTTATGGACGGGGCGGGCTTTTTGAAGATGACATGGCATATCACGCTCCCACAGCTTAAGCCTACCATCGCCACGATATTCATTCTTAACATAGGCTCGCTTCTTAACAGTGATTTCGGACTGTTTTTTCAGGTCCCCATGGATTCGGGGGCCATCCAGGAGGTTACCCAGACGCTTGACGTTTACGTATACAAGGCATTGATGCAGCAGGCCAATTTTTCTTATTCATCGGCGGCGGCTTTCCTTCAGAGCGGGGTGGGCTGTGTTTTGCTGATCTTATCAAATGTTCTTATAAGGAAGCTGGATCCTGACAGCGCGATGCTATAGGAGGGTTATGACCGAAGCGGGCCTCGTTAAGACAAAACATATAATCCCGAAGGAAAGTAACTTTAATGACAGGCAGGACATAGCGGCAGTTATTTTCTTTGCGATCATTGCAGTGCTTGCATTTCTTCCTGTACTGCTTGTTATCATGTGCGCCTTTTCATCGGAAAACAGCGTATCGATGTATGGCTACAGGTTCATTCCAAAGGAGTTTTCCTTAGAGTCATTCAGATATATGCTGCGTACGGGCTCCACACTTCCCGGGTCCTTCTTAAATTCTGTCATAATAACCGTATCCGGGACGCTGTTAAGCCTTGTCATCATGACGCCCTGCGCTTATGCGATGTCGCGCAGGGAGTTTAAGCACAAGGAAGCTCTTCTCATATATTTCATGATACCCATGATCTTTTCGGGAGGCCTTGTATCCACATATATGATCAACACCCAGGTGCTTCACTTGAAGAACAGCTATCTTGCGCTCATACTTCCGGGACTTTGTTCAACATGGTATCTTATGCTGATGCGCAATTATTTCATGTTA
>JAILJC010000117.1 GCA_024694965.1 Lachnospiraceae bacterium
ACATCCTTCATAGTCACCTGTTTAAAGCCCTTCTTTGCAAACAGAGCATAGGAAGCATCCAAAATCGATTCCCTTGTTTTTTCACCTTTTGTTGCCATATACACCTCTTTTCGACACGTGTGTCGTTTTTCATTTTAGACACACGTGTCGCTTTTGTCAATATATAATTTTGACACCTGACATGCTATAAAAAAATCCTACCTCTATACACAGCCCTATCCTTCAAACAGATCATCAAGAGTTATCACGTCAGATATATAGGAAGTATAAGTTGTTCCGGACAGTCCCTTTGCTGAAACCATTACTATCTTCAGCGCCTGGGATGTTTCCGTTTTTTTCTTAAAAACATCTCTTTTCTTTATAAGCTGCTGTTCATATGCAGCATCTACTACAAATGGTTTGTTTGTATATTTGATCTCACATAGATTTGTGATCCTGTCAGCTCTTTCAATCACCATGTCAATCTGAACACGTTCATTTTTATCATCCTCAGAGTTATACCAGGGATAGCATTCCGTTTTGACACCTTGGATCCCTAATGCGGACTTTATACTGTTCAGATTGTTAAAGCACAATAGCTCGAATGCCTGACCTCTCCAATTATCATATCTTCCCATATTACTTATCATATCCTCATAACTGTCAATCCTTGTTTCTTTAGACAGATAATGATAATGAAAGAGCAAAAAAGGATCTATGAGCTGAATATATAAAGGATTGTATTCTTCATATTTTTTCTTGTATTCTATTATGTATCCGCAATCCACAAGATCATGTATTGCCCTTGAAAAGGTTCCATTAGAAACTCCTATTTCATCCTGCAATTTAGCTTTTTTAATTCCATAC
Organism: Lachnospiraceae bacterium; assembly: GCA_024694965.1. Taxonomy (GTDB): domain Bacteria; phylum Bacillota; class Clostridia; order Lachnospirales; family Lachnospiraceae; genus UBA2868. The sequence continues at coordinate 847 of JAILJC010000117.1, forward strand.
TTTGCTTGCGACAGTTTTGATAAAATTTGCCCATATACAGGTGATTCACTAAGCGTAGCTTCCAACAGCCTTTTCGTTTCATCCCTGTTAAGTGCATCTTTATTAAACAGCATCCGGTTTATATTCTGGACAAGACTTTGCGACGTGTTCATTAAATCAAAGAAGAAGGGAAGACCACCAAATATCATCTGACATTCGGCTATCTGTTCTCTCGACCAATCAAATTCCCTGTCCTTAAAAAACAGTTCGGTTTCCGCAAGAGTAAATGGTTCTATACTGATCTTTTTTGTAACTCGCTGAAACATATTCCCTGTATTTTTAATTACATTCTTTATGATCCACGAAGTTGCCGACCCACATATTATAAGAACAATGTCTCCATCTATTGTTCCTTTGCGATTCCAAAAATCTTCAAATGCAACAAGGAAATCTGATCTTTTTGTTGCAAACCACGGAAACTCATCGAAAAATACTATCTTTTTCCCATGCGGAGAACGTCTTATAGAATCCTTTGATAGTATTTTATCCAACCTTGAAAATGCCTCAAACCAGTCTTTGGGAGTGCTCTTTATATCATCGCCATGCTCAATCAATCTTTGTCCGAATGATTTAAGCTGTTGCTTTGTTGTACCTTTCTCCAATCCTACTGCTCTGAAAGCAAACTCCCTGAAAGTTTGCTCTATCAAGAACGTCTTTCCGGCTCTTCGTCTTCCATAGACACAAATAAGTTCAGATTTTTTTGACCTTTCGCAATATTCAAGCTCTTTCTTTTCTTCTTTTCTGCTTATGATCTTCATATGGTCTCCTTAAAGCAATTATTTTCAATCAAATTATACAATAATCCCCAATTATAAGCAAGTTGTTACAATATAATTGGGGAAAATATTCAAATAAACAAAATTTTCCCCAATTATGAGATGTTTCTATTTTTTCAACTTATTTCCTATCTTCAGCTGCCTTGAAATTGTAGATCGGCTTCATCACTTCAACTATATCGACTGATTCTGCAACCACATCTATTATGTCCTCAAGAGACTTGTACGCCATGGGCGCTTCATCCAGGGTGCCTTCATTAACAGATGTCGTATAGACATCCTTCATACTCTCCCTGTACTCTTCCAGGGAAAGGTTCCTAATGGCAGCCTTCCTGGACATGACTCTTCCTGCCCCGTGAGGTGCGGAATAGTTCCACTCGGGATTGCCCTTGCCGATCGCAAGTATGCTCCCATCCCTCATATTGATGGGGATAAGGACCTTTTCACCTTCATGGGCTGCTATGGCGCCTTTCCTTAAGATCATCTCCCCGGTATCAATGTAATTGTGTATCGTATGGAAGGGATCTGTTCCTTTGATACCCATCCTGTCAAGGATTATCTCAGTCATCAGCTCCCTGTTTCTCCTTGCAAATCTCTGGCATACCTCAACATCATGAAGGTAATCCTTAAATGCATCCCCGCTGAGATAACAAAGGTCTGCAGGCATATCGGGCTCTGTATGCTCCTTCCTGTGTTTCAGCTCATCTATCGCAGGCTGGATCTTCTGAAATTCTCCTTTTTCCTTAAGGACATTTATAAGTTTCTCTTTTTCCTTTTTGTAATTATCGATACCTTTATGCTGGTCAACCGCCATATCCTGGTAAATCTCCGCCACCTGCTTGCCAAGATTCCTGCTGCCGCTGTGTATCACAAGGTACTTGGTTCCGTCGGACGAGGCATCCACCTCTATGAAGTGATTGCCCCCGCCCAGCGTACCAAGGCTGCACTTAAGCCAGTTAAGCTTTTCAAGGCTGTCATAGCACTTAAGCTGTGTAAGATCAAAGGCTTCCATTTCAGATTCCCACACATTCATGCCTGACTTTATGAAATGAGCTGCCTCATCAAGCTTTTCAAAATCGATATCGCTCTTTCCGAGGTTAGTGGTATACATACCGCACCCGATATCCACGCCGACCACATTTGGAACCGCCTTGTCTGTAACAGTCATGGTAGTTCCTATCGTGCAGCCCTTACCGGCATGGACGTCAGGCATTATCCTGATCCTGCTGCCGTCAGTAAAGTCATGATCACACATCCGCCTGATCTGCTCGATCGCAGTTTCCTCCACAACGCTTGCATAGCATATGGCTGTATTTATTTTTCCTTTTATTTCAAACATAATTTCTCCTTAAGCTACGATCCTTTCATACCTTTCGGAATTTATCACCTTCATCATGTATGTATAAGGATCAAGATCGTTATTTTCTATCATCGAGAATATCCGGGGCGTACATCCGGAAACCAGGATCACGCCTGCCTCGTTCATGGTAACGGGCTGCTGCCTGTTGCGGCTGCATACATTCCAGAAAACTATCTGGGGCAGCTTATATCCATACTTCTCAAATTCTTTCTTTGCATACTCGAAATTGGTAAGTGAAGAATTGCCTGCACACCTGTCAAACTCCATATCCGAGATTATATAAAGCCTCGAAGGGATATCCTTCTGCTTAAGGCCGTTTTTAACGGCAGTCCTTAAGATAAGGTTAAAGGTTGCCGCTATATCGGTGTTACTGCACTCATTATAACTCATGCAGTAATGCATCTTATCAACAATATCCCTTCCCTTGACTTCAATGAGCCTCGGATTAGTGGAAAAGGTGATGAAATGTCCCTTGAAGGCACCGGTATTATGCTCCGCAAAATAGATGCCGAGTGATTCTGCGACCGCTGCAGGCAAAGGCTTATAGCCGCCGTACATGGAACCGGATCCGTCAACAACCGCAAGTTCATTCTCGCTTCCGGCATAGTTCTCAAGAGCCCTCCAGGTAACATCCATGGAACGTCTCTCTGCCTCCGTAAAGGCGGTACGATTCCTTATCCTGTCTATGACAGGCGCCACCACATCATAGGGTGTGAGCGTGCCGGTATGCATTACGGAAGGATCCTCAGCTGCCTTCTTAAGAAAAGCAGAATACCTTTCCTCATCATTTCTGAAAAATGCCTGCCTGTACTTATATAATGACTTGGAAGTCTGCTTCTCGTAATCAAATGTATAGTCCTTTATCCTTAAATTGTTCTCTATGATCTTTATATAAGAACGGAGTGCGGACAGCGTCCTTCTGTATGCGGCATCATTATAGCCCATCTTCCTTGCTATCTTCTTAGCCGTCATGACTGCTTCCTTATTGCTTGTGTTCACGGAAGGGAGCCACTTGGCAAGGAGGGATACTTCTCCGCCTTCTCTTAACGCTGCCATGTCCTTTTCAAGCTGAGTCTTTATATACTCTATGAGCATATCCTCACAGGGAGTATCCATAAGGACAAGAAGATCATCATATCTTCCGTACTCAGCAATGTAGGCGATATTCTTATTTACGGTCTCGGGCTCATTTATTGCAAGGTATCCAAGGATCGTCTTAAACGCTCGCCTCTCACCGAGTCCGCCCCTTATATCCCTGGCATAGAAAAGGATCTTGGTTGCGATATCCCTATCCTCGGCATAGGCCTTTATGAACCTTCCTATTATATCTTCCTCGCTCGCATTCCTTAATGCGCCTATCGTTGCAAAGAGATCCAGGCAGTCAGACATGGTGGAAGCATATGTCTGCGCTCCGTTCTCCGTAAGTGTTCTGTTTGCTTCTTTCTTCAAAAAATCTAACATTTTTATTTCCTCTTTCCTTTATTTATTTGGCTCACGGAATGTGGCTCCGTTGAGCCTACAAGATACATTTTCCACCCGCACGGGCTCTTCCCCCGCATTGCCTTGATCATGCCACATATGACCGGTCAACGAGTCCCAGTATTTTCACTGCTGTCAGTATCTTTCAATAAAGTTTACAAGACACATTTTTGGAACGGGATTCGAACCCGCGTCTGTCGGAGTCTATGTCCGATGCTCTGCCAATTAAGCGATCCACGAATGGTTGCTGTATGTGTCTTTTGCTTATCTTAAATATAAATGATTGATTTGGATATTAAAAGAAGCAGTATTCTTCATCTTAGTATCCCCAATTTACTTGAATATACGTGTTATTTCTGTTATGTTTTATATAAATTGCGACCCCATATAGGAGAATATGATGACTGAGAAATATAAGATTTATATACCTGAAGATATGAAATCCCGTCTTATGAACGATGCGGAGCTGTTTGAGTTTACTAAGAAAGACGGTTCGATCAACCTGAATGCATTCTTAAAGGAGCTGCTCGTCAACTACTTTGATGAGTACAGAAAACGCAAGGCTAAGCTCCTTGAGACCATTCTCACAGATCTTAGCGAGTTTCCTTCTATATCCCGGGAGGATGCCGACACTATCGCCGACAAGATCATAAATACCTATATGAAAAGTGATAAGTACCGTTCAGACAGGAGCACCGCGATCACCCTTACGGTAAGCGGCCGTTCACTGGATGTCATGCGTTCCATAGAAAACAACCTGCTTACGGATACCTCCATGTCCCAGTACATTAATGATCTGTTTGCTTCATATTTATCAATAGCCAGGAATGATCGTGAAATCATAATATTCAAAGAAACGTTTGATGAACTGAACAATGCAATACGCAATAACCGCATTATAACTTTTTCATCAACTACTGTTCCTCAATTGGTGTTTACTATAAAACCTTATATAATCGCCGCCTCAAAAGAAGAACAGTGCAACTATCTTTTATGTACGGATACCGGACATGATCTTCTTAGGACGTTCAGGGTGTCGAGGATCAGGACCCTGTTTACTACTTCTGAGAACTTCGAGATTGATGAGGATGTTAAAGAAAAGCTCCAGGATATAGCGATCAGAAATCCTCAGTCAGCTTCAAAAAATGTCGAAGCTGAAGTACATTTGACTGATGGCGGTATTGAAAAGTTCAAGGTGATCGTAAAGAACCGTCCCGATGTGTTAAGAAAAGACGGGAATGTGTATTATTTCAACTGGCCTAAGCACCAGCTTGAAGAATATTTTAAGCGCTTCGGCCGTGATGCTGTCATAGTAGCTCCGGAAGAATGCCGGAATTCAATGAAGGCATTCTATGGAAAAGCATTGGATGCTTACAGGTAAAACCATCTTTTGATGGTATTTAAGGATATAATGATTGACTTTTTTGATATAAATGACGATATTATTATCTGAAGGAGGGCAAAAGCTATGGTTGAAAAGAATCTAAAGAAGCTTAAAGCCAAGAAACAGCGTGTCATGAACGGTTTCAACACCGGAACCCGTGACATGAAGCTAAAAACTGCATACCGGCGCAAAAAGAAATGGTCGGCAGAAGATGCCGACCATTTTTTTTCATAACGACAGTGGAGAAGAATGTCCTTTTCACTTCCCCACGATAATATTGGTATGATAATAATCCATATCCGGCTTTGGAAGGTTATCTTCCTCTGCAAGGGAATCCTTAAGCGCCTTAGCTATATCCGATGTATTGTGCACATCATGCAGCTTGCTGTATTCGAGTTCCCTGTACTGCCTCTTCTCCGGAGAATACGGCGCAAGGATCTCCTCGAATTTCTCTTTGGAGATGTCTCCTTCCTCTTCAGTGTAGTATTTATATCCTGTTTCTTCAAAGTTTTCATCATATTGGATGGTGATCTCAGGTGCTATCTTCTCTTTGAGCTTTCCATCCTTGACGATGGCGATGTTATAGCAGGTAGCTCCCTGTCCGGTATACCATCCGTAGATTATACCGCTTCCTTTCTCATAATATGCCAGTCCAAGGCTGCCTGTAACACAGATCTCATTAACCCCTGAAGAGTCAAACCCGTAAAAGCCCACACCATCCGCGTGGCTGCCGCCGTAAGCTATTGCCAGCTCGGGAGTATCATCTTCATCCAGATGTATCAGGGTAAAACCAAGAAACGGATACTGCGGATCGGCAGCTCTTTCTTTTATAAAAGATGCATAAGCTTCGATCGCTTCTTCATCGCCTTCTTCATTTGAAAAACGCGCGCCCGTATAGTCCGCAAGCGGATATTTGACGATATTGGCGGGAACTTCATATTCCTTCTGTATCTTATTGAACTCGTCTTCAGAGATTTCCTCATACAGATCTGTTTTTTCATTGGGATCATAGTCAAGGCTCTGATAAACGTCACTCTTATAGTATTTTATATTACCGCTGCTGTCCGTAACGCTTGCAACGGTCGTGATGAGCTTCCAATAATATGGAACCATGTCAGGCTCATAAACGATCCGGATATAGTTTCGGATGCTGCAGTCCTTTTCATCCCGCGATCTTGCGATTATCCCTTTATCATAAAGGAATAAGTCCTCCCCTTCCTTAAGCTGTCCTATATCTGTTGAGGAATAATCATCCGTAACACTGTCAGTGACAAAATCAAGAGACAGCGAATATAAGCCATAATACACCAGGGAATAGAGACAATCCTTACCGTCCTTTTCCTTAAGGATCAGCAACACCACATCATCGTTATCATCCGGGCCGTAATCACAGAAGGCATAAGAGAAATCATTTATATTGAAAGAATCAAAACTGTTCACCTTATAATACAGCGCATCCGGTGCCCTCATTCCGTATACAGATTCGTCTCCTTTGAAAACCTTTGCATATTCATCAAGAACCGGAAGATATGCATTCTTATCATATGAATCTTCAAATGCCGAAGATACTCCGACGATCGGATTACTTTCTTTGCCTATGGCGTAGTCGCTCCAATCACTGAATACCCGGCTGCCGCCTTCGGTTTTAAATGCCCTTACCTTTATTCTGTGAACAAAATCATCCTGTCCGCCCGTAAGATAATAATGATCGGTGACCTCGGAAATTACAGGCTCACCGTAATTGTCGTCGGACCCGTCTTCAGGCGCAGTCTCCTCACTTACTTCATAACCTTCGGCTCCGTCTATTGCATTCCAGTTAAAATGTATAGATATGTAGTCCGCTTCAAAATAGTTGACCCCATCATTGACCTTAGGTACTTCAAGAGTGCCTGCGGTGCTGTCCGGTACGGATACGTCATTATCCGCCTGGGCTGTTTCCTGTTTTTCAGTTGAAATATTGCCGGTTTCGGAAAGATTACCGGCAGCATTGCTCGAACAGCCGGTCATCGCCAAAACCGAGAGAGCCATGATCAAAGCAGTGATTTTTCTATAAGACATCATTCCTCACCTCATTCTTTCCTCATCAGTATAATGATGTTTCTTCCTAATAACTCATCATATCGGTTGACCGTCGTAATTTCAAGAGAATACTTCCCAGTTGAAATTGAAGATGGAAAATCCTATGATACATATAACAGGAACCGTATCCGGAAGAAGAACAGGGAAAAATAATGAGAATAGCTGTAAGCGCATGTTTGCTCGGCGATAACTGTAAATACAACGGCGGAAACAATTATAGTGAAAAGGTGGCTGAATTCGTTAAAGGGCACGAAGTTATAAAAGTCTGCCCGGAGGTCATGGGCGGCCTGCCGACGCCCAGGGAGCCTTCCGAAATAGTGGATGGC
>JAILJC010000123.1 GCA_024694965.1 Lachnospiraceae bacterium
CCGGTCCCCGCAGTCCTCAAGTTCTGCAGCCATCTTACTCAGATCCGTTGCTCCGATAAGCCTTGCCGAGCTTTTAAGAGCGTGCACTGCTACGGTGTAGTCCTTTATATTTCCGGCCCTCCAGGTATCTTTGATCTTTCCGGAGCCGGTTTCGAAATAGACATAAAAATCATGGACTGTATTCTTAAGTATATCCGCAGTTAAGCAATTCTTCAATGCCGCATCGATATCTATTTCCTTAATTGTGGCAAGATCATCAATGAAAGCGGCAGAGTCACTGCTGCTTCCGGTATCTGCTCCATCACCCGTATGTTCTCCCGGCTCATCCGGCGGTTCCGTGACTTTGCCGGCGGGCAGGTAGGAAGCGATCATATGCTCAAGCTTTAAGGCATCAACGGGCTTGCTCAGGTAATCGTTGAAGCCTTCGTTTATGAACTGCTCCCTGGCTCCCGCGACCACGTTGGCGGTCAGGATGATGACCGGCGCATCGTAACTGCGATTTTCATCGCGCGAGAGGGCCTTCATCGCATGAAGGGTCTCGGTACCGTCCATTTCCGGCATCCGCTGGTCCATAAAGATGATGTCGTAGCTTGAAGCCTTTATCTTATCAAGGCACTCGGCCCCGCTTGTCGCGGTATCGATATTGACTTTTGTTTCTTTAAGAAGTGACCTTATGACCGAGAGATTTATAGGTGTATCATCCACGACCAGAATATGGGCATCGGGTGCGATAAAGCTTACCTTGTAACGCTCGATGCTCTCAAGTGATCTTATATAGGTTTCGTTAAAGTCACCTATGGGATCCCAGTTTATGACCTTCTGGTTTACTTCGAAGGAAAAATCGGATCCTTTGCCGTAGACGCTGGTGACTTGTAATTGCGAGCCCATCATTTCGAGGAGGTGCTTGACTATGCTCATGCCAAGGCCGGTTCCCTCGATATTCCTGTTACGTTCCTCCTCGATGCGCTCGAAGGGAGAGTAGAGCTTTTTGAGGTTTTCTTCCTTGATGCCGATACCGGTATCTTTCACTCTGATGCAGAGAGCTATTTCATTACTGTCTGCCTGATCTGACTTGTCCCGGCCGCTGCTCCCCGACAGGATTTCCTCCTTATTGTTCCGGCTTTCAGGCTTCTTGTAAGATACGGTCATGGTGACTGACCCCTTCTGTGTATATTTCACGGCGTTGTTGAGGATGTTGAGCGCGCACTGTTTGATTCGGATCTCATCTCCGAAAAGCACATGGGGCATGGTGGGATCGACATCTATGTTAAGCTTAAGTCCCTTGTCCCCGGCTTTGGCACGTACCATGTTTATAAGGTCGTTGATCGTCGAGCTTAGTTCGTATTCAAAAGGTATTATCTCCATCTTGCCGGCCTCGATCTTGGAAAAGTCAAGCAGGTCGTTTATCAGGCTTAAGAGGGTTTTCCCTGAATTTTTGATATCGGCGGCGTATTTAAGGATCTCCTTATCGCTGCTTTCGCGAAGGATCATCTCATCCATGCCGAGGACGGCATTGATGGGAGTCCGTATCTCATGCGATACATTGGATAAGAAGGTTGATTTGGCCTCGGATGAGGCCTTGGCCACACGCAGATCCTCCTTAAGCTGCTGTTCACGCCTCATATCATCGATGTAGCTGTTGAGTTCACTCGACATCCTGTAGATGACCTTGTAGAGTGACTCTATCTCATCTTCACTGTTTATGGTAAGCTCGGACAGCTCCTTCTCGACTAAAAGGCGCTGTTCTTCCTCGTCATCGAACTTATCCATGATCCCGGTGATGCTGACTATGGGCTTGACTATCAGCATCTGTCCGACATAATTGGCCACAAGGACAATTGGGTGAATGACGCACAAAAGGAGCATGATGAGCTTTAAGTCGAAGGCGATCCCCTGATCGTCAAAGGCGAACCGGTCATGAATCGCATGCTCCCTTGCGGCATCGAATGCATCATTGAAGCCGACCATCTGTGACAGGCCGCCATAGACGGAATCGGGTTTTCTCGAAGGTTTGGAGGACGGTTTTTCGGTCGGAGTGCCCTCTTCCGTATATTCAGTGACGGCTGCGGCGTGCTCCTGGCGGTATCTTTCCATCATCTTGGGAATCAGGCTGTTTGCGAAAAAGGCTGCGGCAACGCCCATAAACACTGCCTCGATAAGGAGGATGGCAAATATCTTGCCGGATAAGCCGCGGTATCCTTTCTTTAATGAGATTCCTTCCTCCCGCATTATGGACATTGGAGATGTTTCCGCATAACCTATACGGTTTCTGAATCCCTCTCTTTTATCGGAACTGAACCAATGGATAAAGAGGCAGATAAGAACGGACTGTGGAACTATATTGGACAAATGTATGAGTACCGAAGTTATATCAACCGCAGAGAATGACTCTCCCGCGATAAGGACAAATATAAGGTAATAGACTGCGGAAATAAAAAGTCCCGAAACAAGACCCGTGATAATGGTGCGTATAAGGCCCGAACACAGCCCCTTGGCCTTGATATAGCTGTAAACATATATGGCTACCAGGTGGAAGAAGAGAAAATAGGCATTGCCGGGTGAGAGGATCACGGCCGCCGCAAAGAAGGGCGTAAAGCAGAGGATTCCTCCGTACCAGCCGTAAACTATGGACGTAAAGGCTATGGGTACAAGGTAGAAAATGAAGAGGAAGACCGATACCGCTTCGGGAACATTGGCGTTAAGAAAGCACAGCCAGTAAATGCCCGTGCTGCATATCGCCATCAGGATGATGAGGATATCCCTTACGATGCGCCGCCTGCGTACATCGGAATCAAGCCTCCTTAAACCGAAATTTCCGAAGATGCTGTGCATCATCCATTTCCGGTAGGTTTTAAGCCTTTCCTTCCTGTCGGCTTTAAGCTTTTCAATATGTTCCTTTAATTTTTTCCTGTTTTCATTTTTCATTATTTATTTCCCGTTTTCTTATATTTTTGCATTTCGCGCCTGAAAACCGGTAAAAATCCGGTAAAGAACCCTGATATGGAAGGGCAGATACTTCTGGCTTCATTTTATCACAAACAGTATAATAAGAAACAGAAAAAGAGCAGTTTCTTTCTTATAATTATTTAGCGAGAAAACCCCTTCCGACGTATGTCGGTTGTGGGTAGTTCATTCAAACGATATAAAGAAGGGAACTGCGAGCGTGACTCTGCGCGGCCTTGGAAGCTACGGCGGTACCAGGGTCATCAAGTATAGGATAGTATCAGCCAAGCGAAGCATCATAGATATACTTCTTAGGAAATAGTGAAATGGGGATGAATCAAATATATATGTTGACACGCTCGGTATCGTGTAATATAATATCTAGGCGCGACTACGGCCTGTTTATGCCATAGCCCCGGTATAACGGCGTTTGTCCGCAGTTGATATATTGTTGATCGCAGGCGTCATTTCCCAACGCAGGCGACCTAATCAGGAGGAAGAAAAATGAATACATTTATGCCAAGCGAGGCAGCCGTTGAAAGAAAATGGTATGTCGTTGACGCTACAGGTTATACATTGGGACGTCTCGCATCTGAGATAGCCAAGATATTAAGAGGTAAGAATAAGCCTATATTCACACCTCATGCAGATACGGGTGATTATGTTATCGTTACAAACGCCGACAAGGTTGTTGTAACCGGTAAGAAGCTCGATCAGAAGATCTACTACCGTCATTCTGAGTATGTTGGCGGTATGAAGGAGCAGACCTTAAGAGAGAAGCTTGCAAAGGCTCCCACAGATGTTGTTGAGAAGGCTGTAAGGGGAATGCTTCCTAAGGGACCTCTCGGAAACAAGATGTACAAGAAGTTATTTGTTTACGCAGGAGCTGAGCATCCGCATGCTGCTCAGAAGCCTGAAGAGATCAAGTTTTAGGAGAGGTTTGAAAGGAGGAAATTACAGTGGCTAAAGCAGCAGAAAGGTTCTACGGAACAGGCAGAAGGAAAAAAGCTATAGCAAGAGTTTATATAATGCGCGGCAAGGGCAACATCACCATCAACAAGAGGCCTATCGATGAGTACCTTGGACTTGAGACACTTAAGACCATCGTTCGTCAGCCGCTCGTTGCAACAGATAACGTTGATAAGTTTGATATCCTTGTTAACGTACATGGCGGCGGTTATACCGGCCAGGCAGGTGCAATAAGGCACGGTATCGCAAGGGCACTCGTTAAGGCAGATGCGGACTACCGTCCGACCCTTAAGGAAGCCGGCTTCTTAACCCGCGACCCTCGTATGAAGGAGAGGAAGAAGTACGGTTTGAAGGGTGCAAGGCGTGCACCGCAGTTCTCGAAGAGATAAGGATTGTTGCAAATTGCATAATAACAAAAGGCTCATGGAAGTTTACTTCCAAGGAGCCTTTTTTGTTATGCAATTTATTAGAAGACAAGAAACGGTGAGCAAGTAGCGAAGCGGATTGCGAATTGTTTCTTGGATTTGCAACAATCCTTATAAATGCGTAATCGAGGTGTACGTAGATTACGCAGATAATGTGTAGCAAGGATTCTTGAGTATGTCTCCTGTCTTCGCAGCGCTCCATGTAACATTTTTGTAACGGTGCCTGGCACTGTTAAGGAAATGTAAACTGGTGTATAATACACATATATAACCGATTCAGGAGGGGAAAATGAAAAAGAAGATAATAGTAACCACAATAGCATGTCTGGCTCTTACGGCTGCCCTTACAGGATGCGCGGGTACCGCTAAAAAGGATGAAGCAGTTCAGCCGGCGGCGCAGGAGGCTCCCGCGGCGGAAGCGGACGTAAAAGAAGATGAAACGAAAGATCAGGGATCATATAATCCTGCATCATTTAATGTATCCGATGTATATATCGCGCCCGAGCAAAAAGCTGTAACCGATATAACCGGATGCGATACATTTACGCAGATTGTTGACAGGCTTGAAGACGGCAAGGCCTATGCTAATGCCAAGTTAGGTGACGAGGATGTGCTCCTTATCGCAAGCGGTGCATATGAATGGGAGCCCGGGATCTTCGGCGCCATAGATGCGGAGATATTCTGCTATAAGGACGGAGTTCCCACTTATCTTGCAACGGTGGAGGCCGGCGGAACCGCATACCCGCTCGCCGTTAAGGACGGAAACCTGTATGTAGGCGGAAATCACTTCATGTCCACATATCTTGTCGACGGAGGATTCCTTGTTGAAACGGAAGAGTCATACGTCAATTATGATGATGAAGGAAATGCCCTGTACTATTACAGGACCTGCAACAGTCAGTTTGAGGATTATGACCTTGAGACTGCGGAAAGCCGCTTTGATGAGCTGTTCGCTGCTCAGGCGGATGCCGAGATAATAAACTTCCAGCAGGTTGGTGCAGCATCTTTGGAAGGCGGTGCACTTCCCAAATATGAATATCCCGGGCCTGAGCTTTTCTACAGCGTGTTGTATGATTATCTTATTGATGAGCTTGGCAAAGGTTATGAGCCGTCACAGGTCTGCATACCCTGTCCCGTTATCGTTGAGGAGGACGAATCGGACAAGTCAGATATCCGTGTATACGGGGATTTCTGGATATTCAATTACGACTTAAAGGGCGGGATACTTGAGAATACATCCGGCGGTTCATATCCGGGCTGCATTCATGTAAAGTCAACCGATGAGGGATATGAAGTAACAGGCATGGAAGTGGTTGAAGACGGAAGCGGTTATATTGAGAGCGCAAAGAAGATCTTCGGCAAGTATTACGATGCCCTTAATAAGGCAACCTCGGATACGGAAGCAAGGGAGAAGATAAGGGCCCAGATAATCGCGAACTATGTGGAGGCCAACGGCCTTGATATAACGGCATATAAAGACTTTGGCTGGGATCCCGTTACACTGCCCGAAGAAAATATCGATTCTTTTTACAGTACCTTGGACTGACAAATGTTTATTGTTTTTGACAGGAAAGTAAAATAATAAATTCGTATAATTCCTCTTGAAGGCGGTACTTGACCGCAATGCACGATGAAAAGGAGGAATGAAAAATGAAGAAGAAGATTTTACTGGGCGGTTTTGCAGTTGCCATTATTATGATACTTTCCATCATAACCACAGGGAAAAACAGCATATCAGCCGATGTCAAGACAGATACTGAAGAAGAGGAGGCATTTGAATTTGCCGGAACATGGTATCTTTCGGACAATACCGATTATGACGCTCTGAATGAGATATTCCCTGATGTTTATGCATTCTCTGATGAGATGGTGATCCGCCCCGACGGAAAGCTGTACTGGCACGTAGGAGCGGCCGGAGCAGCAGGCAGCTATGAAGTAAGCGGCAATCAGTTAACGGCGACCGTTACGGACATCATGGAAGATGATGAGTATAAGATCGTATTTACAATGGATGAAGACGGCAGGCTTTACATGAAGTACAGGTCGGTTCCCTTAAAGTGGGTATACGGAGGGACGAACTGCTACTAGGAAAGATACATGTAAAGCCCGCGGAAAAGGAAACAGCTTTACATGGAATGGATGACAGCGATACGGGAAAGTATCAGGTACATTGAAGAAAACATAATAACCGTTAGCAGCCCGGCTGAAGTAGCCGGGCATGTTAACATGTCGGAAATGTATTTGCAGCGCGGTTTCCAGGTTGTGACCGGGCTTACGCTCGGTGAGTACATAAGGAACCGCAGGCTTTATCTGGCGGCCCTTGACCTTGTGGGTACCGACCTTAAGGTAATTGATATCGCATTAAAATACGGCTATGAAACGCCGGAAAGTTTTACCAAGGCCTTCAGCCGCTTTCATGATGCAACGCCTACCCAGATCCGCAGGGATGAAAAGGATGTAAGGACCTTCCTTCCCATGCGCATTTCGATGGTCGTTGAGGGCGGAAACAACGTGGACGTGCATGTTGAGGAACAGGACGGCTTTGAGCTTGTCGGTAAAGTCAGGGATATGACCTTTGAGGAACATTTGGAAAAGATACCTCAGTACTGGGAGGATTTTGAAAAGAAGTATTTTAAAATGCTTCGGGCAGAATCACCCGCACCGGGCCTTTCCGAATATGAACGGTTTCTGTATGATAACAGGGTAGGCAGTTTCGACGGATATACAACCCTTGGGGCAAAACCGGGATGGTGCCGCTTTATGATCGCGGGAGTATATAAAGGCGGTAAGGTCCCCGAGGGGTATGAAGTGTGGTCTATACCGAAAGCCAAATGGGCCAAGTTTTACTGCGAGGGTCCGCTTCCCGCCGCAGCCTATAACATTAAGAAATACATATGGTTCGAATGGCTTCCGGGAAATATGGATTATGAGTTGAACGGCGATTATTATGTTTCGAAATACATGCTGAAGGACCTTTCGTCGATCGACTATAAATGTGAGATATGGCTTCCGGTAAAGGAAAGAACAGGGGGCTTAAATGAGAAGAGGAATTAAGATGGGAATGATCATTCTGCCGGTATTGTTAATATTTGCATTTGTTTGTCTTTCAGGCTGCGCCGGAGCGGGAGGAAAGGAAACCTTTTCCGATGTGCAGGCATACAGGACTGCGATAGATCTTGACCTTGAATATCCGGATGAAGCCGACGGATCTATAGCCGTAGATCCTCCGGGAACCGTAAATACGGAAGAACTCAGAAAGGAGGCAATGGAAGCACTTAACATCATTAACAATGAACGTACCTCAAATAACCTTGCGCCTCTTAAGTGGGATCAGAAGCTTGAGTTATGCGCGCAGATAAGGGCTCAGGAGATATCATACAGCTTCAGTAACGAACATATACGCCCGAACGGCCGGAACTGGTACACGGTGGCTCACGATGCCGTGCTTGGAGAAAACATATACAAGGGTAAGAAAACTGCCGAAAAGGCCCTGGAGTCGTGGATGAAAAATCCGACAGACAAGAAGAATTTCATGTGCGACTATTTTACAAAAATGGCTGTATCCATTTATGAAGGTGATAAGGGAGAATACTGCTGGGCGGCCCTGTTTGGTACCGACACGATAGATGTTTCCTTTAACGATAATGTGGAGCCCGCATCCGTGTGGATACTTGCCGATACCGAAAACAACCGCCATACATCAATATGGGGGACGGCAATGATAAGAAGTGAGGAATTGGGTAAGGAGTATAATGCCGGGATTCCGAAGGCTGACGACGATAAATACCTGTTCCGTATGATAGATGATGACGAGATGTATTATGATGCTCAGATATCCGAGCTTAAAAGCGGCTGGAAGATTAACTTATACACACCTGAAAATGCCATGGATCCAAAACTTGATGTATATGATGAAAACGGTGATATCGTTGAGGAGTGTTCCGTTTTCTGGGCAGCGTTGTAATAAAGGAGGACATGAAGTATGAAGAAAAAAGCACTTTTTATCGGCGGAACGGGTACCATAAGTACAGCAATAGTTAAGAGGCTCGTTAATGAACTTGATTGGGATGTATGGGTATTAAACCGCGGAAACCGCACGAAGGTACTTCCCGAAGGAGTGAACCTTATAGTTGCGGATGTTAACGATGAAAAAGCTATTCTTGATAAGATCGGTGATATGACATTTGACTGCGTGTGTGAATTCATCGGATTCCATGTATCGCAGGTTGAACGTGATGTGAAGCTTTTTGCGGGAAAGACAAAGCAGTATATATACATAAGCTCCGCATCGGCATATCATAAACCGGCAGCAGGGTATGTCATTACGGAAGGTACTGCCCTTGCCAACCCGTACTGGCAGTATTCAAGGGATAAGATAGAATGTGAAGAGTACCTTATGCGGCAGTATAAGGAAAACGCTTTTCCTGTTACTATAGTACGTCCGAGTCACACATATGACGAGAGGAACATACCTCTCGGAGTGCATGGTAAGAATGGATTCTGGCAGGTGATAAAGCGTATGCAGGAGGGCAAGCCCGTCATTATCCAGGGCGATGGTTCAAGCCTGTGGACACTCACATGGAATGCCGATTTCGCGATAGGTTTTACAGGCCTTATGGGCAACAGGCATGCAATAGGCGAAGCCTTCCAGATCACATCTGATGAGACACTCACATGGGATCAGATATATGCGACGATCGCTGATGCGCTTGGCGTGAAGCTGAATGCTTATCATGTATCCACGGATTTCCTGAGAGCGGTGGGAGATAAATACGGTTATGATTTTACCGGTTCACTCCTTGGGGACAAGTCCGTGTCCGTAGTATTTGACAATACAAAGTTAAAACGGGCAGTCCCGGATATGAGAACAAATGTAAGGTTCGATATGGGCGTGAGATATGCGCTCGATTACGTGCTGTCACATCCGGAGGAGTGCCAGAAGGAAGATCCGGAGTTTGATGCCTGGTGCGACCGTGTGATCGATACACTGGAAAAGGCAAAAAAGGAATTCTGAATGAGTTGGTTATGATAACGGATTTCGAAACACTTGAAAAAGATATAGAAAAGCTAAACAGGATAAACATAAATGCTAATTACGCCAGCCGTGATAGATATTATGCCCTTTATAGTTCCATTTACGAGAGATTGCTTGAGATGGAAAATGACGGTGAGATCGTTTTGGAACCGGGGAAAAAAAGGATTGGGTTATCTGCATGAGTTACTGATGAATGATGGACCGGAGTTCAGTTATACGATCGTTTTTTGGAATAAGGATGATGATACAAAAAAGTATAAGATAGGTGTTTGCATCAGAGGGTTACCGATCTGCAAACCGGTTGGATCTGATAAAACATAGTTGATTTTGCAATTATAGAAGGAGTTCTGTTATCAATTTAACGAAAAATATAAGTAGCACAAGGATCATAACCAACCTGGCTATACCCTCCCCCTTTTTCTGAAAGCCCACAGCTCCGAGATAATTGCCTGCGATATTAAAAAGTCCGGCAACCAATCCCAGGGGGATAAGAACCTGAGCATTGAGAAAAAACACAGTGAGTGCGGATACGTTGGTTGACCAGTTTATGGCCTTTGTCAGTCCGTTTGCTTTTTTAATATCCATTCCGGTAAGCCCGGTAAGCAAAAGGATAAGAAATGTTCCCGTTCCGGGCCCGTAGAATCCGTCATAAACGCCTATTACCAAAGAGATCAGTGCACTTGCGGCTGCTGTAATAACAAAAGAGAGCTCCTTTTTGGAAGAAAACTCGCCCTTTCGTGTAATGACATACAATCCTGTAATAGGTACAATGATCAGCATTACCAGTTTAAGGATCCTGTCAGATATCATTAAAGCGATATTTGCACCGATTGCCGACCCGATAATAGCGCAGGGAATACAAATGAAAGCGATTCGCCATGGAATGAACCTGTTTTTTGCGTATTTTACAGTTGCAACGGAAGTGCCCATGAATGAGCTCATCTTGTTGGTTGCAACACATTGGTGTATCGGAAGACCCGTAAACATATAAGCCGGAAGCGACACTAAACCGCCGCCTCCGGCAACCGCATCAATATATCCCGCAATAAATACAAGCGGGCATATGATCAGACATTCACGAAGCATCTTTTTTAGCTGCCTTCTTTCTTTCCAGATTCGAAACAATGAGAGCACAGGATGCATCACCGGTAATGTTGACTACCGTACGTCCCATATCAAATATCCTGTCAACGCCTGCTACAAGTGCGATTCCGTCCAGAGGAAGACCCACAGAAGCAAGTACCATAGCAAGCATCACCATTCCGGCTCCCGGTACACCTGCTGTTCCGATCGAAGCAAGTGTCGCGGTAAGAACTATTGTGATCATTTGAGACAGGTTAAGATGAATGCCGTAGCAGGCAGCTATGAATATAGCACAGACACCCTGGTAGATAGCGGTTCCGTCCATGTTTATGGTTGCACCCAGCGGGAGAACGAAAGATGTAACTTCTTTATCTGCACCCATCTTTTCGCAGCCCTTCATATTGATAGGCAGCGTTCCCACACTTGAAGAGCTCGAGAATGCAAAGATCATCGCAGGCAGCTGTCCTTTTAAGAAATCCACAGGACTCATACCGCCCATGGTTCGAACTGCCAATGAGTATACAACCAGCATATGGGTAAAGTAACAGATATATGCGGTGAGCAATACCATTGCAAGAGAACCCAATATAGCTGATCCGTTTGCGGCGACCACCGGACATATCAGACAGAACACGCCGATCGGTGAAAGCTTAAGGATCAGTTCCATACATTTCATGAATATTGTATTGAAGGAGTTGATGCCTTTTACCGCCGGTGCGGCTTCATCTCCCACAAGAATGATCGCGAATCCGATCAGGATCGCCATTACAATAACCTGCAGCATAGTAGCTTCAGATAAGGGCGCTATGAAGTTTGACGGAAAGATCCCGACGATCGTGTCCATGAACGGAGAAGAAGGAGCTGCTTCATAGGACAGATCTGATGTTTCCAGTATTGGGAAAAATCCCTTAAACAGATTACCTCCTACCAGTCCTATCACTATTGCCACGGCCGTGGTACACAGATAATATACAACTGTCTTGATGCCGATAGATCCGACCTTCTTTATATCGCTCATCGAGATGATCCCGGACATTATAGAAAAAAGCACTATCGGAACAACAATGAACTTCAGAAGATTCAGAAATATCGTTCCCCAAGGCTTAATGTATCCTTCGGCAATTTCAACATGCCCCTGCATACAGAGTCCGGTGATTATTCCCAGTACGAGCGCAATAAAAATCTGTGTGGCAAGCGGTAAATGTTTCTTTGTTTTGTCCATATCTGTCCTCCCTCCTACACGATGCGTTATATCAATATTTTACAGCATATAGTAGATGGAGACAATCATGTATATGAGACAATTGTCGGAATTAAATAACATTGTTATTTATTATCACATCCATAGAATGCATTGTACCACATATATCAAACTTCCTAAAGTAATGCTGTTAACAGGGCTTATGTATGGTAAAATGACTGTATTAAGTCTAAGGAGCATTATTATGAAATACGGAGAAAGCATATTTGATATCGGATATCTGCTTTTTGCGATCATACTGGGGTTTAAGATGGTATCATGCCGTGAAAAACCCGGAAGATATATGGGTCTTGCGACACTTGTATTAGGCTTTGGAGATGCATTCCATCTTATACCGCGTGTGCTTAATTATTTCTTATCATCAGATTTTACCGCAGCACTTGGGATAGGTAAGCTTATTACTTCCGTTACCATGACCGTCTTCTATATCCTGGTATACAGGGTGTGGCTGGGCGTGTATGGAGAGAAAGAAAACAAAAAGCTCAGTATGTGGCTGTATGTGCTTGCCATAATCCGGATCCTGCTCTGTCTTATGCCTCAGAATAACTGGACGGGTAATGACAGTCCGATGGAATGGGGGATCATAAGAAACATACCTTTCCTTTTGATCGGAGTGACCGTGATCTGGTTATATTTCAGGAAGAAAAACGATGACGAAAGCCTAACATTGATATGGCTGTATGTACTTTTATCATTCCTGTTCTATATACCCGTAGCTACAGTTGTATCGTTTATGCCCATGCTTGGAATTCTGATGCTGCCGAAAACTGTTTGCTATATGCTCATGGTATGGAGCTTTTTCAAATACACAAAACACGCAGTAATATAAAGATAATTCAGCTTTACAAAGGGAGGATTAAGCAATGGCAACAGCAAAGAGTACAACAACAAAGAAAACAACGGCAACAAAGAAGACAACCGCGGCTAAAAAGACTACCGCGAAGAAACCGGCAGCGAAGAAACCTGCAGCGAAGAAAACATCTTCTACCGGGACATCCGTAAAGCTTACAGCTACAGAGAAGAAACTTGTAGAGCTTTACAGGGCAGCAAGTACTACAACAAAGAAAGAGGCTATGGAAGTATTAAAGAGTGATTCAAAGCCTAATGACAGCCTGCTGGAAGCTGTCCTTTCCAACAAGGAAGTAAAGAAAGTCCTTACGGATATGTTAAAGACAGGGCTTAAGAAGTGATTGGGGAAACATCAGGTTTATGGAGGATGATTAAATGTTTTATCTGATCGAAGAATCATTGAAAGAGATCAAAAAGGAAGAATTAAAGAACACGGATAAACAATATGTCGCCGTGCTGTCCTCTGATGAATGGAAACAGGATCAGGAAATCTTCGATATGGGTATAGATATAGACTCTGATCTGGCTGAGATATTCACAACGAAAGCAGAAGTGAATTATGATTCTCTTACAGGCTCTTTTTCAATTCCGGACAGGAATGATCTTTCGGGCGAGGACAGCAAGTTTGCCTTTGCACTTGATGAAAAAGGAATCGTGTTTATTGATGACAGCGGGAAGGCCGAGGAATTGATAGGGAATATCCAGCGTGTAAAGAAGTGGAAGTTCCCGAGCCTTGAAAGATTCATATACGATTTTCTGGATCAGATAGTAATAGATGACTTAAGACTTATGGAAAAATATGAGCGCGAACTGGACTCCATGGAAAAAAATATCATGGACGGGGAGGAAACCTTCCCTACTGTTCGTCTGAACGACATCAGGAGCGATATCCGTGACCTACGGATCCATTATGAACAGCTCATTGATCTGGGACAGGAATTTGACGAAAATGAAAACAACTTCTTTAAACAGGAGAATCTCAGGTATTTCAGGCTGTTTTTAAACCGTATGGCCAGGCTTCATGATTCTTCAACCTCGTTACGTGATTATACTATACAGCTAAGGGACCAATACAAGGCGCATCTGGATATCAAGCAAAACAGGATCATGACAATATTGACGGTTGTAACTACGATCTTTATGCCGCTTACACTGATAGTCGGTTGGTATGGAATGAATTTCCGATACATGCCTGAACTTGAATGGAGATATGGATATCCGGTAATAATCACTGTAAGCCTTCTGATAGCCTTAGGGTGCTTATTGTTCTTTAAAAAGAAAAAGTGGCTGTAGGCGGATGAGCATATATAGCTTGATATGATGGATATCCTTAAGGATGACGTGGACAGTCTTGTTTCGGATATGGTGGTTTTACAATTGATGCTTCGTAGGTTTTTAATGGCAGATAAAATGAATGAAAATAAGCCTGTATTAGTTATAAACATGATCTTGGTAATAATTGAGATAATAGCCTTAATCCATGATATTTTTGCGTTCGGGAGTAAGCTGTTTGAATGGTATACAATTGACAGTAATGTCCTGCAACTCGTGATTTCCGGATTGATCATATATTATCTGCTGAGGAAAACAGCTATACCGGATTATGTAACAAAACTTCATTTTATTTCAGCAGTGGGACTGACAGTAACATTTCTTATAGCGGCGTTTGTGCTTGCCCCCGAGGGAGGCATAAGATACTACTTCCTTGCAAATGTGGCATTGATAAATCACTTGATAGCACCGGCGTTATCTGTAATATCTCTGCTTTTCCTGGAAAAAACTGATAAAAGCCGTTGGACGATAGTCCTGTATCCTGCGGCAGCAACCCTTACTTATGGATTTATATGTCTGATACTGAACGCGATGAATATTCTGGATGGACCGTATTTCTTTTTGCAGGCAAGGAAACAGCCGGTAGGTACTATAGTAATGTGGTTTGTAATAATAGGAATCCTATGCATGGGTTTTTCGGTCTTATTCTATAAAATCAAATGGAAAAATAACCCGCTTCACGCTGACTGAGATGGTCAATCGAGAGGGTGAAATTAGGATTAATGAGCGGGATTGTTTGAAAGAACTTATGTGGTTTTGAAGAAATAAAAAAGGTGAGGCGTATGATGATAGAGAGACGGGTACTATGAAAGCTGTGTGGTTGTTTTTGAAGGGAATCAGATAGAACTGACAGAGTAGCCTGGTATTAATAATGAGCTATAACGCGAAGGAGGAGAAAGTGAGATATAAACCGCTGGGAAAGACAGGACTTAAAGTCAGTGAGATAGGTTTTGGGGGAGAGTGGCTCGAACGCCATGATTTTGATGAATCTGTTGAACTGATAAAATATGCTGCTTCAAAAGGCATTAATATCATTGACTGCTGGATGCCGGATCCTAAATCAAGGGACATTATCGGGACGGCCATGGAAGGAAACCGTAAGAACTGGATCGTACAGGGACATATAGGGTCTACATATCAGAACGGGCAATACGTTCGTACAAGGGATATGAAGCATGTGATCCCGGCTTTTGAAGACATATTGGTACGTATGAAGACGGATTATATCGATCTTGGAATGATACATTACATCGATGCACAGGATGATTGGGATCTTTGCATGAATACCGATTTCATAAAGTATGTTCATAAGCTTCACGATGAAGGAGTGATAAAGCATATAGGCCTGTCTACCCATAACCCGAGGATCGCAAAACAGGCGGTTGAAACAGGCTTTATAGAAATGCTCCTTTTTTCGGTCAATCCGGCATTTGATATGCGTCCGGCAACGGAAGATCTTGAGTCGATGTTTGGCGGATATGATGGGGATTATTCCGGTATCGATCCTGAAAGAGCGGAAGTATATCGTTTATGCGAGGAAAAAGAAGTCGGGATCACGGTTATGAAGGGATTTTTCGGAGGAGCTTTGTTTGATGAAAAACGCTCTCCGTTTGGGGTTGTGTTTACACCAAAGCAGTGTATCCATTATGCACTGACAAGACCCGGTGTGTCATCTATCCTGTGCGGTTATGATACAAAAGAGCAGATAGATGAAGCAGTGTCTTATGAAACAGCCACAGCTAAAGAGCTTGATTATGCGTCAGTCATTGCATCTGCACCGATGCATTCATATATGGGTCAGTGTACATACTGCGGGCACTGCAAACCCTGTCCTGTTAATATAGATATCGCTATGGTAAATAAGTTTTATGATCTTGCCGCATCTCAGGAAAAAGTTCCGGAGAGTGTAAAGTCTCATTATGAAGCACTTGGTACAACAGCGTCTGCATGTGTGGGATGCAAAAGCTGTGAGAGCAGATGCCCGTTTGGTGTAAAAGTAGCTGACAGGATGGAAGAGACAAAAAAACTGTTTGGCTGTTAGGCATGGAACAGGTATAGCGTAGGAGATAATGCTTATATGAGTGAAACGTGGGACGTATATACCATCGACAGAAAACTGACGGGGAAAACCTGCCTTCGCGGAGAACAGGACGGATTGGCTGATGATGAATTCCACCTCTGGGTCATGGTATGGATCAGGAATCCGCAGACCGGAAAATACCTTACATCCCTGCGATCGGCAGATAAGGTTACGGATCCGTTAAAATGGGAAACCGTTGCGGGCCATTCCATAGCAGGTGAAACGAGCCTTGATGCAGCACTCAGGGAAGTCCATGAGGAAGTCGGGCTCACACTGAAGGCTGAGGATGCAAAAATACTTGCAACGAAAGTGGCTACGACATACGACGGACGCCGGGAAAACTACATCAGAGATTCATTTTACTTTGAAACCACCGATGAACCTGATCTTAATAAAGCGACTACCCGGGAAGTTATACAGACAAAATGGATTTCATTTGCCGAATTCAAAGAGTCATACGAACGCGGTGAGTGTTGTATGAATATGGGTGATCTGTACGGTTTTGAATCAAATCCAGTGCCTTCGGACCGATATGGGAGTATTATCGGACAGATAGTAAAAGGAAAGATCGACCGTCCGATGGGGAGCTGTCATCCCCGGCACAAGGATATGACCTATCCCGTAAACTATGGCTATGTTACAGGCGTTATCGGTGGTGACGGAGCAGAACAGGATATATATCTTCTGGGCGAGGATACACCTGTGGAAGAGTTTACGGGAAAAGTCATCGCTGTATATCATAGATATGATGATAAAGAAACGAAATGGATCGTAGTTCCCTGCGATGAAAACGGAAATATAAGGAGCGGTATAAAGATTCCGGATAAAGATGAGATATATGCAAAGATCGCATTTCAGGAGCAGTTCTTCAGTGGGGTATTGGTCGTGTAATAAACCGGAACATGTGGAGGACATAAAAATGAGGTGTTTTGGATATGATGGACATTAAACACTATTTCATAGAAAAGGGTAAGGGGGAACCTCTCATTTTGCTCCATGGAAATGGTGAGGATTGCAGCTATTTTCATGAACAGATAAATGAGTTCTCTAAGCTGTACCATGTATATGCAATCGATACCAGAGGTCACGGAAAAACGCCGAGGGGCGATAAACCATTTACCATCCGCCAATTTGCTGATGATCTGCTGTGCTTTTTGGATGAGCACCAAATTGAGAAGCCGCATTTGCTTGGTTTTTCGGACGGGGGCAATATCGCTATGGTCTTTGCGATTCAGCATCCTGACAGGGTAAACCGTCTGATCCTGAATGGGGCAAATCTAAATCCAAAGGGAGTAAAACGATCCACGCAGGTTCCGATTGAAATAGGTTATAAGATTGCAAAAAGATTTGCCGGAAAAAGTGATTCTGCAAGATTAAATGCGGAAATGCTCGGCTTGATGGTAAACGATCCTGATGTGGGACCGGAAGAGCTTGCGGGAATAAAGGCGAAAACCCTGGTTATTGCCGGCACAAACGATATGATAAAAGAAGAACATACGAGACTGATCGCCTCGGCTATTCCGAACTCAAAGCTTGTTTTTATCAAGGGAAACCACTTTATTGCAAGCAAAAATCCAAGGGAATTTAATCAGGCTGTTCTGGATTTTCTGAAACATACTATCTGAGACCATGGAGGAAACTAATGAGTTTGTGCGGTTTGCCGTGTCTGAATGGGCCGGGGAAGAACCGTGACCGGCAAAGACGAGAAAGGAAGGAAATAATGAAACGTACAGTCCCAATCTGGATAACATATGTACTGATCTTCGCATCGATAGCATGTATGGCGTTCGGCATCTATCGCGGAGAGCTTGAAACGGTCCTGACAAAGGCCATCAATATCTGTATGGAGTGTATCGGTCTTGGCTAAAAAACCGGGTGCACTCAGGAAATGTGTACAGGCCGGATGGGGAATCCTTACGAACGCCTATGTAAAAGGATTTCTGCCCGGTGGTCCGTCTATTTATAAAGGGGACTTAAAAAAGATATGTGTTCCCGGCATGAACTGCTATTCCTGCCCCGGTGCCCTGGGCGCCTGTCCCATCGGCTCCATGCAGGCGGTTTTTGACGGGCGGCATCGTAAATTTGCTTTTTATGTTGTAGGATACCTGGCGCTCATAGGGTTACTCGTGGGGCGTTTTGTCTGCGGATGGCTGTGCCTGTTTGGCCTTATACAGGAGCTGCTGTATAAGATCCCGACTCCGAAGCTTAAGGTACCAAAAAAGATCGACCGCCCTTTGCGTTATCTTAAGTATCTGATGCTGCTCGTTATGGTATTTATACTGCCGTTTTTCGTACGGTCCAAGTATGGCGTCGGAGAGCCCTTCTTCTGTAAGTTTATCTGCCCTGTTGGTACATTGGAGGGCGGTATTCCGCTGGTGCTGCTGAATGGTGCTATGCGCAGCACACTGGGATGGCTGTTTAAGTGGAAATTTTTGCTGCTGATCCTTTGTATACTGGGATCGATCTTTATATACCGGCCGTTTTGTAAATACATATGCCCTTTGGGAGCATTCTACGGTCTGTTCCAAAAAGTGAGCCTGGTAAGAATGCACTTAGATGAGCACGCATGCGTAAACTGCGGTCTTTGTGCCAAAACATGCAAGATGGATGTTGATCCCTGCAAGACGCCCAACAGCGCGGAGTGTATCCGATGCATGGAATGTATAAATGCCTGCCCGAAGCATGCGCTTTCCTTGGGGATCAGAGATAAAAGAGATTCGAAAGAAACGAAAAAACAATTATAGTGGGCGTGTACTGATAATACGGTGTATTGGTCTTGTTATTGCAGGTTATGGTTATGTTAAAAAGAGCAGTAACAATGAAAGAATAGCCCGTGAATATGATCAGCTTTTGCTTATCTGAATTTCAATGCACTTCCATTGATCTTTTTACTCTCATATACATCGCTATCCGCCAGTTTATAAAGTTCTTCGAAGGAGCGCTTATCGCCTTCTTTGAAGAACACAGCACCGGCACTGACACAGATTTCCCTGCCCCTAAGCTCCGGAATATCCATCTTCGCGATTTCCTTAAAGACGCGGTCCATTACCGTCTTACCGTCTTCTTCATCACATAAATTCATAACATATATGGCATACTCATCACCGCCCAAACGGAAGATGATATCCTCATCCCTAAAGGTAAGCTTTAACACATCCGCAATCCCGCAGAGCACCTTATCACCGACATTATGTCCGTAGTCATCATTGATATCCTTAAACTTATCAACATCCATGATGCAGAACATTCCCGTTTTGTCGTTTGCCATGGCATCGATCACTTTGCGCTCGCCGCTGCCGCGGTTCAGAATACCTGTCATTATATCTGTGCTTGCAAGGATCTCAAGATTCTGTCGCTCCTTTGCCGAGGCCACGATGTCGTCTACGTTCTTAAAGGCGGCAAGCATACCGCTGGTAGGAATGTTGGCGTTGATGAGAATATACGTGAACTGATAATAATGTATCTCGCCTTTATCCATAACACGGTAACTGGAAACATACTCCGGATTATCCACAAGCTTGCTTTTAACCGTTTCAAGGGATATGGCATCATACATCCACTCCTGATCCTCGGAATACACACGGTCCTTCACGTACTGTTTATAGAGCACATCGTATGAATATATCTTTTCTCCTGCGCCCTCCATACCTTTTGTGACATAGCCGTCGAGCTTAAGGATCACCACATCTCCCGTCTGGGGATTGATCTTAAAGATATTGTAGTAATCGCGGCTTAAGGTTTCCACGATATCCAACTGTTCTCTTAAATAGCGCTTATCGGAAATGTGCTTACGAATGGATTTGTCGATATCCCGGAAAGCCAGGATGAAATTCTCCGTTTCTCCCGGTTGTCCTGCCAGCGCGAAAGCCATCTGATGATAGGACATATTCCCGTCATCAGCCAGACGCATATAATCAAGCGTAAACAGATCTCCGTCTTTGATACGTGAAAATACGATATCCGATTTCGCATCCCTCTGGATGCTCTCTATGTTACTTACTACGCACCGGTCTACGTATTCCTCAATAAAACGGTCGTAATTATCAAATCGCAATCCAAGTTCAACATCATAACGATTCGTATTTTCTCCTGTTGAACGGTACAGATACATCTTCTTTGTATTGGCGTTAATGACCCAGATTGTATGATATTCTTTTCCGATCCCGGTAATGATACCCATCAAGCGCCGTATGCGTGCATTAAAATCATCTACCAGACTGCGCTGGTCTTCAGGATAGTTCGATGGATCGATCAATTCATTTTCTTTGATGACTAAATCTGATTGCATAGCTCCCTCCTGCAAGCATACTCTAAACTATATATACCGTCAGTCAGTATACATAAAATTCTACATCACTTTACGCAAAGCGACAATACCCATGGATATATGATTTTTGATCACAATTTTTTTCTTGACAAAATATATTGTGCGAAATATAATGGAGCAAAAGATAAAATTGTTTGCTTCAAGAGGTGGATTATGGCACAGAAATATGAACAGCTCTTATTGAAAAACCAATTATGCTTTCCATTGTATGCGTGCAGCAGGAAGATCGTCGGCAGCTATACGCCGTATCTGAAGCCGCTGGGACTGACATATACCCAGTATGTTGTCATGATGGCATTGTGGGAGCATGATTCTTTAAACGTAGGACAACTCGGGGATTTACTTAAGCTTGATGCAGGGACACTTACCCCCTTGCTTAAGAGGCTTGAAAAAGCCGGGTATGTCACCAGGGAACGTTCAAAGGAAGATGAGCGGATAACGATCATTTCCATAACGCCGGAGGGAGAGGAACTTAAAGAACAGTGTAAGGACATACCTCTTAAGATGGTATCGAAGGGTTCGCCTCTCAGTGAAAAGGATGCAAAGGAACTGTACAGGTTATTATATCTGTTTTTGGATGGTGAATGACCGGAACATATGGATCAAGGCAAAAAACAAAAAGGAGGAAGAAAAAATGATCTATGATTATGAAGTAACTACGGGAACCGGAGAAAAGCTTTGTCTTGCAGATTATAAGGGAAAGGTTATCCTTATTGTCAATACAGCTACAGGCTGTGGATTCACACCGCATTACAAGGACATTGAGGCTATGTATGAAAAGTATCATGACCGGGGCTTTGAAATAGTGGATGTTCCCTGCAACCAGTTCGCGGGCCAGACGCCCGGAACAGATGATGAGATCCACGAATTCTGCACACTTCGCTACAACACGAAGTTCCCGCAGATGAAAAAATCCGATGTTAACGGTGAAAATGCGCTGCCGTTGTTTACATACCTCAAGGAGCAAAAGGGCTTCGAGGGTTTCGGAAAGGGTCCCAAGGCCATAGCAATGTCTGTCATGCTCTCTAAGATCGATAAGGATTATAAAAACAATCCTGACATCAAGTGGAACTTCACAAAATTTGTAGTAGATCGTGAGGGGAATGTTGTGGCACGCTTTGAGCCGACCGCTGATATGGGAAAGGTTGAAGATTGTATTAAGGCGTTGCTGTAAAGTAAAGCCGGTATAGAAGCGTGTAAGGAGTGTTTTTATGGACGGTAATTTTGATATTCAGGGATATATGACAGCCGGAGTGGAACGCATCGTTGCGGATGCATTAAGGGCGACCGCGAAGAACCCGCGTGAGAGTGCATATATGCTTAAGTTTGCTTCTTCAAGCAAAAAGGCTTCAAAGAAAAGAGCTGCAGCGGAAGATAAGGGAGAACACATCCCGCCGTTTCTGATCGCCAGCATTACATCAAGCTGCAATCTCCACTGCGCCGGATGTTATTCGAGATGTAATGAAGCCACAACGGATAGTATGCCTGTTGATCAATTATCCGCAGAGGAATGGAAAAAGATATTTGATGAAGCACAGGAACTCGGAGTCAGCTTTATCCTCCTTGCGGGAGGAGAGCCGCTGCTTCGATGGGATGTTATGCAGGAAGCGGTAAAGAAACCGGGTATCCTGTTCCCGGTGTTTACAAACGGTACCTTTATCGGTGAGAAATACATGGAACTGTTTGAACGGCACAGGAATCTGATACCCGTGATCAGTATTGAGGGCAATAAGGAAAAGACGGATTCAAGGCGCGGAGAGGGCGTGTACGATAAGCTCATTACCGCCATGGACGGTCTGTGCGAAAGAGACCTGATATTCGGAGCATCAGTGACTGTTACCTCGGAGAACCTGAAAGAGGTAACCTCGGATGATTTTCTTGATTCTCTTTCCGTTAGAGGCTGTAAGCTCGTGATCTACGTGGAATATGTGCCGGTGACTGAGGAGAGCACAGAACTTGCCTTATCGGATGCACAGAGAGATCATCTTATAGACAAAATGAACAGGATAAGATCGGAGCATCAGGATATGGTATTTGTATCGTTCCCGGGCGATGAAAAGAGTTCCGGAGGCTGCATAGCCGCAGGCAGGGGCTTTTTCCACATCAATTCGCATGGCGGTGCAGAACCCTGTCCGTTTTCACCATATTCGGATGTGAACGTGAGGGATTCGTCATTAAGAGATGCCTTAAAGTCAAAGCTGTTCACGAGGATCATAGAAGAAGATATGCTTGTTGATGATCATAAGGGCGGCTGTGTTCTGTTTGAAAAAAGAAGGCAGGTAGAAGCACAGCTTGTGGCTTTGGGAGGATGATTGTATAATCAAAAGTAGATAATGATTCTTCGAACCGTATGAGCTAAGGCAGGTGCTAAATAATGAAAAAACTAACAGCATTTCTATGTGTGCTGTCTGTTTGTGCATATCTATTTACGGGATGTGCGGGCAGCAGTGCGCAGATAAGCGAAACCACAGCAGCCGATAACAGGACTGAGGATGTGGAACTCATCGTATTTGCGGCAGCTTCCATGACGGAGACACTCGAAGAGATCGGGAAGAAGTATGAAGAGCTTAATCCCAATGTGAAGCTAACCTTCAATTTCGATTCGTCCGGAACACTTAAGACGCAGATCGAAGAGGGCGCGGATTGCGATATCTTTATTTCGGCCGCCAAAAAGCAGATGGATCAGCTTGATATAAACGCTGATAAGGAAGTAAACACCGACGGCCTTGATTTTGTTGACGGGAATACAAGGATTAATCTTCTTGAGAATAAAGTCGCGCTTGCCGTTCCCGAAGGAAACCCAAGGAACATCAATTCATATGATGATCTGGTGGCAGGCCTTAAGGATAAGAGCATCCTGCTCGCCATGGGAAATGAAGATGTTCCTGTAGGTCAGTATACGCAGAAGATATTTGCCTATTATGAACTTGATGAGGAAAAACTTGCCTCAGACGGCGTGCTCACATACGGAAGCAATGTAAAAGAAGTTACATCACAGGTGAGTGAGGCGGCAGTTGACTGTGGGATCATTTATTCTACAGATGCATTTTCCGCAAACCTTACCGTAGTGGATACGGCAACTAAGGATATGTGCGGGCAGGTCATCTATCCTGCCGCAGTCCTTAAAGCTGCAAAACATCCCGGGGAAGCGAAGGCTTTCCTTGATTACCTTGGAACGGCTGATTGTAAGAAAGTATTTGAAAGTGTCGGATTCACCTGTTTATGATACAAGGCCGGTGCATAGGGAGATATTATGGAACAATACAGAGTCACAGGAATGAGCTGTGCTGCCTGTCAGGCAAGGGTCGAGAAGGCGGTAAGCGCCGTGGAGGGTGTTGAGGGCTGTGCGGTCAGCCTTCTTACCAACTCAATGGGAGTTGAGGGTTCTGCCCGCCCCGAAGATATAATAGCAGCCGTTGAAGCTGCAGGTTATGGTGCCAGCGTGAAGGGCGGAAGCGAAAGTAATGCCCGGGCAGCATCCGCCGATGATCCTTTAAAAGATACCGAGACGCCCATAATGAAAAAGAGGCTTATCGCGTCGATAGCTATTCTGCTCCCGCTTATGTACGTGTCAATGGGGCATATGCTATGGGACCTTCCGTTGCCGGGATTTTTGGATGGAAATCATGTTGCGATGGGGCTGTATCAGCTTCTGTTATCGGGGCTGGTACTTGTAATAAATCAGAAGTTTTTCATAAGCGGATTTAAGGGGCTTATTCACAGATCCCCAAACATGGATACCCTTGTGTCACTTGGAGCTGCCGCTTCGTTTGGTTACAGCGTTGCAGCGCTCTTTGGCATGACGCGGGCTCAAATGGATGGCAATGCTGAGCAGGTAATGTACTACATGAACCGGTTCTACTTTGAAGCGGCGGCCATGATTCTTACATTGATCACTGTAGGCAAGATGCTGGAAGCCAAGTCAAAGGGCAGGACCACAAATGCCCTTAAGGGACTGATGGATCTTTCGCCTAAGACTGCAGTGGTACTTAAGGACGGAGCGGAAGTTACCGTTCCGATCGAGAGTGTTAAGGTTGGAGATAAGTTCGTAGTAAGGCCCGGTGAGAGTATACCCGTTGACGGCATAGTCAGCGAAGGCGAGAGCGCAGTTAATGAATCGGCCCTTACCGGAGAAAGCGTTCCGGTGGAGAAGAACATTGGTGACACAGTATCTGCGGCCACCATTAATACCTCCGGATATATGGTCTGCGAGGCTGTAAGGGTCGGCGAAGATACTACCCTTTCGGCCATTATCCGGATGGTGAGCGATGCGGCGGCGACAAAAGCGCCGATCGCCAAGATCGCTGATAAGGTATCGGGTGTGTTTGTGCCCGCTGTTATCGGGATCGCGCTTGTAACTTTTTTTGCATGGCTCCTTGTGGGTCAGGCTGTGGGTTACTCTATAGCCAGAGCGGTATCGGTCCTTGTAATAAGCTGTCCATGTGCACTGGGTCTGGCAACACCCGTAGCGATCATGGTCGGAAACGGTATCGCAGCTAAGACAGGTATCCTGTTTAAGACAGCAGCTTCTTTGGAACAGGCAGGCAGGACTCAGATAATGGCTCTTGATAAGACCGGGACCATCACAACAGGAGAGATGAAGGTTACCGGCATCCATCCAATGGCAGGGGTTACGGAAAAGGAGCTCCTGACAGCGGCATACGCTCTTGAGTCAAAGAGTGAGCATCCGATTTCCGGAGCCGTTACGGATCATGCCCGGGAAAACGGGATTGCCCTTGAAGAAACCACTGAGTTTGAAGTCCTATCGGGAAACGGCCTTAAGGCAAAGCTTGGCGATAAGATAATTAGCGGCGGAAGTGCAAAGTATATCGGAAGTATTTTGGGCGGATTGAGCAGCGAGGCGGAAGAGCTTATAAAACGCCTTGCTATGGAAGGGAAGACGCCGGTTCTTTTTGCCGAGGATGATAAGCTCCTTGGAGTCATCGGGGTTTCGGATGTGATAAAGGATGATTCCCCTGAAGCCATTGCGGAACTGAAGGCACTGGGGATCCATACGGTTATGCTTACGGGCGATAATGAGGTTACGGCTGCGGCCATTGCAAAGCAGGCGGGCGTTGATGAAGTGGTGGCTTCGGTTAAGCCGGACGGCAAGGAGGCTGTCATCAGGGAGCTCATGGAGCACGGCGCTGTGGCCATGGTGGGAGACGGCATAAACGATGCTCCGGCGCTTACTTTGGCTAACCTTGGAATTGCCATCGGCGCAGGAACGGATGTGGCAATAGATGCGGCGGACGTGGTTCTTATGAAGAGCAGCATAAAGGATGTTGCGGCCGCCATCAGGATATCAAGAAGTACTCTTAGGAATATCCATGAGAATCTCTTCTGGGCGTTTTTCTACAATGTTTTGGGGATCCCCCTGGCAGCAGGCTGTTATGTCGCGGCTTTCGGCTGGGAACTGAATCCTGTATTCGGGGCGGCAGCCATGGGTTTATCAAGCTTTTGCGTGGTGTCCAACGCCCTGCGTCTTAACAGGATAAGACCCTACGACGGTAAAAAAGATAAACCGGTTAAAAATCCTGTAACAGGGAATTTGATAGAACAGAATACAAATATCGGATCAGAAAAGGAGAACAGGGAAATGAAGATCAAAGTAAACGGAATGATGTGCGGACATTGCGAGGCACATGTAAAGAAGGCCCTTGAGGCGATCGACGGGATCGATGCCGCGGTAGCATCCCACGAGGAAAATCTTGTAACCATAACAAATTCAAAGGATGTTGATGAGGCGGTGATCAAGGCCGCTGTTGAGGAAGCCGGCTATGAGTATGCCGGATCAGTCGCCTAGCACCATTTCATAGAGATAGAATACAGCTTTTCCGGTAGTCGGATAGGTAAGTTCTATCTCTTTTACTCGCTTAAAACCTGTGGTTTCATAAAGCCTTATAGCGTAAGAATAGTGAGGCATGGTATCAAGCCGCAGGCTTTTTATGCCCATGCCCTTTGCGGTGTCGATAAGATACTCAATAAGAGCCTTTGCGAGCCCTTTACCGCGTACGTCAGGGTCGATGGCAACAAGGTGGATTACCGCTATCTGTGAAGCTTTGGGTTCACAGATCCAGTCTGCAAGATCGTACCCGTCGCCCTGGGTATTGTTTAGTATGGCTGCGCCTGTGATTCTGCCGTCATCAGAGATGATATGCATAGCCCCTGTATTTACGGCGTTTGTAAGATCTTCTCGTGTCGGATATATTTCAAGGTCCCACCAGAGCTTGTAATCCTGTTCGGTGCGGGTTTTTATTATCTTTTCATAGAACGAAATGACCCCGGGTCCTTCGTCGGGTTTTGCTTTTCTTATAATCATGTTTTTCCTCATATGCTATTGTGTTTAAAATCCACAGAAAGCATTGTATCATACTTGTCCTTACAAGACTATTTCGGCAAAAATGACATTACATTGATGTTTTTTGCCGAAATTTGTTTATAATGGATATTAAGGAAAGGTGGAACATCGAGTATTGTAATAGAGCAGGATCGATATTGACCGAAATGGTCAAGAAGGGAAAAATATGGATATTCAATATTTATTGCTTTTGCAGGAATTAAGGAACGCTACAGGAGGTATTTTCGATGAATTTTTCAACGCTCTGTCGAAATTCGCGGTCGATATACTTCCGTTCCTTCCGTTTGTACTCTTTTGGTGCGTAGATAAGAAATGGGGATACAGGTTTATAACAACCATAAGCGTCGGACAGGTCCTTAACGGAGTCATAAAACTTACCGTGTGCGCCTACCGTCCGTGGATACGCTCCGACCTTATCGAACCGGCTGGTGACTCTAAGGTAGCAGCAACCGGATACTCGTTTCCGAGCGGGCACACGATGTGCGCAACAACCATGTACGGCAGCACGGCAGTATGGCAGCATAAGAAGAGAAGATGGCTGTCCGTATTGTGTGTGGTACTGATCCTGCTAACGGCATTTTCGAGAAATTTTCTTGGCGTGCACACCCCGCAGGATGTGATAGTCGGCCTTATCGAATCGGCTTTGCTGATCTTTGTGATAGGGAAGGCAGAATCATATGTCGGCGATAATGAAAAGTTAAAGGACAGGCTGACAATAGCCGGGGCAGTGCTTACGATAGGCGTTCTTTTGTATGTGATCTTTAAGCCTTATCCCATGGATTACGTGGACGGGGTGCTGCTTGTGGATCCGCAGAAAATGATGAACGATATTTTCAAGGCATGCGGCCAGCTGCTGGGCTTCTTTCTGGCAAGCTACATTGACCGCCACTATACTCATTATGAGATACCGAAGGCTTCACGTACGCTTCCCGTGCTGGCCTGTGTGGGGCTTGCTATCCTTATAGCCTGGAAGGAATGGTTCGGTCCGGCAACGCTGGTACTTGCATTCGGCGGACACTGGGGCAACCTGATCGCGCGTTTCCTTATACCGCCTTTTGCCCTGCTTCTGTGGCCGATGGTCATAAAGAAGGTGGAGTGATATTTGTAACATTTTCGTAACGGTGCCTGACACCGTTAAGACAGTAACATTTTCGTAACGGTGCCTGACACCGTTAAGACACCGTTAAAAGGAGGCAATATGGACGATAAAAATCCCTACCTGGTAAAATTCCCCCGGGATACAGTCATTCTTAAGGAGGGCGTGGTAAACCTTGATATGTACAAGATAGTACAGGGACATGCCGAAATGTATACGGGTTATGGGACAGATAAGGAAGTGCTCATAGGAATTATAGGATCCCAGTCATGTTTCGGTGAATTCGGTTTACTGCTTGAGGAACCGTCGATCTATACGGTTGTCGCTTATTCGGATGTATATGCGATCCGGATAAATGCATCCAATTTTGGCAGGTTTCTGCAGGAAAACCAGCGGGATATGATCGCGATAATGAAGAACATGGCACGCTCGATGACGGCCATGCGTAAACAGATCGATCTCCTCACCGGGGAGCTTAGATACGGCGGCGAACAAGATGAGGAAATGATAAAGGCAGGCCGGCGAAGCTTGAGGGCATATGCGGTTAACAACCTTACCGATCCGGCCTATGTTCCGCCCGGGCGCGAGCGATTCTTCCATATCTGACAAGGCACAGGATTTAGGAACCATGAAGATAAAAGTTAAGGAAATAACCTATGATGAACTAAAAGGTATAAAAGTGCCGAAAAGCAAGCCTCCCGTAAAGCCCAACCCGGTGCTTAAAAAGCTTATCAATATCCTTGCAGAGTCATCGGTTAAAAAGCACAATTTTAAGAAGGAATACATAGGCATGGATAGGTTTAAAAAGGACGAGCCATGCCTTGTCCTTATGAACCATTCAAGCTTTATAGATCTGTCGATCGCGTCTGCCATGCTGTATCCGAGGTCATATCAGATCATATGCACAACCGACGGATTTGTCAGAAAAGAGATGCTCATGCGACAAATTGGCTGCATTCCAACGCTTAAATTTGTTACCGACTTAAGGCTCATTAAGGACATGGCATATGCGGTGAATGAGCTTAAGACATCGATACTAATGTATCCCGAAGCGGGTTATTCGCTGGACGGAACGGCGACGGCGCTGCCCGAAAGCCTTGGTAAATGCGTTAAATACCTTAAGGCTCCGCTTGTCATCATCAATACATCCGGAGCGTTTGCCCTGGATCCGTTATATAACATGCTGCAGCTTAGAAATGTGGATATAAGCGCCAGGATGGAATACGTGTTAAGCCCGGAGGAGATCGAGGCAAAAAGTGCTGATGAGATCAATGAGATCATCGGGGACTACTTTGATTTTGACAATTTCAGGTGGCAGCAGGAGAATCACATAAAGATAGATGAGCCGTTTCGGGCCGACGGACTTAACCGGGTTTTGTATAAATGCCCGCACTGTAATACTGAAGGGAAGATGACAGGTAAAGGTATCGGATTAAAATGCGAAAACTGCGGGGCGGCATATACGCTGGATGAATACGGATTCCTGCGCGGCGATAACGTGGAAGCAAAGTTTGACCATGTTCCCGACTGGTTTAACTGGGAGCGGGAATGTGTGAGGGATGAACTTATCAATGATACATACTCTTTAAAAGCTGATGTTGACATATATATGATCGTGGATACGAAGTATCTGTATAAGGTCGGTTCGGGTACCCTTGAGCACGGAAAAGAAGGATTTCATCTTACGGG
>JAILJC010000138.1 GCA_024694965.1 Lachnospiraceae bacterium
ATTGAACACCGACGAGATCAAGGAAGCCGCAGGTGAGCTTAAGGATAAGGCTGTTGAAGCCAAGGATGTTATCTTAGGCAAGTTAAGCGAAGCAGCAGCCGAGATCAAGGAAAAAGCCCAGGAGGCTGCCGAAGGTGTCGGACTTGTAAAGGACAACGATAAGGAAACCGAGGATTTCGAATTCGAGGAATTCGCAACCGAAGAAGAAACAAATGAAGAGGAAGGCTGAAGCGTTCCTCTTCTTCTTTTTATCTGCATAACACTCATCTTAAAGCACATGTTTCCTTTCGACTACTGCTCCAAACGGCGTGAGCGCCACCTTGGCTATCTTGAAAAACTGACGGCCGAAAGGTATACCGACGATAGTAATGCACAGCAGTATTCTCATGGGTCATTACCTTGAAATTTCTCAGGCTTTTTTCGCTGCCTGCTTCTTGAAGGTCTGTACGCCCTCAACAACAAGGATCACTGCAAGCACAGCCATTGCGATGGCAAATACCAGCTGGAAGTAATCGCCCCATACTGCCTCGCCTGCTCCGATAGCACCGAACTTCTTGAAGATCGTAAGAATGAGCGAAGTAAGTGTTGCAACAAGCATGAAGCACATAGGGAAGAAGAACATCTTATTGTTCTTGCCAACTTCGCCGAGCCATGCGCATACAGCCAGAAGAGCGATACCTGCAAGCAGCTGGTTTGCTGCTCCGAACAGAGCCCATATTGCTGAAAGTTTAAGTCCGCCGAGTACGCAGCCTATAACAACCATGAAGATCGTTCCGAAAAGAGGATGCGCAAACAGCTTGCGGATGCCCTTTGCATCCTTCCAGGTAGCTTCGTCCTCTGCAAGGAAAAGCTCAGAGAACATGAACCTTGAAAGCCTTGTACCGGTATCGAGTGAAGTAAGAGCAAATACCGAAACGGCCAGTGTAAGGAGAGCCGATATCGTATTATATGTGCCCGAGCCCTCAGGACCGAACATGATCGCGATACCGCCGCCGAATGCTGCCGAAGGTGATCCGAATCCACCGTCCGTATACTTCTGGAATACCATACCTACAGCAATAAGAGAAATGATACCGAGCGCGGACTCAATAAGCATCGAACCGTAGCCGATAGCCTTTGCGTCCTTCTCGCTTCTTAACTGCTTACTTGATGTACCTGTTGAGATAAGGCTGTGGAAACCTGAGCATGCGCCGCAGGCAACCGTGATGAACAGTGCCGGGAACATGGTTCCGATACCTGTCTTCCATTCCGTAACAGCCGGGATCGCGAACTGAGCATTACCCGTAAATGCATTTGACAGGATACCGATAACGGCAATACCCATCATTGCATAAAGAAGGAAGCTTGACAGATAATCACGCGGCTGCAGCAGGATCCACACAGGAACCAGTGAAGCGATAACTATGTAAATACCGATGAAAACTATCCACGCTGTACGTCCCATTACGAAACCGGCCTTAAGACCGATGATCGTGATGATAACGATACCGATGATACCGGCGATTGATGCCGGAAGGGTCTTGATGTTCATCTTGTTCGTAACATAGCCGTATATAATGGCAAGAACGATGAACAGAAGTGAGATCATCGCAGTTGTCTGATTGTTGGTGGGAGCTCCGGTGACACCGAATCCGCCCTCTTCCGTGAAGAAGGTTCCAGCAACAACGTTAACAAACGATGCGATAACAAGGATGAGCACTAACAGTGCAAAGATAAGGAACAGCCTCTTTGCCCTCTTGCCCATGGTATCATGGATGATCTCACCGAGTGACTTACCGTCATGGCGTACGGAAGCGAACAGGGAACCGAAATCCTGTAAACCGCCAAAGAAAATGCCTCCGAGTACACACCACAGGAAAACAGGAAACCATCCGAATACAGAAGCCTGAATAGGTCCGTTAATAGGGCCTGCGCCCGCGATTGACGAGAAATGATGTCCCATAAGTACTGCAGGGGGAGCGGCTACATAGTCAACGCCGTCTTCCTTCTCGATAGCGGGAGTCTTTCTTGATGGGTCGATACCCCACTGCTTAGCCAGCCATGAACCGTAAAAGATGTAACCTACGATCAGACAGGCGATTGCAGCCAAAATGATTAATAATGCTGTCATTTCCTCTCTCCTTTTCCCTTTTTTATTTTGATCATGTATCCGACATGATCCGTTGAACGAAATCCCTAAGGTCCTTTCCCCGGCGGTTTGTGAGGATGGTACCCGTAGAGGTTTCGATTACAACCAGACGGTAATTGGAAAACCCGTGAAGTCCCAGCATATAATTTTGTGAATGTTTATAAGAATCGATCGACGACTTGACGTCATCATCGACGGTATCCGATATCACCACAAGCGCGACATCCGTATTCTTATGGTCCGTTGATGGCTTAACCCGGGATATCCCGTCCTCCCAGGCCGCCCTGTCAAGCCTGTCAAGCTCAACGGTATTTAAGGAAGAGCATTTTTTGAAATATGCATATTCGTATGAATTCACGAATGCGATCTTGGCGGATTTAAGAAGAAAATACTGCTCGGCTTCGTTTGACAGATAACCCCGTGCGTCAAAAGGCTCGGTTCCTTCCTTTGTAACATTGTAGTAACCTGCATATGCCGCTACCACATCCTCAAACAGCTTTTCAGTATTCATGGTGCGGCAAGCTCCACTCCCACAGCCGTTCCCTTAAGTTCCTCCATGAGCATCCTTGCCGCCTTTGTACCCGGCAGCTGTATCTCGATAAGCTCACGTCCGTCAGCCATCACCACAAGGTATTCGATCTCAAGCTCACCGTTATCACAGCACATCATGGCCTGCACGCGCCTGACACGCCTGAATATCCGCTCGGCATCCGAATAGGCGATGCAGTATACGGTGAAACCCTTCCTTACAAACAGGTGCTCACCGCCGATCACCGCCACGCCGTAGCTGTGGCCTTTCTTATAAGAATCATGCAGCATATCAGATCCTACCCTGCTGCCGCTTCGCAAGTCCGTAAACTTCATAAACTCAGCCTTCCTGCTCCTTACGTATCTTGCGCAGCTCCTCCTTCATGTCGATACAGTAATCCTTCATCATCGGAGTCAGCCTGCTGCGTACAAGCAATACGTTAAGCATCTGATTGACAAGATCATATTTCTCAAGCCTCATCGCCGTCACGGCAATGATGTAATCAAGAGTCGATTCATCCATTCCGCAGATCGGAAAACTCTCATTCTGCCTTGCATTTAAAAAACCGTCAAGTGCATTTGAAAGAAGCTCCGTTTCATCCTGCTTTAGATCTTCGACGATCGTTTCGAACGCATTGGGATTTACTTCCGTCTTGCCCGACTCGATATCCTCGCGCTTTCCGCGGAGGATCCACGCCATCTTAAGGCAAAGATAAGCCTTTTCACCAGCCTTGCCCCTCTTGACCACAGCGTTTCCGAGGGCGAGCTGATACCTTAAAAAGGCCTCGTCATAAGTAAAATACTCTTTATCCGGAATTGGATGGAAATTCTTTGAAATGCCTTCCTTCACCAGCTTGGCCTGCGGAGGCGTTATAGTATGGAAGAACCTTCCGAGTGCCGCATATCCGCAGTGCGGGCAAAGGATAACATCATATTTCATCGGATCGAAATTTTTAAACCTGGGACGCAGATCGTTGTCCATTCCCGCAGGACGTATCTTCGACTGCCTGGCAGTCAGAGCTTTGAACTCCTTGTAACATACGGGACATGTATGAGATTTGCCAAACAGGCACTCCCGCTCGTCGAACGCGGCTGCCTGAGGCGCTTCCGCCTTAGCTTCTTCCTTCTTTTTTTCCTCAGTGTCTGATTTGTATAAGTCGGCACTTTCAAGCCCCTTAAGTCCCAACTCCCCCAAGCCGGATAATAAACTGCCCATTGCCTTTACCTCACAAATTATAATTTAAATGAACTCTTAAGCGATACTATCCTGTTAAATACCAAAGCGTCATCCCTTGAATCCTTTGAATCCACGCAGAAATAACCCTGCCGCACAAACTGGAAACTGTCATAAGGTTTAGCGCCCTTAATGTTTTCCTCAATATAGCAGTCCGTCAGTATCGTCCTTGAATCCGGGTTCAGATTCAGCGAACCATCCTCTTCATTATACACGCCTTTTTCTTCGTCCACAAGATTCTCATAAAGCCTGACTTCGGCTTTAACGGCATGTGATGTGCTTACCCAGTGGATCGTACCCTTGACCTTACGCGTGCTGCATTCGCCGTTCCGTGTTTCCGGATCGTAGGTACAGTGGACCAGAGTCACCCTGCCCTCATCATCCGTCTCATAACCCACACACTTGACAAAATAAGCATTCATCAGACGGACCTCGTTGCCGGGGAATAAGCGGAAATACTTCTTCGGCGGCTCGATCATGAAGTCCTCACGGTCGATA
>JAILJC010000166.1 GCA_024694965.1 Lachnospiraceae bacterium
TCCTGTTTTTCCCCATAAGCTCCGCGACCGATGCTGTGACGCTTTTATCCGTTTGTGAAACGCCCTCGCTGACTACGCCGTTATCCGCGCACATGATGACGAGCGCCTTCTTTGTTATGTCGGGAGTTGTGCTGCCCTGCACCGCACATATCGAGCATACAAGATCTTCAAATACCCCAAGGCCGTCAATCGGCTTGGCTATCCTGTCGAAGCTTTCCTTTGCCCTCACATAAATATCCTTGGAAGGCTTTTCTATCTTTAAATTTAGCAGTTCATTTTCGGTCATTTTTAATTCCCATCATTTCGTATATCGCATCCATATCAAGGCTTTCGCGAAGCACCTTTGCAAGGGCGTCAAACTGCTCCTCCCTGAAGCTTTCCATATCTTTTACGGCCGATACATTTACGTCTTTTCCGTTTGCATTTGCTATCGACTTAACGGTAAGTGCTGCCGCGTCCGCAGAATCAAACAGCCCGTGCACATATGTCCCGTATACATTACCCCTGCAGTATCCGCTTAAATCCGAAGTAAATTCGGAAAGATCCTCAGTACACTCTGTCCTTCCCATATGGATCTCATATCCCCTGACTTCGCATCCGTTAAGCGGTGAAAGAACGCCCGTAGGATCTACAATGCATCCGTCAAACTGTCTCCTTATCTTTTCCTTTTCAAGGACGGTCCTTACGGGTAAGAGTCCCAACCCTTCAATGCTTCCTCCTTCTTCGGTACCATATGGATCCTCTATTGAAAGGCCCAGCATCTGATATCCGCCGCATATGCCGATAACTGCGGTCCCCTTATCTGCGGCTTCCCTTATTGCAGAGGCCATGCCGTATTTATTTAAGCGGTCCATATCATCAACCGTGTTCTTTGTTCCCGGTATCACGATAAGGTCGGCACCACTAAGTCCTGCCGGATCGTTTACAAACCGGACCGATACATCCTCTATCTGTGAGAATGTATTGAGATCTGTGAAATTCGCCATATGCGCAAGCTTTATAACGGCTATGTCGAAGGCTTTCCTCTCATTTTTATACAGCATATCCGACAGGGAATCCTCATCCTCAATGGAAATATCCATGTAAGGCACCACGCCCGTAACAGGACAACCGCTTAAGCTTTCAAGCTGTTTTATACCCGGCTCAAGCAGGCTCTTATCTCCCCTGAACTTGTTTATTATAAGTCCCTTAACCCTTGCCCTTTCATCCTTCTCAAGCAGGTCAAGCGTTCCGCAAAGCTGCGCGAACACGCCGCCCCTGTCGATATCACCGACGATTAGGACGGGCGAACCCGTCATCTTTGCAAGGCCCATGTTTACGATGTCGTTTTCCTTAAGGTTTATCTCAACCGGCGAACCGGCACCTTCTATAACTATGATGTCGTACTTTTCTTTAAGTTTTTCATACGCATCCTTAATCACAGGTATCAGGGTTTTCTTATAATCAAAATACTCCCTCGCGTCCATGTTCCCGATATGCTTTCCCATGACAACGACCTGGGAAGTTTTATCTCCCGTCGGTTTTAAAAGGATCGGGTTCATGCATGCATCAGGCTCTGTTCCTGCACACTGCGCCTGCAGTACCTGGGCCCTTCCCATCTCAAGTCCGTCCCGGGTTATGTATGAATTGTTCGCCATATTCTGCGACTTAAACGGAGCGACCCTGTATCCGTCCTGAGCAAATATATGGCAAAGTCCCGCGGCTATCAGGCTCTTTCCTGCATTTGACATCGTGCCCATGATAAATACGGAGGGGTGGGTGGCCTTGATTCTTACATCATCCGCTTTGATGCCTGAATCCCCGACATCACGCGCCGCTTTATCCGTACCGCAACCCTTGATCCCCGCAACATCCTTACCACGATCCCCGCCTGCAAACCACGGCAGCGCATCCAGCAGGTCAACTTCCATGTCGCCCAGCTTATAAAGCTTTCTTATAAACCCTTCCTCAAATACTTCCGCGGGTGTCCCGATGCGCATAACACATCCGTCGCCCACAGCCACCACCGTATCCGCAAGCTTCATCGCTATACCGGGTTCATGTATGGACATGAGCACTGCCATGTTCCGGGTTTTTGCAAATGACTTTATCTTAGTCAGGATATCTATCTTATATCGTATATCAAGATACGAAGTGGGCTCGTCAAGTACCAGTACCGCGGGATCCTGGGCTATCGCTCCTGCCAGCATGACACGCTGCTTCTGCCCGTCGCTTATCTCACTGAAAAGCCTGTCCTTGATCTCGCCTGTACCTGTCACCTCTATGGCTTCATCAACCTTTGCGATATCTTCTTCCGTCATCCTTCCGAACATTCCGGTGTATGGATATCTTCCGAGCTCTATCACCTCACGGCAGGTCATGAGCTCAGGCCTTACGCCCGCTGTTGACACGACGGAAAGCTTCGTTGCGACATCCTTAACGTTTAATGAAGAACTGTCCGCACCGTCAAGGTAAATAACGCCGCCACGCTTTTTAAGCAGGCCCGTCACCGTCTTTAAAAGTGTCGATTTCCCGCTGCCGTTTGGGCCGATGAGCACAACGATATTACCCGGCAAAACCTTAAGCGTTATGTCCGAGATTAGGTCATGATCGTATCCTATTGTAAGTTTGTCGGTCGATAATCCCTTACTCATCTTCTTTTCTTTCCTGTTATCATAACCGCTATGACCACGGGCACTAGCAGGACTGCCGTGACCGAACTTATCGATACTTCCGTCGGTGCAAATACCGACCTTGCGATCCCGTCACACACAAGCGTGATGAGCGAAC
This sequence comes from Lachnospiraceae bacterium, assembly GCA_024694965.1. GTDB lineage: Bacteria > Bacillota > Clostridia > Lachnospirales > Lachnospiraceae > UBA2868. The sequence goes on from JAILJC010000166.1 coordinate 2,770, forward strand.
CGAGCATAAAACAGCCCGGTATCATTACAGCCGGCGAGCTTGTCTTTGTTAAGTATTTCATTATATGCGGCACCGCGATTCCAACAAACGATATGGGTCCGGCAAATGCGGTGACCGTTGCCGCAAGCAGGCTCGATATCAGAATCAGCGATACGCGAAGGAGCTTAATGTTAACGCCAAGGCTTACCGCGTGTGATTCTCCGAGCCTGTACGCACCTATCGGTTTTATCATAAGTATGGCGGCGATAAATGCAGCGCCTATTATCACCGACATTATCCCCGTATCCTTAAGGTTTATTCCCGAAAGGCTTCCCAGCGACCAATTGTGGAGGTTCACGATATTGGAATCATCCGCAAAGGTCACCGTAAGATCGGTTATCGCAGAGCAGATATAGCCCGTCATTATCCCGCATACGACGAGGATCCCCATGCTTTTGACTCTTAATGAAATAATGAGCACGAATCCCATTGCGGCCATGGCGCCGATAAAAGCCGCAATGACCAGTGAAATGGCTCCGAGTTTATATCCTTTTGACAGGAAAAATATGAGCGCCAGTGCAACCGTAAGCTTTGCGCCCGAGGATATGCCAAGTACGAATGGGCCGACGATCGGATTGTCGAAAAAGGTCTGCAGCATGTAGCCAGACAGCGCGAGTGCGCCGCCAAGGACAACGGCCGCGATGATCCTCGGAAGGCGTATACTGAAAATAACGCCCGACTCAAGGGCCGAGGTATTGCGTCCCGTAAGCACGGCAAATATTTCGGATCCCGACATATTGACCGTTCCCGTTATAAGGTTTACATACACCGCTATCATAAGCAGGATAAACACTGCGATAAATGCGGTCGCGCATCTTTTTTTCATTCAGTCACCAAGCTTTTTTAAAAATGTGTAATCCCGTTCGGAGCCTTCTCCCAGGGCCTTTAAGTCAAGGAGAAAATCCGCGGCTCCGGTTGTCTTTTGGAAATAATCACCGCTTAAGCAGTATACGTTCCCCTCTTTTACCGCCCTGAATTCGGAAAACAGTTCGTTCTCAGCGATCAGGTCGCTGACGGATCCTATTTCACCCTGTATCGTACTGTTGTAGATCAGAATGTCGGCGTCCTTTGCCGCTGCGAAAAAGTCCTCCATCTGCATGTTCACGGTCGCGGTCGATACATCGTTCTTATAGCTGTCCTTACCCGGAACGTATGTAAATCCGGCCATGCCGATCATCGTAGCCATATAGTCATCGGGGGTCCGCACGTTTACCATCCCTGTCGCGGATATCGAAAAGAACGCAAGGCTCTTACCGCTACTCTCCCCGTTTAATGCCTCTTCTATCTTCTTTGATTCTGAGTTGTAGAATTCCTCCGCCTCTTCCTGCCTGTCAAAAATGAGTCCGTAAAGCTTGATCCACTCAAGCCTTGCAAGCGGATCCTTTTCGTAGCTCGAGGTTTCCACAAGCACCGGGATCCCAAGCTCCTCAAGCTTTTCCTTTACCTCGGGATCATGGAATATCATCGTGTTCTCTATCGCAAGGTTGCACCCGTTTTTAAGGATCAGCTCGTAATCGGGTGCCCTGTATTTCCCGGCGTATTCCATCCGCCCGTCGTTTATCCGCTCGGCCGCTTCCTTAATATGCCAATCATCCGCCTCAAGCCCCGACAACTTAACACTGTCAAGCGCGCCGATCTGCCTTACAAGATCCATGACGGATGTGGAAACAAGATAAGTGGAATCAACCGGCTGCTTTATCACGGTGATATCCTTAGGAAGCGATCCCGGCAAATCCTGCCCCTCAGGCACAAGTAAATACTCCCCCACACCATATATACTTATCAATGTAACATTTTCGTAACGGTGTGTGGCACCGTTACAAAATTGTTTCATGGTAAATCCCTGAGCGCGCTCAAGGGGTATTTCGCCGGCCGGCTCGTAGCCTTTAAGCACAGGCTCCGTGTAGTCATCGGGTTTTTTCCCGAATCCTGATCTGCTCTCAACCTCTAATGGTTCATCCTGCGTCTGCCCCCACGTTATCGTGTACTCGATCTCATGGGGCTTGCTCATGGCGGTCGTGTCCGCGATAAAGGTAAACGGTTCATCAAGGCTTCCCACTGGTACCGTGAACGTTGACGGTCCGCCCGGGTTTTCATTTATATACTTTATACCGTCCACAAGGACATAGTCGTAGTTTTGGCTGCTCCAAATAAGAGTGGCAAACGTCTCTCCGTTCTTTGTAACGACGGTTACGGGTGACTCTATATGAGCCCTTCCCGACCCGCCCTCCAGTGTTATGTCAACCTGTTGGAGCCCTTCATCCTCACTTACATTATTTTCCCGGCTAATATTTTCCCGGTTATCATTTTCCCGGTTATCGGAAGTAACCCCCTGCGTACTGCAGGAGGTTACCGATAACATGCATATAAACAGTATTGGCAGGATGACTGCCGTTTTTAATTTACTGCTCCGGATTTGATACCGAAACCTTGTGATCATACCAAACACCC
>JAILJC010000174.1 GCA_024694965.1 Lachnospiraceae bacterium
CCGAACTTCTCGTTATATCCGCTGTCTCCGACGGGAGCATTCAGTATATCGTCAAGGCCGAGTACTGTCTTTGCACCTGCGGCCTTAAGTATCCTTTTTGTACGTGCCCTTGAATGAATGTCGCATGTGATGACACAGTCGGTATGATCAACGATGGTCTTTGGCTGATTGGCAAATATTATCTCGATATCGGCGCCTGCGTCCTTAACTATATTTGAATAGTAATCTACGTAATCTACACCGGTGAACTCATGCTTGTTATCACCGAACAGTTCCCTGTATTTATCAAGAGTCAGCACGTCGCTGTAAGGGTTGATCCCGGCATCGTCAAGCTGGTCGTAGGTAAGTAGTGCATTGCCGACTTCATCACTGGGATAGCTTAACATCAGAACCACCTTACGGCAGCCCATTGCTATTCCCTTAAGACATATGGCAAAACGGTTCCTTGAAAGTATCGGGAAAATGACTCCGACCGTACCGCCGCCGGTCTTTAAACGCACATCATCGGCAATGTCGGCAACCGTCGCGTAATTGCCCTGAGCCCTCGCTACTATAGATTCGGTAAGTGCGATGATATCGCGGTCGCGTATCTTGATGTTCTCGCTGTTGCATGCGTCCATAACGCTGCTGACCGCGATATCAACAAGATCATCGCCCTGCCTGATTATCGGTCCCCTTATACCGCGGGACACGGTTCCTATCAACCTTTCCATAGACATACCTTCTTCCCTTAAACCCTGTATCCGCTACCTTAGCACGGGATAAATCCCGCAAAGTCAATTATACATATATAGACAGGTGTTTACAAGTGAAACATATCAGAAAGAATCAAAGAAATGTGGGCGGCGGGTATATGAATAATATAAGTAAAGTAGTATAATTAAGTCACATTTTTCAAAATATCTGGTAATAAGGAGATGGCGTATGAAACAATTTAGAATGCGGACACTGTTATCGATGCTCATCAGTATGACCCTTATAGTGGGTAATACCCTGCCGGTACTGGCTGTGCCGGACGAGGAACCTGTTGAGCTTACGGATGTGGTTTTGGATGATATACAGGAGGAAGGTTTATTGCCGGAAACCCTGTCTGAACCGGATGAAAATGAAGGGCTTAACCGGGACGGAGACGGAAACGGAGGCCACGTTTTTAAAACGGGTTATATAAGCCGTCCCAATGATTTCCCGGCTGTTGACAACAGGCTTGATTATAACAAAGTCAGGTCAGCGCTTTACAGCGGCAGGGAAGACGAGTTTTTCAGAAATTATACAAATGCTATCGAAAATGAAAAAGCGGTCCCGAGCGCATATCCTGCAGCATATGACGGTGACTGGCTGAATACACTTAATGCAAAGTTCCCCGGGACCCGTGATCAGTATCCTTACGGAACCTGTTGGGCTCATTCGACCATGGCACTGGCCGAGTTTGATCTTATTTCACAGGGTAAAGCCGCTAAGTCTGAGGATACCAGTGAGCTTCATATGGCATACTGGTGTTATACGAACGGAACACCATCTCTTGCGGGGGATACGGGAGACAGGGTTTCATTTCATATAGTTCCGAGTGAGAATATAAATAATATTCTTGATAATGGTGGCAACCTCCTGTTTTCGGCACAGACCCTGATGCGTCAGCGCGGTGTTGTAAAGGAGAGTGTTGCTCCTTATTCCCAGGCAAATTATATTGCGAACGAAGGCAGTCTTGCAGGTAATACCGAACGTGATGATACATATTATCTTAAGAACGCGTATGAGATAAACATTAAGGAAAACCCACAGCAGGTTAAGGAGGCTATTAAGGCTCACGGTGCGGTAGGAGTTTCGATCTGTGCTTCGGATTATTTTTATAATCGGGATAATAATAGTTTCTACTGCGAACTTAATGACGATACAAATCATGCGGTATCCGTAGTCGGATGGGATGACAATTTTCCGCGCAGTAAGTTCGGAACATGGTATGATTCTTCACAACCTTCAAAAAACGGAGCATGGCTTGTACGAAACAGTTGGTCGTCAGGTTCGGAAAAAAGCTTCGACTCTTATTTCTGGCTGTCTTATGAGGATGTACCGCTTGAGGGTGCCTGGGTATTTGAGGTTGATGATGTTTTTCCGTATGATAATCATTATTACTATGATTCTCAGATGCATGAACTGGGAGGTTACGTAGGCGTAAAGCGGTATGCCAATGTTTATACCGCGTCCGGTAAGGAAGACTATGAAAACCTTAAGGCCGTTAGTTTTGAAATGAATATTGATTATAGAGTAGTAGGAACTGGGACCAATTATAAAGTAAAGATATACAAAAACCTTAAGGGAAACGATCCTTCAACAGGTGATCTTGTTTCCGAGGCCACAACTTCAGGAAAAATTACATATGTAGGTAATTACACAGTTACCCTTAATGAACCTGTGCTCCTAGAAAAGGGTGAGAAATTTGCAGTTGAAGTTGAAGTTGATAATACGGACTATATGGTAGTGCGCGAGTACGGCAGATCGGGATTTGGCGGAGTGGATATGACAGTGGGTTTCAAATCCGGGCAAAGTTATTATTACAGCGGTAAATGGGTTGATTGCTCAAATAATACATCAGGCAGTGCGGGCAACCTTGTTATCTCCGCATTGACTACCGATGTCGGCAGCGGTGAGGATTTAAGCTCGCTGACGCTCAGTCCCAAATCCCTTAGCTTCACCCAGAAGGGTGAATCGGCTGCGCTTACTGCCACGGTATTAAATAAAAAGGGCAGAAAGGACACCAGTGCTTCCGTAAGCTTTGTAAGCAGTGATCCTTCTGTTGTAAGCGTAACGGGCAGCGGACAGAGTGCGACCGTTAAGGCTCTTTCAACCGGAACTACGACGATAACCGCCACGAGCGGCGATCTGAGCGACACCTGCAGTGTTGAAGTATCATTAAAGGTCAGTGATCTGACAGCCAATAAGGCATCAGGCAGCAAGGTTTCTGCAGGTTCGGGCATTACATTAAGCTGTGCAACACCCGGCGCGGATATATACTATACACTTGACGGAAGCAAGCCTTCGAAGAGCTCAAATAAATATACCTCACCCATACAGATAACCAAAGATATGGTGGATACTACGATCACGCTTAAGGCGATCGCGGTGGCAGACGGATACGAGGACAGTGGGGTTGCATCATTTACATATAAGGTGATCGATTCTCTCGCACGTATCGAACTTTCGAAGTATTCCCTGACTATAACGGTTGAAAATGAATTAAGGGATATATATGCTACGGTATACGATGAAGAAGGAAATATAGACACAAAGGCAAAAGTCACATGGACTGATTCTAACCCCGGCGTAATAAGTGTTAAGGATAACGTAGGGGTTGCAACCATCAAACCTTTGTCTTCGGGAACTACTGTTTTGACTGCCACAAGCGGATACTTAAGCGCCGATTGCGAGATCACCGTAAGCTTAAAGGCAAACGCTCCTACGGCAAGCAAGTCAACGGGCAGCCAGGTTACGGCAGGTTCGGGCATTACATTAAGCTGTACCACAAAGGGGGCGGAAATATACTATACCCTTAACGGAAGTACGCCTTCGAAGAGCTCTGAAAAATATACGTCACCCATACAGATCACCAAAGATATGGTAGATAAGACTATCACGCTTAAGGCTATCGCGGTGGCAGACGGATATGAGGACAGTGATGTCGCCGAGTATCAATACACTGTTGTCGACTCGCTTGAGCGTGTCGAACTTGATAAGGATACTCTGACACTTGACAGGGAAGGACAGAGCGAAACACTCAGCGCTGTCGTTTATGATGAGGACGGAAACGAGGATAAGTATGCGAGGGTTACATGGACCAGTTCCGACAGTAAAATTGCAACGGTATCTTACGGAACGGTTACAGCCAAAGGCGACGGAACCGCTATCATAACGGCACAGAGCGGTGAATTGAGCGCCGACTGTGTGGTTACGGTTGCGATAGCAGATACAGAGGCACCGCTCATTGAACTGCCCGGTGATCCTCCGCTGGAGATTGGAAGTAAAATAAGCATTACCCCTGTAACGGAAGGTTCGACGATATATTATACGCTCGACGGTACCGATCCTACTTTGAAATCGAAGATATACTCATCTCCGATAAAGATAACTAAGAAGATGGCCGGTCAGGAAGTTGTCATTAAGGCTGCTGCCAAGGCAACGGGCATGAAGATGAGCGCGGTCAGCATAAAGAGCTTTACCGTGGAAGAGGGATCGGGCGTTTCCGATGTATCGTCTTTCGATCCCACACCTGACCTTGAAACGGATGAACTGTACCTCGTAAAGGGCCAGAAATTCATGCTTCCCGACGGAGGAGCAGGTATTACAAGCTATGATCCCAAGATCGCTTCCATAAGTAAAACCGGACAGGTTGCTGCAAAAAGTGTTGGCAGGACCTGGTTTGCGGATGACATGGGGAATGAAATATATACGGTATATGTTATAGTCCCTGCTTTTCAATTAAAAAATAAGAGCATTGTAGTCGGTGATTCTACTCAGGCCATGCTGTCAATGGAAGAGGATTATTATGGCATATCGGATAATTATCCGGTGTACTGGACCTGTGAATCTCCGTCCGTTGCAAGGATCGAGGGAGATGGAAACAACTGCACGATATACGGATTGTCAAAGGGAAGTGCCGCGATCACAGCATATGTGAACGGAAAAGCATATAAGACCAAGGTAAACGTAGTCGAAACCGAAAAGGTAAAGCTTAGCGGATATAACAGCAGTATGACTCTTTCACCCATGCAGACAGTCAAATTAAGCTTTAATGGTGAAAGCTTTAAGAACGTGGAATGGGATTCGGACCGTGGAATGAGTACGTCGGTTGTGGGCAAGAATACCGTATATTACGACGGAGTTGTATATATCACATCGGCGGGTAAGCTTACGGCGGCAGGCAGCGGAACCACCACGTTAACCTGTGAGAACGGTGTGGAAATAGAAGTTACGGTAAGGGAGCCTGCAGACAGGGTCGTTTACATTAACACAGGCAAAAAGCAGGCGCTTAAGTATAACGGAGTAAAAAATTCCGGCATCACCTGGGATATTGTGTCAAATGACGGCGTTATTAACAGCTCCGAACTTATGAAGTCAGGAAAGATAGTTGCAATGAAACCGGGTTATGCGGAAGTGTCAGGCACATATGATCCTTTCGGGGATATGGGAGACGGTTTTATATTTAATACGACGGTTTATGTCGAAAATATGCGGCTTAATACCGACTCGAAATTAAGATCTACGAACCAGACTTCATATACGATAGATTTAAGCAGCGAAGAATCATACGAGCTCAGCTTCGTTGATGATGCCAATTGCATGGTTTACCAGCCCGTGATATTTACGAGCAACAAACCGGATCTTGTATTTGTTGATGAAACCGGTGTTATAAATGCGAAAAAAATAACAAAGAAAACGAATGCAACATTAACCGCAAAGATCAACGGAAAGAAGTATTCAATAAAGGTTACACTGTATCCATAAACGGTTGTCCAAAAAGTTGAAATGTGATAAAATTTATTTTGAGCCGTTTTGGCTCTCAATAATGTATTGGGAAGGGAGATTTCAGGATGAAAAAATACATAGCTGAATTTATCGGTACTCTGGTTCTTGTTTTCATGGGATGCGGAACGGCGATGTTAGTCGGCTGCGACAGTACCTACGGCAGCGGTTATCTGTTGACTGCTCTTGCATTCGGTCTCGTTATAGTGGGAATGGCCTATTGTATAGGTAACATTTCCGGCTGCCATATAAATCCCGCGGTTTCCCTGGGAGTGTATATGACAGGTGGTATAAGCGGAGCTGATTTCGGCTGCTATGTGGTTGCACAGTGCCTCGGTTCTATAGTAGGTTCGGCACTGCTTGCCGCAGTATTCGGACTCGGAGGCGTGTATGACCTTACAGGCGGATACGGTTCTAACGGACTCGCGGGCGTTAACGGAAGCGCGGCTGCGGGACTTATCGTTGAGATCGTATTAACCTTTATCTTCGTGCTTACGATCCTCGGAGTGACTTCGAAAAAGGCAGGTCACGGATCTTTCGGCGGCCTTATAATCGGCCTTACCCTTACACTGGTACATATCCTTGGCATAGGCCTTACGGGTACAAGCGTTAATCCGGCAAGGAGCCTGGGTCCTGCGATCTTTGCAGGCAAGGCGGCTCTTTCATGCTTATGGGTATTCATAGTAGGACCTCTTGCAGGTGCGGCACTGGCCGGCTTTACATACAAGTTCCTTGAAAAGGAAGAGAAGGAAGATAAGGAAGATGAAGAGGGCTGATGAAGTCCTTACATCTTACATATTAGTATATATATAACTTATCGGAAAGGAATGACAACAAGGAGGGAGCGAAATCGATGAAGAAAGTCAGAAGTATGCTTAAAAGTCTGTTAAGTATCTCACTGGCACTGGCAATGATATTTGAAGCCATGCCGGTTCAAGCTTTGGCAGGTGAAAGGCAGGATGTGTATCTTGATGAGATCGAGATACCGCAGGATGTCCTTGACGGGGATTTCTTTTATCTGGGAAATACCCAGCTTAGTATACCTGAGAGCGGGGACGGAAGGTACCTGTTTAAGGTAGCAAGGGGAGGCGATGCGGCCTCTGAGTCGACGGCTCTTGTAAAGATCGCCGACCTTACTGCCAAGTTCGGTGAGGACTATGTGGTTTCCGTTCACGACGGAAGTGCCAAGGTGGATAATCCCGACGATAATATGTCTCTTATGGAGATGATGCAGGGCTCGGATTATGTACAGTCGGCGCTTACCGATGAGGAAACGGCACAGATGGCCATTGAATCGGATGAAGAGGGTCAGGCGGCGCTGAATGAAGGCGTTGATACCGCACTTGACTTTCTTGCCGAGGAAAGCGGACTTAAGGATAAATATCATGACGGATATCCGGGTGTTACCGATATTGACGAAGCTGATGCAAGCGATCCGGAACCTCAGAACGATGCAGATGTAAATGACAGCACTAAGATCGATCCTGTTACGGAGGATGACTCTGAGGATATGGAATTAAACGGAGTTACGCTCGAGGACGGAAGCGAGACCGTATCGATAGATGACGGGGAAGCGGATGATAACTCGGTTCAGCAGGCACGCTCGATGTTTACCGGTGTTGAAGGTTCATCCCAGCGCCTTACCTCCGAAACAAGCATGGCACAGGCATATAAGGATCTGCAGAGCATTGCCGATGTTATGACCAATGTTGTTGTGGGTGCCAGCGTTGAACTTACTTTCAAGGAAGGTGAAAAGGAAAAGTATCTTGAGATAATCCCCAAAAACAATGTACGCGGTGACGGAAACAGGATGTTCTATATGATACTTGCAGCGCCTGCCGGAAGCACGACCAATTCGGCGATAAGTACCTGTGCGGTGACTATAGTTGATGATGAGGAGCCGATTCCGTCATCGGTTTCGTTTTCTCAGGAGCTGTATATACATGAACCGGGAACTGAAACGGTTAAAGTTACCGTGGTCCGTGAGGGAGCGATAAACAAGGTGGCTTCCGTTAAAGTATCGACAACCGATGAAGGTTCGGCACTCGTGGGACGTGACTACGCAAAGGTTGACACTACCATGTTCTTCCCGTTCGGTATAAGCAGCCTTGATCTGGACATCCCTGTCCGCACGGCATATTTTAACGGCGAGAAGGATTTCTTCCTTGAACTTACGCCCGAAAGCGGATGCAGTGTAGAACAATCTGTTACAAGGATTACCCTTGAAGGCACCTACGGTGACGGAAGTGCTCTTTTGGAAGAGTCACGGGAAAAGGCGGCAGGTGATAAGGCAGCTTCAAACAATTCTGCAGGAGGTGATAAAGCCGGTGATGTGGATGATCCGGACACACTGTCAAGAGACGGCGATCTGTTGTCAAATGATGTCTCCAGGATCCATACTCTTGATTCGATCAATATAAGGAAACCGTGGGCCACGAATTATTCCGATGTATATGGTGACTTTGAATGGGCCAAGGGTGATACTGAATATAATCCAAACCCGTCTAAATGGCATTATGATACTTATCTTAATGGTTCGTTTATAGGCGATAATGCATATGATGACGCCAAATGTGCATGGAACCTGATGCCGAAAAATAATAAGGATCTTAGCGGTTACAATCCGGATGCCGATGTTACCGTACATGATTATAAGATCAAAAAGAACACAAGTACAGGCGTTACATACAGGCTGTCGGATGATGATAACCCTTACTGGCTGGCAGGTGCACAGGTTAAATGGTCGACCGGCAATCATAAGGATGCGGAGATGTGTGTTGAAATAAGCGGAGATCCTCATCCCTGGTATACCGGCCACAATGAGGATCCGGATGACCCTGATTATCCGGAAGATGATGATTATTATCTTTATCATAGGGTGACAAGCTTTGATGCCGACACTGATAATATGTTTCCGTCCACGAAGGATTCGAATAAATCGTCTGCATCAAGGCCGTTATATATCCATTTCATGGACAAAGGTAACTGCCGTGACTGTACCAATATGTGGATATATGATATCAAGCCGATACTGCGCCCCTTCCGTTTTAAACTTATGAAAAGCGAGGGACTTGAATTCCTTACGGCCAACGGCACTATGGAAAAAGACAACGGTGCTGCTGAATCAGTCAGGTTTTCGGACGGAACAAACGGTCAGCAGACAGTATTTCTCAACGACAGCATCACGGTTGTGCAGCCTACAGGCGATAATATCTCAAAATATGCTCAGATAGAAGGGCTTCAAATATCATGCGACAATGAAAACTGGTATGATCTCGACGTGAAATGTTCCGACGGAAAAACCGTTATCTATACGCTTAGCGAGGAAGGCATTAAGAGCTTTGTTGCTCAAATGGGTGAGTATAATTTCTACAAGGCTTTAGAAGACAATACATATCTTAACACTAATGCAAAGTTCTCACCTTATGCGGACAGTGTAGCGAAATATGCGGCACTTTATGTAAGGCCGACATTTAAAAAGATCCCGGTTAAGCTCACGATCAGTAATCCGTACAAGTTCCCTGTTACAGTCAGCTTAAGCGGTACGGATTATAATCTTAACGCACTCGAATCCAGGGAAGTTACATATTACAGAGGCGATGCACTTAAGGCCACAGTGGCTTTAAGCGGCACAGAAGCATCCCAATACAAGCCCTGCGGCGTAAGGATCAAATACAAACATAAAACTAATGGCGAATTCGACAAAACATATAACTTCGTGGCAGGCGGTCCCGTATATATTTCAAATAACGATACAAACGGCAGGCTTGACTTCGATTGTGATGATAACGGTGTGACCATTGAGCCGACGTTACAGGAAAGCCACAATAGTATAGTTGTCCGCGTCAAAACTACTGAACTTAATCGTTTCAAGCAGGATAGCGGACTGTTCGCCGGAGCAGGTACGGTAATCGGTGAATACACCGAATTTTCGTATGCCGATGAGTCACAGACGGTATACGGAAAGGTTTATCCGGTATCCGTTATGCCGGCTGATGATAATACCGTATGCATGTGGCATGACAATAATACCGGCAGGTACTATGAAGGTAATACCCTGTACTTTAAGGCGGGAGATGACTCCGAGAAGAACGTGATAATGCTTTCGGCTGCCGATAAAAAGTACGATGTTAAGCTTACGGGGACCTTGTGGTATATGAGTTATGACCTGTTGGCAAAGAGCGCAAGTTCTATTTCCGCACTTCCTGCAGGAGGAGCGCTTGTTTCGGCCGGTTCCGGATATGCTGTCGCTGACGAGGACGGTAAGTTTAAGACAGGAGCTATCCCGGTATGGGGCGGCGATAAGGATACCGCTACATACATAAGATATATGGTTACCGTTAACGGCGATCAGAATATCAGGGAAGTTGCCCTTGCGGGAGGCCGGAAGGAAATCGATGTAACATCAGATTTTAAAGAAGGAGTTAGTCCGGCCGGAGCCGAAATAATCCGGGAAATGAAGATCGAGGGGGCATTTAAGGATTCAAGCGATTACAGTGTTACGGATGGTTATCTTTTGCCGATCGTTAACAGTGAGGAGGTATATTTCTCGATAAGTGTCAAACCTTCCGAGTACAGGTATTTCGATCAAGAAAAAGCAAAGGAATTGACCAATGTCGAAACGCCTAAGAAGGTGCAGCTGCTTGTATATGGCAGGGACCATAAGTTAAGGGGTAAATATGATGAGGTAACTGGAACCCTTGATGAGGCCACCGGAAGGTATATATTCAAATCAACGGTTGTATTCAGTAGCGAATCGAAAGAAGATGCGCAAAAAACCTTCGATGTACTTCCGGGCGACATGCTGTATATAAGGTTGAGCACCGATCGCGGAGACTTGTTTGTTGAAAACGGGGATAAAACCATAGAGGAGATCGATTACGTATATACAGACCTGTATACAGGTTACACCTTTACGAGTCCTGATGGATATGAACCGCCCCTTGAGCAGGGTGTAACGAGCCCTATAAGTTTCTCATACGATAACCTTCCTTTCCTCGATTTTGTCGGGACTAAATTGGATTTCCCGTTTGCCAAGGTAGGCTTCATACAAACTGATTTTGGTGAGGGACGTAAGGGATACCGTATGTACATCGGTGTATCAATAGTCCAGATATATGATTTGGCGACCAAAAATTCAAAATCATCCTTCATAGGAGACGACGGAGTAAACTGGGAAGGCAAGTTTTTTGAGAAAAAGTCTTTTGATAATTTCAAAAATACTTTGACGGATTGTTTTTCAAAAACATTCGGAGATCCGGAAGGCCTGAATGCAGCCATTCAAAGCGGCAGCCTGGGAGCTCCCCAGTGGAAGTTTGATGTAATGGTCGGAATGTTCTTTGATTTCGAATTCCCGGTTGCTACTGCCGGCGGCGGAGGCAGCGTTGAAAGCAAGGATTGCATTTTTACGGGAGTAAGTGTTTTCCTGGCCGTATCGATCGGATTTAAGCAAAATTGGTATTATATCGTGCCGGTAGTTTTTATCCCCGTATATATCGGAATAAAGATGGAAGGGACGGTAATGGGCTTCGCGGGCGCCAAGGCGAGTGCCGAAGCCAATATAACCTATGATGAAGCCAAAAAAGCGACGGTAAACTTTGATGAGGCATTGGATGAGTTCACCGGTGCCGTGGTTTGTGCCGCAACCGTGCAGATTCATGCAGGTGTCGGCCTTGAAGGTACAATAGGCGCAAAGGCAAAAGGAACGATTAATGTGGTATCAGGTTATGCCTCCGAACGGGGCAGGGATAATCCGTATGATGCGGGACTTTACATGGGTCTTAATGTAGGATTGGAACTTGACCTTTTCTTAACGTCCAAGGAATATAATTGGACGGTCACAGATGGAAAATGGGGCTCGCTTGAATACTATGACGAGCAGATGAAGAATCTGAAAAAGGTAGATACAAGCACGTCTGACGGCATGGGATTGGATGAATCATCCGAAGGTTTCAGCTTCAGAAAAGGAAGCGGGATTGATTCAACCTGGCGCGGAAGTCAGGTAAACAGCGAGCTTTCAATTGACAGGAGTGCTTTTGCTCCTAATGCGGAGAAGACGAGAGTTCTTGTCAATAATACCTACGAGAATCCGGAAGCAAAGCTTATAACGCTTCAGGACGGAACGGTGGTACTCGGATTTATCGACAGCGATAATTCAAAGGGCGAGTTCCAGCGTACCACATTTAAGCTTGCAACCTACAAGAATGATAAGTGGAGCGATCCTGTTCCGGTATCTGACAGCCCGACAGCGGATTTCCATCCTTCGATATGCGAGATGAAGGACGGAAAGGTAATGGCAGCATGGGTATCAACCGGAGATACGAGCATAGACGAAAAAACCTCCACTATAGATTATCTTGAAAGCATGGAAGTATACGTTGCCATTGCAACCATAGGCAGTGACGGCAATATTACAATGGGTGAGCCTGTCAAGATAACCAACGACCACCGCAAGAAGGTGATCGACGGTCAGGAGAAGGCAGTAGGTTACTATGACTGCAATCCCACCGTTATCTGCGATATGGTAAGCGGCGACGCAATGGTTTATTACATAAAGGCCGGTCGCGTTACCGATAATGAATTTGAACTGGCAAATTCCTTTACCAATGACTGCGTGATCTGTTACATGCCATATAGCTATGACGGAGTAGAGGTAGAGGGAAAGACGGAGCACTGGCTGTTTGACTACTTCTATGAAGGAGAAGTTGCAGGCGGAAAAGATAGCGAGAAAATACTGATAGAGAACTGGGGCGGCCAGAGGTTCCTTGACAGTCCGACCTTTACCGGTAAAGACGGAGAAACCGAATATTATCAGATACCTGACTTTAATGCGATAGCATTTAACCAGCAGGGTATTTATTCTTATTCCATAGATAAGGACGGCAGTCTTGATACTGATGCGGACCGAGAGTTATTCCTTCAGGTATATGACTTTAAGACGCATCATACCAAGCATCGCATACAGCTGACAAATGATGAAGTGGCAGATGCAAGGCCGCAGCTGTTCCGCTCTAAGATGATCTCATCAACGGATGGAGTTGTGGATGGAGGCACTCATACAAAGCTGTTCTGGTACAGGGCAGGCAATGAAGTAGTCTTCATAGATGTAACGGAACTCCTGAGGAACGGCATAGATGATAAAGGAAATCTTATTCCGTCCGAGTCAGAGGGTAAGGATGAGTGTACTTATGCTACTCCGAGATACTTAACGATTGCTTCTGATGATTCACAAGGGCAGAAGCAGATGGCTGACTTTGTAGTTACTGAGGACGATAAAGGAAGCCTGTACATCGTCTGGACCGAAGGAGAAGATGATGCTCGTGAGATATGGGCAATAAGTCATTTAAGCAGCGGTGCGGATGAAGAAAACGCAAGCGGAGGATCTTACTGGTCGGCACCTTACCAGCTCACGCATGACGGATATGTCAATGACGGACTTGCAGTTACCGTATCGGACGAGGATCTTATAGTGGTCGGCAACCGTTACAAACAGGCATTTAACTATGACAGTGACGGTTCAATAAGCAGCGATGATCCATTAAGCATAAGTGATAATGGCCTTACCGCAACCGTTATGGAGCCTTGCGGCGCTATGCTGGCAGAAGATATTAAGGTTTACTATTCCGAGCTGGGTGAGGAAACAGGTACTGAGGCAGAACTTCCCGAGGGAGGTAAGTCGGTTGATATCCGCGTAGACCTTATAAACGGCGGCCTGACAACGGCAAAGGGATATAAGACAACGCTTTATGCAGTTGATAAGAATGGCACCGAAACGGCAATAGATACTAAGGTGATCGGTGACGCCTTAAGACCGGGGGCACGCTCATCCGTACTGTTTGCAGGATATACACTTCCTGCCGACGTTGAAGGATTGTATTTCAAGGCGGTAACACAGGAACTTAAGGATGGTTCCGTATACTATGATAATGATCATGAATTTACAACCGAACCGTTTGAGGTAAGGGGTGATTATGTATTTGATAATGTTATCACGTATCAGCTGCCTGACGGCTTCCATATTGCCGGTAACGTTACCAACAGGGGTAACGGAAGTGCATCGGATAGTGAACTTGTCACGGTAAACCTTAACGGTCCTTATAATATGGACCTTAAGTTTGACAAGGCAGAGCGCGTGCTTGGACAGTTCGGACTTGACGGCCTTGCACCGGGTGCGAGCATGGCATTTGACGAGCCGGTTAACATCACAGCCAAAATGATGGAGGAATACGGCTACGTACATGCAACTGTTGCTGTTGAAGATGAGGGTGAAAGGATACTGGGCGGCATAGCGTCGGTTGACTTTACGATGACGATGCCGATAGGTTTCAAGGCTCAGTCCGTAAGCGTTAAGGCCGGTGAGAATGTTAAACCTGTGATCACCGATGCCCTTGGAACGGCATACGGAGAAAGCGATGTCATTTTGACAGTAGATGAAACCGATACGGCACTTATTAAGGACGGGCGTATTTACGGAGTAAAGGATGGTGTTGCGACATTAAGTGCGATACATGCTCAGTCCGGCGCAGTTGCTACTGCTAAGATCATTGTCGGCGGCGGAATTTCTTCCGATGATATACCTGATGAAGATATACCCGAAGGCCTGTGGTATACGATAGTAGATGATAACGGCAGCAAGTGTGATGCGTTTACCTATACAGGTAAGGCCATTAAGCCTGAGGTACATGTATATGACGGAGTAAGAAGCCTTGAAAAAGGTAAGGATTACACCGTGGATTATAAGAACAATACTAATGTATATACCTTGAAGAAAGGTGAAGAGGGCTTTGATGAAGCCAAGGCACCGACGGTAGTGATAAAGGGTAAGGGCAATTACACCGAAACCGATGTGCTCTGCTTTACGATCACACCTATCGACCTTGGCAAGGATGCGGCTGTTTATGCGGATGATATGTTCATTAAATATACGGGCAATGAACTGAAGCCGGATCCTGCGGTCAAATTCGGTAAGAATAAACTTAAAAACGGCACAGATTATGATGTGGCCTATTATAAGAAGGATGCGACCGAAGCAGTTGCATCGATCAAGGATGCGGGAACTTACGACATTGTTGTTACCGGTAAAGGTAATTACACAGGATCTATTATAGTTAAGGTTACCGTGGGAGATCCCAAAAAGATCAAACCTGTTTCAAAGCTCAAGGTAGACAAGATAGCTTCCGTTAAATATACGGGAGACCAGGTAAAACCTGCATTGACAGTGAAGGACGGCAAAAAGGTACTTAACGGTGACTATGGCAGCGGAAACAGTTCAGCGGCATATGATTATTCGGTAATTTACTACAATAATACCAATGCTGGAACAGCTTATGCGGTCATCAAGGGTAATCCCGAAGCGGGATATGCAGGAAGCAGGAAGGTCGAGTTTAAGATAATCGGCAGGTCGCTTAAGGGAGCTGCTGTTTCCGGAATACCCAAGAGCGGATATGCATTTACGGGTGATGCCGTAACCTTAAATGACCAGCTCCTTAAGGGAACCGTAAAGGTAACGGCCAAGGACGGTACCGAGCTTAAGCTGTATACCGGAAAGGGTGAACCCGGCGAGCGTTCATACACCGTATCCTATAAGAACAACAAGAAACCGGGAACGGCCAAAGCAGTATTTAAGGGCGTGGGCGGATGCATGGATTCCATAGAGGTTAAGTTTAAGATAACCAAGGCTTCACTCGCATCCGAATCGGCTGAAGTAAGCATCGACGAAACAGCTCCTTATTCAAAGGCAGGAAGCAAGGCAGGAGTCATTGTCAAGTATGCCGGCACTATACTTAAGGAAGGAAAGGATTATACCGTTTCCTATAAGAATAATAAGAATGCAGGCGATACGGCAGAGGCTGTTGTTAAAGGTAAGGGCAATTATACCGATGCTTACGGCAGGGAACTTAAGTTTACGGTAACGGCCCGTGATCTGGAAGGACTTGAGATCACGGCTTCGGATGTGGTATTTAAAGACAAAGCAGGTATCTATAAGTCCAAGTTAGTAATAATGGATGGCGGCAAGAAGCTCAAGGCCGGAAAGGATTATGAAAAGGCGGTAACTTATACTTATGCAAAAGACGGTGAAGGGCATAACGCAGGAGATCCGGTATCCGATACCGAAGTTCTTCCCGCAGGAACAGAGATACTTGCAACTGCAAAGGCAGCAGGCAATAACTATACCGGCAGTGTAAGCACAACCTTCAGGATAGTAAAGTCCGATATAAAGAAGGTTAAGCTTAAAGGCAGGGTTGAAGCCAAAGCATACACGGGTTACGAAGTTAAGTTAAGCGAAGCGGATATACCGCTTGCAGTTCCCGCAACGGTTGAAGAAGGCGGAACAACAGTACACAACTGGGAGATCGTTGAGGGCAGCTACAAGAACAATGTTAATAAGGGTACAGCCAGTGTTACCGTACGGGGTCTCGGTGATTACGGCGGAACCAAGGTGATCAAGTTCAAGATCGGTACAAAAGGATTCAAGTGGTTAAAGAAACAATAGGTAAGTGAGTTTACAGGAGGGCTGATATGAGCAAGACCAATTATACTGATGAGCAGTTTGAAAAGTTTGTGAAAGCACAAAAGGATTGGGAGCAGTTTAAGCTTTCAATGGATGATCTTATGAAGGTAGTGGGCGGCGAGAGCGAGTTTTCTCCCGGTGTCACTCCCAGGACCGATGAGCATGATTACAATCACACTGAAGGCTCTACCAACGTTAATTCAAAATTAATGTAAACTGATCCTGTGCGGATCGACAGTTGATCTGCCACGGGGGCGGTATTCAGACACGGGGACGGTTTTTTCGTCCCCGTGTCTTACTATTTCCACCGGAATCATCCAACACCTCATTTAGTTTGTTTATTGAATAAATTAAGTCTTGCCAGTGGCAGTTAAAAGGTTTATTATAGTGATGATGTTTTATCATTAATTAATTTTTTTAGGAGGGAAAATTATGAAAATGAAGAAATTGATCGCAGTCGGCTTAAGCCTTGCAATGACTATCGGTTCACTTGCAGGCTGTGGCGGACAGGCAGCAGCACCTGCACCCGCTGCGGATGCTACAGCACCTGCAGATGACACTGCAGCAGCACCCGCTGATGATACCGCAGCAGCTCCGGCTGATGATTCTGCGGCAGCTGACAGCGGTGAGGTTCAGGAGATCACCTTTATGGTATGGGATGATCTTGAGGCTTCCGAAGACCTTATAACCAAGGGCTACAAGCAGTCGGTTGACAGGTTTAAC
>JAILJC010000005.1 GCA_024694965.1 Lachnospiraceae bacterium
AGCGATGGCAGGTTCTATGCATCTGTCCTGTTTGAGTATGATCACAGTATAGTTCCCATACCCATAAGCGACAATGCCTTGGGGCTTGATTACAAGTCGGATGGCCTGTACATGGATTCCGAAGGCAACAGCCATACCGGCCATAAGTGCTTCAGGAACAGCCAGGTGAAACTTGCAAGTGAACAGCGCAAGCTTAAACACAAGACCATCGGCAGCAATAACTATAAGAAACAGCAGTTAAGGATCGCAAGGATCCATAAACATATATCTAACCAGAGGCTTGATGACCTTCACAAGACATCTGCCGAGATAGCCAATCGGTACGATGTTGTATGTGTGGAAGACTTAAACTTAAAGTCCATATCCAACAAGGCCTTTGGCAATGGTAAAGCCACAATGGATAACGGATACGGCATGTTCTTAAACATTCTTGAGTACAAGCTTAACGACCGTGGCAAGTATTTTGTCAAGGTCAGTAAGTGGTATCCGAGTACGCAGACCTGCTGCATGTGCGGATGCACCCATAAACTTGGGCTTAATGAACGCATCTACAGGTGCAGCTGCGGACTTACTATTGACCGTGACTTAAATGCCGCGATAAACATCCGTAACGAAGGACTAAAAATGCTCTACGAGCAAGATCAAAAGGTAGGCTAGGAACTAGCCGAACCAAGAGGCATCAGGACTCCGTCGTCTATGGTGGCACCTCATGCCGACAAACGCCTGTGGACATCGTGTAAGACGTCTGTTAAGAGATCTTAACAAACGCTTTGGTGGTAAGGCGGTACACCTTCAGGTGTACCGTGCGAAGCAGGAAGCCCCATCCTAAGCGAAGCACAGGTTGGGGTAGTTCACAAGTTATACATCATAAAATTCCCGTTATGTTTGAATCCGTATGCCGTATATAATTTCACACCCATGTCCGATGCGGTAATGTGAACCGAACCGCAGCCATAGCTCCTAGCCTCACCTACTACGCGATCGAGCAGCTCCTTGGCAATTCCCATACGCCTGTACTTTGGATCGGTATACATACTTGAAAGAAGTCCGAGTTTTCCTGACGGACAAGCAAAATAGGGTGGTTTTTCCACAAATGACATTCCGCTTGTTCCGACTATTGTTTCGCCGTCCATGGCAAGCCAGGATACAAATGTACCGTCAGCCATATGCTTATGATAATGATCAAGCAGTGCCGATCTTAGATCCACATTCTCAGGTACTTCCTTCCCATCGGCCTCATATTCTTCCGTAAGCTGACCTATCCTCATGTCAACAAATGTTTCAAGCTCAGCTTCCGTAAGCCTTTTAAATACTATATTCATATTCTCCGCCTTCTGTCATGCTTTTCCCCTGCTTATCATTGCCGTCTGTCTTTTTTATCCCGGGCATATTATTCTCCCTTAAATTCCTTTGCTACCACCTGCATCTCCGAAGCAGTAAAAGCGCAAAGCTTCACTTCCACTTCATAATCAGGATTATCATCCGTAAACTTCCTGTAGGCCCTAAGACACTGCTTTGCTGATTCTGCCACAGGGTTATCAAGGCTGCCTCCGAATATCCCGGAGCTTATAAGAGGAAACGATATGCTGTGATAGCCGTTCTCCTTAAGCACCGAAAGCGAGTTGTAATAAGCATCAAACAGTTTGTCAAACGCATTGGGAGTCACTGCGAAATTGGGGCCGACCGCATGTATTATCGACTTTGCATTGGTCAAACGAAACGCCGGCGTGATAACAGCGTCTCCGTCATTAAGCGGTGTTTTATACTCTCCGCATGCTGCCGTAAGCTGGGCTACTCCTGCCCTGTCAAAGATCACGCCGCATATACCGCCGCCTGCCCACAGACCGCTGTTTGCGGCATTCACTACCGCATCCACCTTTTGATCCGCACATGATCCGTTTATAAGATCTATCCTGCTCATTACATTTCCTCCCATATTTTTAAACTTAAACTTAAGAATCATACGATCACGGTTTATTTCCGATAAGCCTTAATATGTCGGCATCATCGGCACCCGGATACATCTCCTTAACATGCTTAAATATCCGGTTCCATGACTCTTCCGGCTTTTCCGAATATGCTGCCGTGACTATATCATATCCCCATATAGACTCCGGCGGGAGAAATCCGATCTCATTTATCCATTCAACTCCTTTATGAAAAACCTGTCCATCGTGGCATGCACCACCCCGGCGGGCTTCTCTATCTCCCTGTAACCCGACCTCTCATATATATGGATAGCAGCGGCAAGGTTGGAATGCGTTTCAAGATATATCTTTTTGTATCCCAGTTCCCTCGCTTTATCCTCAATCAGGCGGATCAGGGTATATCCGATACCTCTTCCCTTGGCCTTGTCTGTAAGGTAAAGCTTCTGCAGTTCGCCGCAATCATCAAAAAATCCGAGCTCCGCAAGCCCTATACCGCCTATTATCTCATCATTCTCAACCGCAATGAAATAATACCTCCTCGTCCTATCTGCAAGGTAATAATCACTCAGATGATCCAGATGATCATCAAAGTAAGCCGTTCCCGGTATATCGAGTTTATTTGCCTTAAGATTGCTCCTGATTATTCCCGCAAGGATCGCATCATCCGCCTTGTTTATCTCCCTGAATTCCATAATTTAGTCCCGTCCTTTAAGCCTCATTTACTTTCCTTTTACAGTCTCGGAAGCAAAAAAACCTTGCAACCGCTGACCGGGTTACAAGGTTTCATTACTATGTCTCTATCAGTCTTCTGAACTTTTGAGCGTCGGGA
>JAILJC010000011.1 GCA_024694965.1 Lachnospiraceae bacterium
GCCGCCTTCATTTCTTTTACTCTGCTGCACCTGCCGTTTCAATGAATTCATCGATAAGTCCGCTTATATACTCGCCTGCCGCATCATAAGTCGCATCGTCAAGCGGATCAACTCCCGCTATTTTAAGAAGCTCTGAGGGCACATCCACCGTACCCGCTTTCAGGAATTCAAGGTAGGCATTCTTTTCTTCCTGTCCCTTTTCATCCACCAGCTCACATATCGAAGCCGCATAGGTGATGGATGTGGCATACTTATAAACATAATAATCATAATACAGATGGGGTATCCTGGCCCAGTCAATTCCCATGTTGTCGGGAACAGCCACTTTGTCTCCGTAATACTGCGCTGTCAGTTCCATCCATTTATCAGCCATTTCACCGGCATCAAGCGCACCGCCGCCCTCAATGGTCTTATAGCAGTAATCCTCAAATTCGGAATACAGACACTGCCTTATTATTGTATTCATGAACAGATTGATCTCAGCATCCATCCAGTAAAGCTTTTCCTCATCCGTTTCTGCATTTTCTATCATGTACTTATGATACATGATCTCATTAGCGGTGGAAGCAACCTCCTGAGTGAAGATCCCCGGACAATTATTGCTTGCATTCTGATTCTCTGCCGAAAGCTCAGAGTACACACCATGCCCCATTTCATGGACAATAGTGGATGTATAGGTTTCAAAACCGTCAAAATTAAGCATTACAAAAGGCAGCGTTTCGTTACCGACAAGATATTCAAACGCCCCGCTTTCCTTAGTATCCGAAGGATATACATCAACATGGGGGCTTGTTATTATCCTGTCAAATACATCAAGGTATTCATCACCCCATACACTGATGCCCGCCCTTCCCATGTTGACGGCTTCCTCGTATGATATATGCTTCGGTTCGTAATCCGTGACCGGCATAACCAGGTCAGAGTAATTAAATTCATCATAACCAAGGATTTGTCTGCGTGCTTCATAGTACTCATGTATCTTGGGAAGCATAGTGTGGGAAAAATCTATTATCCTGTCATAGATCTCCGGCTCCACCTCAGAATTATAAAGCGCCGCATCGAGAGTCGAATCAAATCCGTTTATCTGTGCCTTCGCCCAGTTTGCCTTCATAGCTCCTTCAAGTAAAGATGCATATGTATTAGCATAAGGCTCTCTCATGGAATTGCGGAGCTTAAGGATCTCTTTGCGGAATTCCTGATCATATTCGCCGCTTTGCGCGATTCTTGCATACTCCTGATCGGTCAGTACGCCTTCTGTTCCATCCGGATAGGAAAACGTTGGCCGCGGCAGTTCAATATTGTCAAAGATACCATATGTATCCTCGCTGCCAAATGCAGAACCCATTATCGTCGAAACCCTGCCTGCTTCCTCGCCAAGCACCGTATAATCGGGATCGGTATATTTTCTGAAGAAGTGTTTATAATCCTTCAGCCTTTCATCCGAGAATAACTTCTCCCTCTCTTCCAGGGGCATTTCCATTATTTCAGGGAGCTTAAAAGCATAGGCAAGACCTACCTTCTTTGAAACATCCGAATACCTCGCCGAAGCCTTCCGGGCCCATGGATCGGTAGAATCAAGAGAAGACAGGAAACCAGTATACATTTCCGCTTTAAAAAGGATCGCATCAACCTCCATCACATCAGGATCCTCAACATTTTTAAGAAGCCCTTCCACAGTGTTAAGCGTTCCCCTTAAGGCTTCCAGGCTCGGTATCAGTTCCTCCACCCGTTTCATATCGGCTTCGAAAGCATCTTCATCCGCATAGAGCTCCGTCAGATCCCAGCTGGTCGGAAGATCGGTAAGGACCTTGTCCTTAAGAGCGGATTCCGATCCCGCCTCTGCACCGGGCTCCTCATCTGTCTCACCGTTTATAGCATCCGCTATCTCCGGCAGAGTATATTCACCTTCACCCGTCCTGACGCTTACGCATCCCGAGAGCAAAGTCACTGTCATCATGCTTACGATAAGAACAAAACTTAATGATCTCTTTCTCATTTAATCTCCTTATCGGCCTGGCGGGCCGCCCGAATCTTCCTATCCTGTCTTAACAGGTTCCTACCAAACCGATATCCTGTCCTCAGGAGCAAGGTACATGTTATCTCCTTCCCTGATATCATAGGTTTCAAGGAATTCATCAAACTGCTGGAGCGTAACATTGGTCCTTAAATAGGTCAGGGGATGAGGATCCTTGAACAGACAGAACTCTTCAAATTCCCTGCTGTTGACCCTGCGCCATATCCCCGCATAGGACCTGAAAAATTCATCATAATCAAAGCCGGGAGTCTCCGCAGCGATCATAAGCATAGCCTTGATTCCTGCGATATCGGCTATCACCTCTCCCTGCACATTATTGCCTATTGCATTCTGCCCTTCCCAGACTGTGATGTTATCATAATAAGCTATCAGCTTATCGGCGCGTTCTGTAAACGCGGAATAATCTTCCTCAGTCCACCAGTCATTCAGGTTTCCGTCCTTGTCATACTGAGCACCGCTTGTATCAAATGCATGGCTTATCTCATGACCGATAGCGGCGCCTATTCCACCGTACAAAGCCTCATCCGGCATTCCGTCATAATAAAACGGTTCGCCAAGCAATCCCAGTATTATATTAATTGAATTTTCCTGCGGATCGTAATATGCATTTGCATCAAGTATATCAACCGTCCATATATCATGATCTACCTTACCGCCGGTTTTTTGTATATCCAGATCACATAAGTACCGCATAATTTCTTTATTGCAGTCATAAAGCGACAGACCATCAAGCTCTAATTTATCGTAATCCTCCCATTTATCGGGATATACCGCTTTTATCTTTAATGCGTCAAGCTTCTCAATAGCCTTGTTTCTTGTTTCTTCGGAAAGCCATTCCTCTTGTGATAACATATCGCGATAGGCACTTATCACATCCTCACATATCTTTGTTACCCTCTTCTTTGTTTCGGTCGCATCATACTTTTCAAGATATGCTTTATCAAGCGGGGTATAAAGG
>JAILJC010000168.1 GCA_024694965.1 Lachnospiraceae bacterium
CTTCTCTCCCGTGTTTATTACCTCGCCGTTATATAGGGCCGCAAACTTATCGGCAAGCTGTGCCTCACCGGCAAGAGCCTCAAGCCCCTTTAACACATCATCATCAACAGCCTTTGCAGCGTAATTGAACGACATGCCGCAGGCCATCGGTATGCTGTACTTCTTAACCCTGTCGGCGCCGGACTCACCGCTCATCACCGACTTAACCGACACCTTACTTATCGTGCCGAGCTTCTTAAAGCTTTCAAGAGTGTCAAGATTGTTCCATGAGATCATATTATTTCCTCCGTTCTTCGGCATTATTAAATATCTCATGCCTTTTTTGATATATTTACTGCTCAAGAGAGCAGATATATTCCTTAAGCGGAAGTATTGCCGCCGGCGAAACCGAAAGAGCATCAACGCCCATGTCGATAAGACGTTTAGTAATGCTTAGATCCGATGCAAGTTCCCCGCATATCGTAACTTCGATACCTGCCTTATGGGCATTTTCTATCGTAAGTCCTATCATCCTCATGACGCCCTCGTGAAAGGGATCGTAGAACCTTGCAAGCGCACTGTTCTGCCTGTCGATCGCAAGCGAGAACTGCGTCAGATCATTCGTTCCTATACTGAAAAAATCAGCCTCCTTCGCAAGCTCGTCCGATATCATCGCCGCTGCGGGTGTTTCGATCATAATGCCCTGCTTTACCTTGCCGTACTTAACCTTATCACGGGTCAGTTCATCGACCGTTTCATTCAATATGTCAGCTATACAGTGCATTTCGGCCACCGATGTTATCATAGGGTAAAGGATCGCCACATCACCGTATGCCGCAGCCCTTAAAAGTCCCTTAAGCTGCGGTATGAATATGTCCCTGTTGGTAAGGCATATCCTTATCGCACGCCTGCCGAGTGCAGGGTTTTCCTCGTTGATCGCCATGCCCTTGTCCGCACCCAGGTCAAGTGTACGGAACACCACGCGCCTGCCCTGCGATTTTTCAACGATATCCCTATACGCCTTAAAATGCTCCTCCTCGGTGGGAAGTACATCCCGGTCCATGAACATGAACTCGGTCCTGACAAGCCCTATACCTTCGCAGCCGTTGTCTATCGCTGCCTTAGCGCCCGAAGGCCCACCGATATTTGCAAGCACCGATACCTTCCGCCCGCTTTGGGTGACCGCCTCACGGCCTATATACTCCTTAAGCCTTAAGCTGCGTGCCTGCTCCTCATCTATTAATGACCTGTATTTTTCCTTAACGTCATTCCCCGGGTTTATAAATACGCTCCCGGTATGGCCGTCGATCACAGCCTCATATCCGTTGCTGCCCGGCCTTATATCAACTCCCAGGACCACCGGGATGCCCATGGTCTTTGCAAGGATGACCACATGGGAATAAGCCGAACCCTCAAGCATTATAAGCGCCTTGATCATCCCACGGTCTATCTGTATAAGCTCCGAAGGGCTTAAATACGTCGCCGCAAGTATGACGGGTTCCTTTATGTCAAACACAAACTCGGTACCGGTAAGTATCCTCATAAGCTTGTTTGCGATATCCTTGATGTCCATTGCCTTGGCCCTGACGCCTTCATCGTGGATACCTGAAAAAAGTTCATAAAAATAGCGGCTTGCCTCACTAACTGCCCATTCGGCATTCATATGACCGCCCAGGATGTCATTCTTTATCCGCTCGTTATAATCCTCGTCAAGAAGGATCATCTGCTGGGCTTTGAAAATCTCGGCATTTGCTGCTCCCGCACGCCTGCCTGTACGTTCATATGCCTCCTTTAGGCTTTCAATAGCTGCTGACTTAGCCGTTTCAAACCTTTCAAGCTCAATTACCGTATTCTTTATCCTGATATGGGGAGGATGGTAGGAGCCGCGTTCGTAAACAAACAGACTGCCCATTGCATAACCCGGCGCTCCGCTCCGCCCCTTCTTCTCTATCATTTTGTTCATCTATGTCAGATTCCCGTTATTTCTTCTTTTCCTTGATTATCTCAACTGCCCTGTCAAGCTGGTTGTCAATGCCCTCATCAAGGAAGGCGTCAACATCAAGCTCCAGTTCCTCATCGGGCTCGATCCCGACTCCGTGTATGTTATTGCCCTTAGGCGAATAATAATCAGCTATGGTAACCTTGACACCGGTGCCGTCACCAAGCGGAAGTATCTGCTGAACGATACCCTTTCCGTAGGTTGTGGTACCAAGCACCGTGCCCGTGCCGTAATCCTTGACGGCTCCCGTCAGTATCTCGGCGGCACTTGCACTGTTACCGTTTACAAGGAGCACAAGGGGGCCGTCGTAGAAGCTTTTTCCATCCGACTTATACTCATCCCTGTCTCCGTCCTTCTCCTCTGTATAAACGATAAGTCCTTCGGGAAGAAGTTCATCGGCTATCTCAACGCAGGTCTGAACGCTTCCTCCGGGGTTATCGCGAAGGTCGATGATAAGTCCCGTCATCTCCTCACGCTTAAGCTCCCTGAACGCCTTCATGAACTGCGAATACGTTACATCATCAAACTCCATTATCTGGATGTATCCGATGCTGTCATCAAGCATCTTAGAATCGACGGTCATTGACTCAACGCTTGCCCTTGTGATGTCAAACCTTACAACCCCGTCGCGGCCTTCACGCTTAACGCCTATCTTGACCTTGGTGCCGGCTTTGCCGCGGATCTTGGCAACGGTGATATTGATGTCATCACCCTCGATGTTCTCACCGTCGACCTCAACCAGGATATCGCCCGCAAGTATACCTGCCTTTTCGGCCGGAGAATCAGGGATCGGACGTGTTACCGTGATCACCATTGTGTCCGGATCCTGGGACAGATATGCACCGATACCCTCAAACACGCCCTCGGAATCCTCGGTCAGTTCATCGTATTCCTCTTCCGTGTAATACACCGAATAAGGATCGTTAAGGCCCTCCATCATGCCCTTGTAAAGGCCGTTCTTAAGGTCCTCCTCGGAGTACTCGTTTAAGTAGTTTTTCTCTATTATCGCCTGAAGGGTTTCAAGCTTGTGTTTTGTCTTTTTGTCCAGTACGGAATCATCGGGTTTTCCGTAAATAAAAGAATAATCAAGGCTGCCTCCGCTAAGCAGTACAACCCCGGTTACCCCCACGACCATTGCACACAGAATGGCCATACAGATAAAGGTTACGATAAAGCCCTGAAGGCGGCCTTTGTTTATCAGTTTCTTTTCTTCTCTTTCCATTTTTGTTTCCTGATCCATGACTGTACTCATGGATCATAGCCCCTGATTATTTTAGATAGTTCCACGGGCTTACGTAGTTGCCGTCCTTTCTGACCGAGAAGTGCAGGTGCGGTCCGGTACTCCTTCCGGTAGAACCTACCGCCGCGATCTTCTGGCCCTTGCTGACACTCTGTCCCGAGGATACATACAGCGCCGAAGCGTGCATGTATATAGTGATCAGGCTGTCACCGTGATCGATCATTATGTAATTGCCCATGCTCGAGGAATAGCCTGCCGAAACGACATCCCCGTCGTAAGCGGCCAGTATCGGCGAACCCGACGGTGCCGCAAGGTCAACGCCGTTATGGAACTTCTCCACCTTAAGGATCGGATGCATACGCATTCCGTAATCGTCTGATATCCTTGTATAGTTCGGACATGGGAACTTAAACATTCCGCCGTCGTAAGTCCTTGTGGATTTATTCTGCTCCTGAAGCTTCCTTCTTTCCTCGGCTATGCGGTTTTCCAGCGTTTTTATTATCTCGTCCTGCGCCGCGATCTCCGCTTCGTATTCCTTTATCGCCGCCTCCTTGTTTGTGATGTCGGTCTGGTAAGCGACTATCTGGTTTTCCTTGGCGGCTATGAGCTCTTCGAGCGCTTCCTGTTCGGATTCAAGATCGCTGTGCGCCTCGTCAAGCTCCTTTTCCTCTTCTTCAAGTACTGCTTTTATGTCCGTAATATTCTGTGTGGTCTCGATATATTTATCGAGCATCTTCCGGTCATATTCGGACAGCTGGCTCACATATTCGGCCCTGTTCAAAAACTCTATAAAAGATGATGAACTTAATATCTTATCTATGTTGGAGGTCTGACCCTTTTCGTATACGAACTGGATCCTCTTTTTCATAAGACCGTACTGCTGCTGACTCTGCCATATGGCATCCTCTAGTGCAAGCTTGGTCTTGTCGATCTCCTCCTGTTTGAATTCAAGCTGTTCCTCGAGCGTCTTGATGTTTTCCTCTATAAGGGCAAGGTCTTCATCAAGCTTGATAATATAGGTTTCAAGCTCGCCCTTGGCGCTCTGCAGGTCGGCTATCATCTGCTTGACATCCGTCAACCCCTTTTTAAGCGCGGCCTTGCTGCTCTCGGCGCTTTTTTTCTCCTCCTCACTCTGTTTGATGACATCGTTGGTCAGTGGATCCGCATGCAGATCGACCGGCAGAAATGCTATCGATCCCAACGTAACTGTCATCACAAATGCGGTCACCCTCTTAACACACATCCGATACTTCATACGTTTTCCCCTTATTTGTTCCCCTTAAGGCGCCCCTAACGCCCCGTACTAAACCCTCAAGTGCTTCCTTACGGTTATAAGACTTCCGAAGAATCCAAGGCCCACTCCCAGGACAAGAGCCACGGGGATAAGGACCGAGAAAACATCCCTTGCCGTCTTAAACTGTAATATATCATTCAATATGGCGAATTGCTCCGCTGCATATACAATGATCTTGTTATAGATAAAATACACTGCCACGAGAGGTATCGTTGCACCGATCACTCCAAGAAGGATACCTTCGATAAGGAAAGGTGAGCGGACAACGAAATCTGTAGCTCCTATGAGCTTCATGATACCTATCTCCTCACGCCTTACCGCTATACCCATGGCAACCGTGTTGCTTATAAGGAAAAGCGATACCGCGAGCAGTATTCCGATGATGCCCAGTGATACATAGCTTAAAAGCCTGTTAAACTGGGTCAGGATATTTGCGGTAACGTCCGAGTGGTTTATCTCCCTTACTCCATCAACCGTCTCAAGGTAGCTTACCAGCTGCTGCTGCTTTGAAACGTCATTAAGATAGATCTCGAAATTCTCACTGCCCTCAAGGGGATTGTCTCCCTCGTAACCGTCGGCATACTCACCGAGGTAATCAACCTTGAATGCTTCCCATGCCTCGGCAGCCGAAACGAACTCGATGGAAGCAACCTCCGGCCTTGACCTTATCGCTTCTCCTATCTCCTGCATCTGCGCCTCGGAGATACCCTCATCAAAGAATACGGTGACCGCAACATTGGTCTCAGCCTTCTGTATGCTGTAGCGGACGTTTTCGATAACCGAATAGCACAGCCCGAAAAGGAAGATACATGCGGCTATCGTGGCTATCGTCGCCAGCGAGAATATCTTGTTCCTGAAAATGTTTTTAAAACCCTGTTTAAAGGTAAAGACAAACGTACTAATCTTCATCTATGTATTCACCCTTCTCCTCGTCACTTACTATTATGCCCTTCTTCACCGTGATAACGCGCTTACGCATGGCATTTACTATCTCACGGTTATGCGTAACGACAACGACCGTCGTTCCCCTTCTGTTTATCTCCTCAAGAAGCTTCATGATCTCCCACGAATTCCTGGGATCCAAGTTACCCGTAGGCTCGTCGGCAAGAAGGATTGGCGGATTGTTAACAAGGGCCCTTGCAAGTGCTACCCTCTGCTGCTCACCACCCGATAATTCCTTTGTTTTGCTCCTGTATTTCTCGGGAAGCCCCACAAGCGAAAGCATAGCGGGCACGTTCTTTTTAATCTGCCTCGTAGGTACCTCGATGACCCTCTGCGCAAAAGCAACGTTCTCATAGACGTTCCTGTCCTTTAACAGCCTGAAGTCCTGGAACACCACGCCTATATTCCTTCTGTATTTGGGAATCTTGCGCCTTTTGAGCCTCGAAAGGTCAAAGTTGTTAACGATTATCCTGCCGCTGGTGGGTGTCAGCTCACGCAGCAGGAGCTTGATCATCGTAGATTTGCCCGAGCCGGAATCACCGACTATGAATACGAACTCACCGCGGTCGATATGCAGGCTGACATTATTAAGCGCCGGCATACCGTCATTGGTATAGCTCTTAGAGACATTTTCAAGTGTAATCATTTTTTCCTCCCCTGAAACAATGATAAATATTTAGAAGTCAAAGTCTTCCATGTATTTCATGTATTTAACGACCATCAAAGCTATCTTGAATGTAATGGCGTCTTCAAAAACACGCAGGTCAAGGCCCGTGGTCTTCTGCAGCTTATCCAGCCGGTAAACGAGCGTATTGCGGTGTATGTAAAGCTGCCTGCTCGTCTCGGAAACATTTAAGCTGTTCTCGAAGAACTTGTTTATCGTCGTGATTGTTTCATCGTCGAAATCATCCGGCGACTTGCCGTCGAATATCTCCTTGATGAACATCTTGCAGAGCGGTATCGGCAGCTGATAGATTAGACGGCCGATGCCAAGCTCGCTGTATGCGATGACATTGCGTTCGTCAAAGAATATCTTGCCAACGTCGAGCGCCATCTTTGCCTCCTTGTAGGAGCGGCTGACCTCGCGTATCTCATTTACGATGGTACCGTATGATACGTGAAGGTTCTTAAGGCCCTTGGAAACAAACATGTCATATATCTGGCCTGCCATCGCGGCAACTTCGGGATATCCTTCATTGGGTCCCATTTCCCTTATGACTATGATATTATCCTCATCGACCGCGGTGATGAAGTCCTTGGTCCTTCCGGTGAACAGTCCGCGCACGGCCTCAAGGAAATTATTGTCCTTGTCGTTTACAGCCTCGGCAACTATCGCTACCCTTTTAACATCCGTATCTATCCTTAACTTCTGAGAACGGTTATAGATATCAACGAGGAGCAGGTTGTCAAGCAGGAGGTTTTTGATAAAGTTATCCTTATCAAAGCGTTCCTTATATGCTACTAAGAGGTTCTGTATCTGGAAAGCGGCGATCTTGCCGACCGTATATGCATTCTCGGTACCGCCCTGAGCCACTACTATGTACTCAAGCTGAAGCTCATCGAATACCTTGAAGAATTGATGCCCCTGTATCTCCTGACTGTCCGCCGGTGACTGTGTAAAGCTGCCGGCTGCAGCCTTAAAATCATATGGCTCCTTGAATGTTGCCGCCAGGATCTTCCCCTCTGTATCTATTACCCCCAGTTCCATCTTGGTTATGTTCTTCAGACCGTCAAGTGTCGTCTGAAGGATTTGGTTAGATATCATAATCCTTCTCCTTAGGCAGATAATCCCATACAGATATATTCTAATACAATAATATAAAAAAATAAAGAAAAAGTTACGTTGAAAATGGCGTTCAAAGAAGTTACAATCAATTTATTAACGCTTTAACTTAACACAGGAAGGGCAAAATGGGTAACAACACAGAAACCGGCAAAACCGGAGGCCTTAAGAAGGGCCTTGACATACTGATACCGTGGCTTTTGGTGCCGCTGCTTGGTGCCGTATTCGTTTCACTGACTTTCAACAGCAATGTATGGCTTGACGAGGCGTTCACCGCTTCTCTTGTCCGTACCGACATGGCGGATGTGATAAGCCGTTCGATGCAGGACACCCTTCCACCGCTTTACAACATAATCTTAAAGCTTGCAACCGATGCATTCGGTTACACGATCCCGGTCATGAAGCTGACGAGCACCGTCCCGATGATCCTGACTCTCATCCTCGGTGCCACCGTGGTAAGGAAGCGTTTCGGTGCTGTCGTTGCATGCATCTTCATGCTCGCGGTCACTGTCATGCCGCAGATGCTTTTCTTCGGGGTCGAGATCCGCATGTACAGCCTTGGGTTCTTGTTTGCTACGGCATCCGGGATCTTCGCATACGAAGTCATGTGCGAACCCCGTATAAAAAACTGGTGTTTTTTTATTCTTTCAAGCGTACTGGCGGGTTACTCGCATCACTTCGCATTCATAACAGTTGGTTTTATATACCTCTTCCTGCTTATCTACTCCTGTGCCAAACAAAAGGATGATGACACCGGTAAAAAGCGCAAGACCCGTATTAAACATTTTGCCATCTGCCTTCTTGTAACCTTTGTACTCTATCTGCCCTGCATGCTTGTGACGATCAGGCAGTTTATGAGCGTCAGCGGTTATTTCTCAATGCCCGAAGTGACATTGTCCGTTTTCATTAAGTACTGCCGTTATCCGTTCACCGTGGGCTTAACCATCTTAAGCGCATTGCTGCTTTCGCTGTGCATCTTCCTTCTGATGCGTTCGTTCATACGAAAGGAAAAGACGTTAAAGGATGTATATTCGTTATACTGCTTTGCGGTGTTTTATCTTGTACTGCTTTTCGGAACTGCGGTAAGCAAGGTAATGACCGCTAATATCTTTGTTGACCGGTATCTGTTCTTCTCTCTGGGGCTCATCTGGCTGTTCTTTGCCGTAGAAGCCGGGAGTCTTGATAAGGTATTCATATACTTCATCATCATATTTGAGCTTACCGTCGGCATATTCTCCTATGTACAGGCATTCACGGGCGAATACGCACCGGGGTCTGATGAGACCATCATATGGCTTAAGGAAAACGTTTCTCCAGGAGATACTCTGTATACGCTTGAGGAATACGAAGAACTGGCTTACTGCCTTACGTTCTACGATCCCAACCTCACCAACTGCGAAACGCTTGATGAGGCAGTTGACACGGCCGGCGAACATAATGTGTGGATGGCGGTGCTTGACGGTTATGACGAGACGGATGAGTGCGCCGCGTATTTTGATGAGATCGGCGAAAAGGGATATACCTGCGAATATGTGAGCGCATTCCGCTTTGACCGGTATATGTTCAGGATGTACCGGCTTTCCAAATAGGATACTGCAATCTGCACAAAACCGGACATTAATTTTCGGTAATATTTCAGCCAAAAATTTATGTCACAATTGTAGCCATATGTGAGAAAGTATGGTATGATATCCGTGATATGGATGGATCCTGTCGTATTGTCCCCAAACGAAGGCAGGGATAATGCATTTTCAAACGGAGGTGAGGATATGGAAATAACACCTATGATCGACATTCCCGCATTATCGATGGCTATGTCACAGAACAAGGTCATGAGCGACTTCAGTGTTGCGATGCTTGACAAATCATTGGACACCTTTAATGATCTGGGTGATTCGATGACGAAATTAATGGAGCAGTCGGTTAATCCCAACCTCGGCGGAAACATCGACATTTCCGTTTAGGATTACCGAAATACTAGCTTCTCATCATCCTGTAAAATACAAGGCCCGGCATAAAAGCCGGGTCTTGTATTTTATTACGGGTTGGTGAGCGGGGGATTCTGGCACCGTCCCCGTGCCAGAAAATCTATTTCTTGAAAAACGAAACTACTTTATCAAGGAAAAAGATCACGAAAACGCATATGGCGATACCCGCATATCCGCCGAATGTAAGCAGCGGCCTGCTGCCTTTTTCTTCATCATCGGGATCCACATCCGGACGGCAGAACATCGCACTCACTTCTTCCTTCCTGCCTTCATGCTCGTAAATCCCAATATATGCACCCGCTGCAAGCAGCATGGTCACGGCCGAAACTGCCGCGAGCACTCCTATCATCCCAAGCTTCATGTCGGTATCCACGGCTTCCTCGGCAAGGTCAAATACATCCATCCCCAGCTTTGAATACACCGCCTCCGTCACATAAAGCTCCACGATGTTCCATGTATTTAACAGAGCATGAGATATTATCGGAGCCCAGATGCTGCCCGTAGCCTCGGTAAGCATCGAAAACAATACACCCATGACCAGCGCATAGCACATCTGGTTTAAGTTAAGGTGCATCAGGCCGAAAAATATCGCACTTATGACGGCTGCGGCAAATACATATCCCGATCTTCTGAGTCCTCCGAAGATCACGCCCCTGAAAGTGAATTCCTCACAGAACGGCCCTATAAAGCCTACTATCAGGGTAACAATAACAGGTGATATCCCTGTAAAACCCTCGCTGATCCCGATAACTTCATTGACCGTAAACAGCTGGGATATAACATTTATAAGGCTGATGAACGGCATTATGAGAAACGTAAACAGCATGATAAGCAGGACAGTCCCTGTCTTAAGCTTCTTAAACGGTATCCACTCGCTTAAGTCGCACTTAAAGATAAGCAGGAACACTAAAGAGGGAACCAGAATAAGCAGCTGCGTAAGAACAAGCGACATCATGGTTCCCATCTTTACACCGCCTGAGGCCAGGTACGATAAAAGCACCGGAGCCCCCAGGCTGATTATTAAAATACTTAAGAAGAATCCGTTGACTCTTCTGTTGGTCTTATTCATCTTACGAATTAACCATAAAGTTAAGGAGCTTATCGATATCCTCGGGCTCATAAGCCACAAGTTCGAGCTCATCTATGGTTCCGTCAGAGAAAATGTTTGCAAGTGAAACATACTGTGACAGCTTGGACTTAAGGTTCAGCCTGTCGCCTTCGCCCGTAACGAGCTCTACCTTGCCCTTGCACTCATCGACCACCTTAAAAAACTTCTCAATGTCATGGATGTTAGTTACTTTCATAATACTCTCCTTTCTATATCCAAACTACTTAAGTGCTACCGCTTCCATTTCGATCAGCACATCCTTGGGGAGCCTGGCAACCTCCACACAGCTCCTTGCCGGAAAGTCACCCGTAAAGAAGGATGCATATACCTCGTTTACCTTCGCAAAATCATTCATGTCCTTTATGAACACCGTTGTCTTTATCACCTTGTCCATGCTGCTGCCCGCAGCTTCAAGGAGTGACTTTACATTGGTAAGCGCCTGCTTTGCCTGCGCCTCAATGCCGCTTACGATCTCGCCGCTTTCCGGTATCACCGGGATCATACCCGAGGTATAAATAAGTCCGTTGACCTCCACAGCCTGTGAATACGGCCCTATTGTCGCCGGCGCTTTATCGGTGCTTATTATCTTCTTTTCCATGGCTACCTCCAATTCAAAGTCTGATTATAACAGAAAATCGTTAATTGTAAACTATTTTATTTTTCTTATCGATTTATCGGTGATCTCCACCCTGCGTTCCTTATACAGCCGGCCCACCGCGCGTTTGAATTCGTTCTTGCTCATATCAAACTCCCGCTTTATCACTTCGGGGCTTGCTTTATCGTTAAACGGGAGCACTCCGTCGAAGGCTTCGATCACCTTCATGACACGCTCCGCATCCTCATCCATCTGGATATATGCCTTCTCCCTTATGCCAAGGGTAAGCTTTCCGTCCTCCTTAACTTCAGTGACTCTGGCCGTTATGACCTGCCCGACCTTTACACTGCCGTAAAGCTCCCTTGTGGGGATTAGTCCCGAATACTCATCGTCAACTGCAACAAATGCACCGAAGTTATCGCTTATAAGGTACACCCTGCCCTCGACCTTATCGCCTGCCTTATAATTGTGGTCGGTGCTTAGATAGTCATATACGTTCATCGTAAGGCACAGGCGCGAGCTTTTATCAATATACAGGGCCACGAGGCATTCCTCGCCCTCATGAAGTTTCTTTGTCTGCTGCTTAAACGGAAGGAGCAGGTCCTTTTCAAGTCCCCAGTCAACGAAGGCGCCGATCTTGCCGACCTCCTTCACCTTAAGAAGCGCTGTATGATGAAGTGTGATGAGCGGCCTGTTCACGGTCGCTATTAGACGGTCCTTACTGTCCTTATATACGAAAACTTCGAGTTCGCTGCCGACCCGCGTCCCTTCAGGAACCTGCTTTATGGGAAGAAGGATGCGATCCGAATCTGCGCTGCGGTCCTTTGCTAAATATGCGCCATGGTCGGCTAATTTTACAACCGTTAATCTTTGTACTTCTCCTAACTTAAACATATATACTCCACTCGATATATAAGGCGTCTCGGAGAGGTCGCATGCAGACATTGTACCGGGACGTAATTTCAAATAATTATTTTTCCGGCAATAATCCCTGATTGTATTTATTGACGAGGTTGTGAATACGTTCGAACGGATTAAGGAGATCCGAGATCGAGGTATCATGATTGAGCGTATCGATTATGTAAGCGATGTACTTGCTCATATCGCAGCTTACGTAGTACGGCTTCTCAAACAGTTCAGGCATCTGGTATACAAGGTTGGTGGTGAGTACCTTGTCGATAACGCCGTCGTTATATGCATCATCAAATGCCTTAAGTCCCTTTGTGAAGAGACCGAATGTAGCGGCGATGAATATCCTGCTTGCCTTGCGCTTCTTAAGCTGCCTTGCAACGTCAAGCACGCTCTCGCCGGAAGATATCATATCATCGACCACGAGCACATCCTTGCCCTCGACCGAGGTGCCCAGGAACTCATGGCTCACGATCGGATTGCGTCCGTCTACTATCTGTGTGTAATCACGCCTCTTGTAGAACATACCCATGTCAAGTCCGAGCATGTTTGCAAGATAGATGGCACGCGACATACCGCCTTCATCGGGGCTTATGAGCATCATGTGCTCAGCGTCAATCTTAAGGTCATGCACGCTGTTTAAAAGGCCCTTCACGAACTGATAGGCCGGCCTTACCGTTTCAAAGCCCGAAAGCGGTATGGCATTCTGAACCCTCGGGTCATGAGCATCAAAGGTTATTATGTTGTCAACGCCCATCCTTACCATTTCCTGCAGCGCAAGAGCGCAGTCGAGTGATTCTCTCGCGCTCCTCTTATGCTGGCGGCTTTCGTAAAGGAACGGCATGATGACCGTTATGCGCCTTGCCTTTCCGCCGACCGCTGCGATTATCCTCTTTAAGTCCTGATAGTGGTCGTCCGGGGACATGTGATTCTCCTGTCCGCAGAGCTTGTATGTAAGGCTGTAGTTTGTTATGTCAACCAAAATGTAAAGGTCCGTACCACGCACCGACTCGTTGATCACACCCTTGGCCTCGCCCGTTCCGAAACGGTTTATCTGTGCATCCAGTATGTATGAATCCCTCTGGTATCCGGCAAAGGCGAGTGAATTCTTGTGCTCGTTCTCACGCTCCGTCCTCCACCTTACGAGGTATTCATCGATCTTATGGCCGAGGTCTATGCATCCCTCAAGCGGGATCATCCTCAATGAACCCACGGGTATCGATTCAAGGTTACGCTTCTCTTCGCGATTAGGCATTGCTTTCCTCACTTTCTGTGTAAAGACCGCTTGATCTTGATCCGTAAATCCTTAATATCAGGCTTTATCATCCTGTATTTACCGTAAATCCTGGAAAAGGTCCGCTCGGAATACCTTTCCGACAGCTCCTCGATCGACAGGTTTGTCGAGATGATCGTGGACCTGCTCCTTAAGTCACGTTCGTTTATTATAAGGAACAGCTGGCTCAATACGAACGAATTGGCCAGTTCGGTTCCGAGGTCGTCTATGATGAGCAGGTCGCAGTCGAAAATGTCCTCATGGACACGGTCGATGTTCTCGCTCACTTCACCGCTCCTGAAAGCATACTTCGCAAGTGTATCAAATAACTGAAATGCTGTAAAGTAGAGCACTGAATGGCCCTGCTCGAGCAGTTCCTTGGCTATGCAGTTGGTAAGGAAGGTCTTGCCGACACCCACACCGCCGTAAAAGAGCAGGTTCGCATATTCGCTGTCAAAGTCACGCACGAAAGCCTTACAGCTTTCAATGATCCCCTCCATAACCGGGATCTCGGTGTCATCGTAGAGGTCGTAGGTAAGGGTGCTGAAATTCTCCTTCTTAAGGACGTTCTCGATATTCGACTGGGCATACAGATGCCTGATAACGGCCTGCTTTAAGCAGCGGCACCTTGCACCGTCAACATAGCCCGTATCCTTACACTCCTTACAGGTATAAATGGGCTCAAGGTAATCCGCGCTGAAGCCGCCGTTTACAAGCAGCTCCTTCTTACGCTCCGTTATGCCCTTTATTTCCTCCCTTAACGAAACTAAGGCACCTGCATCCCCGTCAAGCAGCTTCTTCCCCAACTCAAGGGATATATCAGCCACCTTGGAATCAAGCGCCTTATATTCAGGTATCTTATCATACACCTCGTCACGCCGCTGCGTTAAGAGGTGCCTGTTAACGTTCCGGTTATTCTCGAAAGCACGCATTATCTCGTCGTACTGTGCATTGGAAATCGACATTGTCACTCCTTTTGCTAAATACCCAAATCAGATTATATACTACTATCCCTGATTATACAATGCATCTTTTTCCAATTCATCGTAATCGTACTTGCGCTGGTTAAAGCCGTTAAATCCGCCGCCCTTCTCCTGTTTTGCACCGGCCTTCCCCGCCTTTACGGACCCTTTTGACCCTGCTGCCTCCTTGGCATGCTTCTCATCGAGCTTTTCTATATCGGCCATGCAGGTAACCTGTGATTCTTTCCAGTTTGTAAGTATCGTGTCCGCGTACTCGAAGCTTGCGCTGTGGATCTTCATTATCGTCCTTGAGCATGCCTCGCAGATGATATCAATCGAAAAGCCGTACACCCTGTTCCACTTGACCACATATGAAATCTCGGGTTCTATCGGGTCGCGGCCGCTTATGCCGAAGGCCTTAAACACTTCATATACTTCCTTGGGTGCCGCCGCGGTACGCGCCTTTGCCTCATCGACGGTCGTGATCCCCGTCTCGGCCCAGGTCTTTGCGACCGATTCGATGTACTTTATGCTCTTCTTTTTATTATTTGCGCAGTATTCTATGAGATACTCGATAAGGTCGGGGCCAAAGCCATAAGAATCATACATGAACAGTATCGAGGATATCTCGTCGGGCCTTAAAGTCTTGTTAAGGTAAGTCTCCGTGATGAACAGAAGCTGCGAAATCTCGGGCTTATCCATAAACTGAGCAAGCTTCTCGGCCGTATACTCCGTCTTCCTTGAAAAATCAACCATCTTAACCCTGTCTTCAATGTTTTTGTCGGGGGATTCGGATCGCACTTCCGTCACCTGATCCGGTCTGAGACCTGCCGGTACTTTGGCAAACCCGTTATCCCTTCCGGGAGAATCAAGCATCTGTATGCAGGTAAGCTCACCGCCCGAATTAAAGCTTAGCGATATGAGCTTCATCCTGTCCCAGTACTTAAGCGCACGCAGCACATCCTTCTCGGTGTAGTTAAAGCAGTCCGCCATATCACCTACGGAAAACGGCTCGCCGCTGCCAAGCCTCCTTAACAGGTACAGATACACCTTGATCTGGGCATCGTTTGCCTCTACCATATATATGTCAATGAAGTCGTTCTTTATAAGAGTGACTTCAGAAGAATAATCCTTGCACAGAGTAATATTTCCCATCAAATATACACCGCCGTTAACTATTCCCCTTATTAAAAACCACATCTCCCTGTGGCGATGATTATAGCACAGTTGACCGCGTCTGAAAACAAAATCTTATGCCCAATAACCCAGCAAATACAAGGGTTTTTCCACTGTGGATAAAA
This sequence comes from Lachnospiraceae bacterium, assembly GCA_024694965.1. Lineage (GTDB taxonomy): Bacteria > Bacillota > Clostridia > Lachnospirales > Lachnospiraceae > UBA2868. The sequence continues at coordinate 15,374 of JAILJC010000168.1, forward strand.
CAGAAACTATGTACGGATTTAATTATGTGAATGGGGTCAATACTCAAAAAAATGGGGTATTGGTTTTTGGCGGTAACTTATTACGTTAACTTAAAAATCCACAGCCCGTTTAGGGATAACTCCCGGCACATCGCTGTGGATATTGTGGATAATTATTTTGAAAGCAGTTCCTCGCCGATTTTTACTACATCTCCGGTACCCATAGTTATCAACAGATCGTCCTTCAAACTTTTTTTTCGGACAAAATCTTTAATCTCTTCAAATGTGGAAAAACTGTAAGCTTCCTTTCCCTTCTCCTTCAGGGCCTCACATAGCATATCGGAGCTTACTCCGAGCGTATCCGTTTCCCTAGCGGCATATATCGGAGCCAGTATAATAACATCCGCTCCCGTAAGAGCATCCGCAAAATCATCGAAGAATGCCTTCGTCCTCGTGTATGTATGCGGCTGGAAAATACATACGATACGTTTATGGGGGTAATTTTCCGCCGCCGAAAGCGTCGCCCTTATCTCGGTCGGATGATGGGCGTAATCGTCTATGATAACGGTATCCCCGAGCTTTCCTTTATACTGGAAGCGCCTGTCCGTTCCCGTAAAGTCAAGAAAGCCCTTTGCGATCGTATCGCTGTCAATGCCAAGGAACTCGGCAAGCGCTATCGCCGCAAGTGCATTTCCTATGTTATGGGCTCCGGGAACCTTGAGGCTGTACCTTCCCGCATCACCCTGCGGCCTGCTGCAAAGCTTAGCGGCATCGGCACTGCGGATCACGTTAAACGAAGCACAGCCGAATCCGTCATAGCTTACGTTATCGGCGGTATATCCGGCGCCGCTTTCTTCGTTGACCGATACGGTCACTACGTTGCATTTAAGGTCACAGGTTATCTCCTCATACCTGTCAATGTCAGCATTTATCACAACTATGCCGCTTTCAGGCACCAGTTCTGCAAACCTTTTAAAGGATGAACGGATATCTTCAAGGTCCTTAAAGAAATCCAGGTGATCTTCTTCTATATTCAGTATGATATCTGCAGTGGGATTAAAGCTTAGGAAGCTGTTAGTGTATTCGCAGGCCTCGGTCACAAAATATCCGGAACGTCCGATACGGATGTTGCCGCCGATCTCTTTAAGCATACCGCCAACCGAGATCGTGGGATCGAGTCCTCCGGCCAACAGTATATCGGTTATCATGGATGTGGTGGTAGTCTTGCCATGCGTTCCCGCTACCGCCACGGCCACATCATAGTTCGTCATTATCTGCCCGAGCAGTTCGGCACGCGTCAGCATAGGGATGCCGCGCCCCTTAGCCTCGGCAAATTCCTCGTTGTCCTCATGGATGGCTGCCGTATAGACAACAAGGCGTATGTCATCCGTGATATTCTCCTTACGCTGCCCGTAGTAAACCTTTATGCCCTTGTCCTCAAGGATATGCGTAAGTTCCGACGGCGCCCTGTCAGATCCCGACACCGTAAAACCGCGGTCAAGCAATATTTCTGCCAGACCGCTCATGCTTATTCCGCCTATTCCTATAAAATGCACCCGTACCGGGTTATCGTAATCTATCTTATACATAACATTTACCACACTATGGAACATTTTGGATGAAGTGTCACACCGCCGAGGAATTCAGGTATTTAACCTGCTCCTCCGTCAACACATCAATCTTCTTCCCAAGGAAATTAAGCTTACGAACCGCAACATCGTTATCTACTTCCTTCGGAACATCAATTATCATCTTATCAAGCTCTCCCGCATGCTCGACAAGGTACTTCGCCGACAATGCCTGGATCGCAAATGACATATCCATTATCTCTGCCGGATGTCCGTCGCCTGCGGCAAGGTTAACAAGACGTCCCTCAGCCAGTACATACACCCACCGGCCTGTCGGGAGCTTATAACCCATTATGTTCTTACGCATCTCACGCTTCTCTGTGGCATTTGCCTTAAGCCATGCCATATCTATCTCACAGTCGAAATGGCCTGCATTGCAAAGGATAGCTCCTTCCTTTATAACCGCGAAGTCCTCTTCATCGATGACTTTGTCACAGCCCGTTACGGTAACAAAGAAATCACCGATCTTAGCCGCATCGTTCATGGGCATTACATCAAATCCGTCCATTACCGCTTCGATCGCTTTAACAGGATCGACCTCGGTCACTATGACTCTGGCCCCAAGGCCCTTTGCCCTCATTGCCACGCCCTTGCCGCACCAGCCGTAGCCTGCGACAACAACGATCTTGCCGGCAACGATAAGGTTTGTGGTCCTGTTTATGCCGTCCCATACCGACTGGCCCGTGCCGTATCTGTTATCAAAGAAATGCTTGCAGTTTGCATTGTTTACAAGTACCATCGGGAACTTAAGATCCCCGTCCCTGTCCATCGCGATAAGGCGAAGGATACCGGTAGTGGTTTCCTCACATCCGCCGATAACGTTCGGGATAAGATGCGGAAGTTCCGTATGTATCATATGAACGAGATCGCCGCCGTCATCAATGATGATGTTCGGACCGGGCTCAAGCACCGCCCTTATATGTGCGTTATATTCATCCGGCGTGGAATCATACCATGCATGCACCTCAAGCCCTTCGCTTACCAGTGCGGCCGCTACGTCGTCCTGGGTCGAAAGCGGGTTGGAACCGGTAACGTACATATCGGCTCCGCCTGCCTTAAGCACGAGGCACAGAAATGCTGTCTTTGCCTCAAGATGCACCGAAAGTGCTATCTTCTTGCCGGCAAACGGCTTGTCCCTTTCAAATTCCTCCTTGAGAGTGCGGAGCAGATCACAGTTCCTGCTCACCCATTCGATCTTGCGCTTTCCTGATTCTGCCAGGCTTATATCCCTGATCTCACTGTTCATATATATTCCTCCGTATTTAAACTGTGCTTATAAGTTGTTTCATTCGTACATAATACCGCATCTTTTAATATTTATCAACGAATCCAGTTAAGGCGGCGGCATGCCACCAATTTTCACGTTATTCCTTTACAAACGAAGGCAATGTGCCTGTAAAACATCCCCTTTTTGCGCGTACTGTGGGTCTGTCATCCGCATCCTGAAAATCCCAGTCCGCCCAGTCGGCATCATCCCCGTTTATCACAAACGAGACTTTAATGTCATTATCAAATGGCACGCATTCACAAATATAATCAAACTTTGCCGTTGCAGGTTCAAAGGCTGTGCGTATCATGACTTTGTCATCCTTTACGTATTTCCTTGTCTTACAAGTCCAGCCGCCGGGTTTAAGCTTTAGTTTCTTTACAGACTTTTTCCCGTTTCCCAGATCAAATACACGCTGATAGTACAGCCCTTTGATCTCAGCT
>JAILJC010000203.1 GCA_024694965.1 Lachnospiraceae bacterium
AGGTGGCTTTCCATACTTCCATCTACGGTATGGTCTTTTCACTTGTTTTCAATTTTGTTTATAAAAGGATACTGGATGATGCCGAGCTGACCGTTAGGGACTTCCTAGGCGCATTTAAGAAATATGTGTTGCCCGACACCGAGGCGGACGGCATTAACCGTCTTATCGAACTTGAGCAGAAGCAGACGGAAACCATGGTTGCCATGTCGGACAGAGTCACCCGCCTGTTATCGGACGGTTTGAGGGAGATCTTAGAGCCGCAGTTTAACCGGTTTAATGATACGATCATCGGTTTTGCGAATATGGCGACCAAGAATCAGATGGATCAGCTTACGATGGTTGTCAATTCGTTTATCACACAGATGAACGCATCCTTGGGAAATATGTTCACAAAGCTGTCCGAGACCGTGGATAATACCATCGCGATCCAGAGCGAGAACGAAAAACAGATAACAAAGATACTTGAGAAGAATACACATACATCGGAAAACATCAACCTTATCCTTGTCAGGACAAAGGAGATGGCCGATGCCCTTAAACTGTATGCCGACACGCTGCAGGAGCTTCAGGGCAGGATGAGTGCCACAGCCGATATGCTAAGGCAGCAGAGGGAGGATGACAGGCAGGTACTTGACGGCATTTCGGGTTATATCGCGGAAATTGAAAATTACCGTAAAGATTTAAATACATCGGTCCAGATGGCTGATACGAGCATGAAGTCGCAGGCAAGGATGGTCACTGAACTTAAGGAGATGACGGACCAGCTGCCCGAGGACGTTCGTGATACCTTCGAGGTCATAAATGCAAACCTTCAGAAAGTGGAAACCCACTTCAAGGAAACCATAGAACAGATGCATCAGGTACTGTCACGGATGAGCGGTCAGATAGAGTATTCCTATAACGGGATAGAACAGGGCTTTTTAAGGACCGCAAAATCAATAGATGAGCTGGCGGGCTTTATGCAGCGTCTGGAAGAATACTATATGGGTAACAGGTAAAATGAAACGATTAAGGCATATGGATGAGGAAACCACATACTGGCTGTCCTATTCGGATATGATGGCGGGACTGCTCCTTACCTTTGTTCTCATTATTTCCTTTACGATGCTGCATGCCAAGATGCAGTTTGATGCAAAGGAAAATGAGCTCATGATACGTTCGGACGAACTTGAGGATGAAAGGGCTACAGTTGCCGAGCAGAAGTCAAGGCTTGACGAGCAGGCAAAGATGTTAAATGCCCAGGAGGAAGCGCTGGCAGAGCAGGGTGAGAAGATAGCGATACAGGAGAAAACTCTGCGTGAGCAGCATGAGCTCCTTAACAAACTTGAGGCCCTTATGAGCGAACAGCAGCAGAAGCTTGATAATATCATCGGCGTCAGGACGGAACTCATAGAAGAACTAAGGAACGAATTCGGTAACTCCGACCTCCGTGTTGCGGTCGATGAAAAGACAGGCGCGATAACCTTTGATGCAAATATCCTGTTTGACTACAATAAGGCAACCCTTACGGCTTCGGGTAAGGAGTTCCTTTCGGAATTCCTCCCGCGTTACGTGGATGTACTGTTAAGCCCGAAATACAGGGACTATATTTCCGAGATCCTGATAGAAGGACATACCGATACCGAAGGAAACTACCTTTTCAATATGGAGCTTTCGCAAAAGAGGGCATTGTCGGTTGCAGAATATTGCCTCGGGGATAACAGCAAAATACTTACAAAGGAACAGCTTGAAGATCTGCGTTCCGTAATTTCCGCTACCGGACGTTCATACAGCAATCCCGTCTATGATGAAGAGGGAGAAGTTGATATGGAAGCATCCAGGCGTGTTGAATTTCTGTTCCGCTTAAAGGACGAGGAAATGGTCCGTGAAATGATAGAAATACTGAGTAGTGAGGAGAGGTAAGATGAAAACAGGATTTGATAACGAAAAATATTTAAAGATGCAGTCCGAGCATATCATGGAAAGGATAGGCAAGTTCGGCGACAAGCTGTATCTGGAATTCGGAGGAAAGCTGTTTGATGATTACCATGCATCGCGCGTGCTCCCGGGCTTTGAGCCGGACAGTAAGCTTCGCATGCTGATGAAGCTGTCCGACAGGGTTGAGATAATCCTGGTTATCAATTCAAACGATATCGAGAAGAACAAGGTGCGCGGTGATCTGGGCATAACCTATGATGAGGACGTGATACGTCTTATAAACGAATTCGAGAGCAGGGGACTGTATGTTGGCAGCGTAGTGCTGACACAGTTCAAGGGCCAGGGTGCTGCGGAAGCCTTTCAGGTCCGCATGGAGAAGCGCGGATACAAGGTGTACCATCACTACAGGATAGAAGGATATCCGTCAAACGTTTCCCTTATCGCTAGTGATGACGGATTCGGTAAAAACGATTATATTGAAACGACGAGGCCGCTTGTCGTAGTTACGGCACCGGGCCCCGGCAGCGGAAAGATGGCGACCTGCTTATCCCAGCTGTATCATGAGAATAAAAGGGGTATCAAGGCAGGATATGCCAAGTTCGAGACTTTTCCGATCTGGAACATACCGCTTAAGCACCCGGTAAACCTGGCTTATGAAGCCGCAACGGCAGATCTTAACGATGTTAACATGATCGATCCCTTCCATCTTGAGGCTTATGGGGAGACTACCGTCAATTACAACAGGGATATCGAGATATTCCCCGTACTCAATTCCATCTTTGAGGGAATATACGGAAGCAATCCTTACAAGTCGCCTACCGATATGGGTGTCAACATGGCCGGAAACTGCATCATCGATGATGATGTCTGCAGTGAAGCTTCAAAGATGGAGATCATCCGCCGTTACTACACTACGATAAATGCGGTAGTCAGTGAGAAAGCGTCTGAAAACGAGGTACTTAAGATAGAACTTATCATGAAGCAGGCGGGGATAACGACCGATGACCGTAAAGTTACGGTTGCAGCCAATAACAGGGCAGAATCACTCGGCGTTCCGTGTGCGGCTATCGAGCTTCAGGACGGACGCATAATCACTTCAAAGACCTCCGATCTGCTTGGAGCTTCCGCAGCGCTTTTGTTAAATGCACTTAAGGAGCTTGCGGGGATAGATCACGGACTCCATGTTATCTCAAGGGAGGCCATCGAACCTATACAGACGTTAAAGACCGAGTATCTTGGCGGTACCAACCCGAGGCTGCATACGGATGAGGTGCTGATCGCACTTGCGATGTCGGCCGTAAACGATAAGAACGCAAAGGCGGCAATGGAGCAGCTGCATAAGCTTAAGGGCTGCCAGGTACATACATCCGTCATGCTTTCTTCGGTTGATATCAAGACATTTAAAAGGCTGGGCGTCGATCTTACAAGCGAACCCGTAAGGAGGGCAAAATGAAAAATATCACTCTTGTCATCATGGCAGCGGGAATGGGTTCAAGGTACGGCGGATTAAAACAGATAGATCCCGTGGATGAACAGGGAAACAAGATAATCGATTTTTCTATATATGATGCGGTAAGGGCAGGATTTAAAAAGGTCGTGTTCATAATCAAGAAAGAGAATGAGCATGACTTCAGGACGCTTATAGGAGATAAGGTTAAGGGTAATATCGAGGTTGAATATGTTTTTCAGGAACTGACCGATATCCCGGAGGGCATGCAGGTGCCGGACGGACGTGTTAAACCCTGGGGTACCGCACACGCGGTATTTAGCGCGAGGAAGGTTATAAACGGGCCTTTTGCCGTTATAAATGCGGATGATTTTTACGGCAGGGAAGCGTTTAAACTGATATATGATTTTCTTGATTCTCATATAAATCCCGGACAGACGGGTGAATACGCGATGGTGGGGTATGAGCTTAAGAATACACTCACCGAAAACGGATATGTTTCCCGGGGCATCTGCGGTATCGATGAAAACGGTTATCTTACGGATATAGTTGAGCGCACCCATATAGAGAAGAAGGAGGACGGCGCGGTATTTACCGAGGACGGAGAGCATTACGAAGACATATCCCCGGAAAGCATCGTATCGATGAACCTGTGGGGCTTTTCAGGGGACTTTATCGATGAGATCGGTAAGAGCTTCGAAAGGTTCTTTAAAGAAACGGTTCCCGGTAATCCGGTCAAGGCGGAATGCTATCTTCCGGGCGTTGTGGATGAACTGCTTAAAGCCGGTAAGGCAAGTGTAAAAGTGCTTAAATCATCCGACCGCTGGTTCGGCGTCACCTACAGGGAGGATAAGCCGTTTGTCGAGGAATCGATAAGGAAGCTGAAAGAGAAGGGAGAATATCCTGATAGATTGTGGTGAGTCAAGGAACCTGTTCCCGTGACTCAAAGAAAACCCCGCCGTACGGTGGGGTTTTTTAGTGGAAACACTGTTCGTAATCGTATGCGTTTATGAAATCATACATATCAAGCAGAGCATCAAAATAGGTTTCAAAGGTTACCTCACTTCCGCCGTCCCGCATCTGTTCGTACATGTAGTAATTGATATCCTGTTTGTAATGCGAGTAATCCCTGTAATTTGAAAGGTCGGTGACTATATTTAGATCATCCTGGAAATAATACAGCCGTACATTGCTGCATCCAAGCAGCTTTCGGAATTCGCGTTCCTGGGCACATATTATCGCCGTGGCATTTCCCCTTAGAACGGTATCATCCCAGAACAGTATGCTGTAGGGCGGGATGTATATATGGAAGGTCACGTCAGGGTGCGAATTTATGAGTTCTATCATCGGGTCTGTCACGGCATCGGCACTTTTGAAATATTCATCAAAAGGCTTTTCTTCTTCACGTTTTAATAACCTTGAGGACATATAGGCAAGCCTTGCC
>JAILJC010000207.1 GCA_024694965.1 Lachnospiraceae bacterium
GCAGGCATCGGCGGAATAGCGGCTGCGGCAGGTGCCGTACTGGCTGCGGGAGCCGGCGTAGGCGCTGCGGCGATCCTTGATAACAAGGAAAAGAAGAAGGCCGAGGCCGAGGCAGGCGAAGAAAGGCCTAAAACGCTTGAAGAAGCATTAGAAGAGGAATGATGAAAAAATGATCAACAAAAAAAGGTTAATTGCTGCAACTGCAGCAACGGCAGTAATACTTGCTATGCTCACAGCCTGCGGAGGCGGTGCAACTGCAGCGGCACCTGCGCAGGTTAATGAAACCGCACAGGAAGCCGTTACCGAGGAGGTTAAGGAGCCGGAGGAAACGGAAGAAGCCGCGGAAGCCGTGGATGAAGAAGACGGCATGGGTGATTCTTTCGATGAGGAAGAAGAAAGTGGAGCCGCAAGTGATGCCGATCAGTACATACAGGCATATCTTGAGGAGGCAAAAACACTCCTTGATGCGGGTGATGCGGATCAGTTCGCATTCGTAAACCTTGACGGCGATGATATACCGGAGCTTGTCGCAAGCAGCTCGGAAGGTTCATGGGACAAGGACCAGGTTTTCATTTACGGGATCAACAACGGCGTGGCCGTATTGCTCGTAAGTGATATAGCACCCGGCATGGAAGGACATTCACTTGGCTTTTTCGAAGGTGAGAATATAATAGAAGTAAGCGGTTCTGCCATGGGCGAGAGGTATGAGTATTATTCCGTAAGGGACGGAGAGCTCGATCAGGTCTTTACACTTGAGAACTATGATGATCCCGAAAAGGATTATGAAACGGTGTACTTCGTTGACGGCGAGGAAGCGGATGAAGCAGCTTACGCGAAGGCCGAGAAGGAGTTCCTTGCTTCACACGGAAAGCTTACGAGGCTTGAGACCGAGAATATGTCGGTGGTTTCAATAGACTGCTCGCAGGGGTACAGGGATGTAAAGGTTGATTCGACCGTACCTTACAAGAGCTATAACGACCTTAAATAAGGGAGGAATGGTTTATGTTAAAGAGGAGTAAGATACTTGCGGTGCTCCTTGCCGCAGCACTTGCGGTGCCGGCAATGAGCGGATGTAATATAAACATCAATTATCCCGGCGCGGATGACGGGCGCGGTGACCTCATTGATGAGGATGAAGCGTATGTTGAAGATGAGGCCGAAGAGGAAGAAGCGGTTGAAGCCGAGGAAGAGGAGCGTGCCGATAACGAGCTTGTACTTGTGGGCTCAAGTTTCACCGGCCTTACGAGTTTAAAGAACGAGAACAATGATGACGGTACTTATTACTACGAGGATATGACGGAAGACGGTATGACCGTTATCACGAATATGTGCGCACCCAATTCTCAGCGCGACGGCCAGGATCCGGATGCATATGCGATGAACTTTATCTGCGCTCTCATCGACAATGACGCGAAGGTAAGTGATCCGGCCGAGAATAAAGAGCTTACCGAAAAGTTCACTTATCCTGTATATACTGCAGAGTGGGAGACCGGTGAAAACGAGGATACAAAGCAGGCGATCGGTGTTGTGGTACTTACAGACTGGTATACGTATTACTACGGCTTGGAGTGCCCGATCGATTTTTACGAGGATAACGAGGAGTTTTATAAGGAAGAGCTTGCAGGGCTTCAGATAATGGATTTTTCCGAAGCTGAAGAAGTTTTGGAAGCTGAAGATGAAGAAGGCGCAGTGGAAGAATCAGACGAGCTTTTTGATTACTACGGGCTTAACATAGACGAGCTCCTGTCGGTTTTCCCTGACCTTGAGGAACTTACGAGCGAAGGACAGTATGCTTCCGAGAACAGGGAGTTTATGGATAAGACGGAAGAACTTGACGGAAGGCTCCTTGGTCCCGTATTTGATGTTGATGCTGATTCTAACATCATAGGCATTTCATACAGCGGAAGCAGGTTTTCCCTTGCCGGTTTAACTCCCGGTATGCCGGTTGTAGAGGCAAAGAAGATATTGAAGGAAGACGGCTGGGGATTTTCGCTAGTTGACATTGCGCACGGAACGGCGCAATATGTAATTAGCTACGAAAAGGATGACATGACCCTGACGATCTCATCGACCCAGGACGGCAATACAACTAAGATGGAAGAAAACGACGTAGAGGGAGAGATCGATACGGTATCTGTCTACAAAAACTGATTTAAGTTTATTTACAGGTTCATCCGGCAGGTGGGGTAAGCCTTAGCCGTGAAAACATATGGGAACCACATATTTTGCGGTAAAATCACTTGATAACCCGCAGAATATGTGGTTTTCTATATATTGTAATACTTTTTGTTCGTTGCGGAGGATCATATGCAGTTAAAAGACCTTGAAAGATTTGAGAAGATAACTATCCAGTGCCATGATAATCCCGACCCGGATGCACTCGCATCGGCGTACGGTTTATACAGGTATTTTTCAAATAAGGGAAAGGATGCCCGTATAATATACAGCGGTCCTTACAAGATAAGGAAGTCTAACCTCCTGCTTATGATAAACGAGCTAGAGATCCCCATCTCATATTACCCGGCCGATTCAGGAAAGATAGACGGACTGCTGCTTACCGCCGACTGTCAGTACGGGCAGGGAAATGTAACAAGGCTTGAAGCGGACGATATTGCGGTCATTGATCATCACAACGGAATGACCGAACTTGAACTATCCGAGATACATGCGGAGCTTGGCGGCTGCGCGACCCTTGTATGGAAGCTCTTGCAGAGCGAAGACTATGATGTATTAGCGGACAGGCCGCTCTGTACGGCCCTGTATTACGGTCTTATGACGGATACGGGTAATTTTTCCGAGATCTCACATCCGCTTGATAAGGATATGCGCGACTGCCTCATCGTTAACGAGGCACAGATAAGGCTGTTTACAAACAGCAATATCTCCCTTGAAGAGATGCGCATAACAGGGGAAGCCCTTGCGGGATATGCCTGCATCAGCAATTACAGCTGCGGGCTTTTGAAGGCGGATGAATGCGATCCCAATATATTAGGTATCATCAGCGACATGGCCCTGCAGGTAGCGGAATTTACGGTTGTGGTAGCTTTCGGTCATGTATCCGGCGGTTATAAGCTGTCAGTCCGCAGCTGTACAAGGGAAGTAATGGCGGATGATTTTGTAAAGACGATCACCGATGGTGTAGGATCGGGCGGCGGTCATGATTTTAAAGCCGGAGGTTTTATAAGTGAAGATAAGCTCAATGCAAAATTTGGTTCCGTTTCGATAAGGGATTATCTTGAAAAGACCATAAGGTCATATTTTGAATCCTTCAGTATCATTTTTGCAGCCGAATACAAGCCGGATCTTAACCTGTTTAGGAAATACAGTAAGAATCCGCTGGTATTAGGTTTTATAGATCCTTTAACATTTCTTGATAAAAATATCAGGATCAGGGTACGTACACTTGAGGGTGATACCGAGCTTGTCACTGACGGAAGCTTTTATCTGATGGTCGGTGTATTGGGCGAAGTATATCCCATGGCCATATCCAAATTCGAGGCAAGCTATGAAATAACCAATGCAACCTTTGACAGGGAGCTTGAGTATGTTCCCAGGATATATGCCGAACCCGACGGTCATGTATACGACCTTTACGAATACATTAAAGCATGCATTCCTACCGGGACTTCATATATACTGGCTATGGAGCTTGATAAAAATGTCAAGCTGTTCACCAAATGGTATGAGGAAAAATATATGAAGGGTGAAAAGGGCGATTATATCGCATGCCGTGAAGACGACCTGCATGATTTTTACGTGATCCGCAGGGATATCTTCGAGATCACCTATTCACCCGTTAATTGATATTGTATTTTTCGCAGATATCCTTGGCGGGAACATAAGAGCCGAGGATATCATCCGCCCTTTTTATCATCTCATCATATGAAAACAGGGTTATCCTGTAATAGGCATCAAGTGAATAGGGCGAATTTATTACTACGCTTTTTCCGTCCGTTCCGATACCGCTTAAAGCGCCGTGCGGAAGGGTGGATATCATGTTGAAATCCTTATCAAACACGCCGTCTTCAATGATATAAACATCCGCAGCCTTAAGGTAAGGGAAGGTCTTGTGGGACAGCAGGATGTTTGTATCATATGCTTCTTTTATCTTTTTACCCGATACCGTATCGAAGATATAAAGCACGCTGTCGTTTGACTGTACGGCGGTGTATTTCCCGTCATCCGAGACGGCTGTGAAAAACACACTTATATCACTTATCCCTTCAAGGTTCCTTAAGCCTATTTCCATATCGGAATACTCAAAAGGTATCGCATCGCCGATATCCGACATGATCTCATAAGCAGGGGATAAGGGTGAATACTTAACTAACCTTCCCGTATCATCGGGGATTACGAAAAATTCATCATCCTTATAGACCGCGTGGCTTAACCTTGAATCGTCATTATGCCCGTATAAACTGTAGCTCTTGCCGACACCCGAATAAACACCGTCGGTAAACATGCGGCCATTTACATCAAGGATCATGAACCCTTCTTCGCTTGCGATACCGCATACAGCCTCCGTGTAACCGGTTATGTTTGAGAGCATGTTAAGATCCTCATCGAGAATGTAGGAAAGGTTGTCGGACATGAGCAGTATGCCGTTATCGCCAAACACCATATTAAAGAAACCGTATCCGGGGATATCGCAGGAAACCGTTTTTCCTGATGAGATATCAAGGGCTTCCATAATGCTTACCTCGGTACTATCCATATTATCGCTTTCATCCTCATAGCAGATATAAAGCATTTTTCCGTCGGTGCCTACACAGCAGACTTCGATATCATCGGCCCTTAAGCACTTTTTAAACCGGCCTTCGCTGATATCGATAAGGCCGTACCACGCATTGTCAAACCCGCTCACCGCAAAGGCTGCGTACTTACCGTCATCTGTTATGAATACATCCTCTATAAGGTAGTCGGGATCGTCTATCATATTCTCCGGACCTACATCCCTGCTGTCGGCAAAACCGATAAAGAAATCCTCCGCAAGGTTTTTGTATCCGCCTATACCGTCTGAGAAAAATACAAGAGTCACCTTCGAAGCAGGAGAATAATAAAGGTCGAAGCCCCCGTCCGCAAGAACTGTTTCTGCCCCGGTTTTAGGATCAAGATGCTTAACCTGCAGACCGCTGTCTATGTATGTCACGCCAGTATCATCAAATACCGCGCTGTCGCTTAAGTCGCTTTCTATGCGGCATAATTCGGTATCGCCTGCGATATCGATGACTGTAAAATAACCGCCGCAGTTTATAAGGGCCATTGATTTATCTTCGGAAACGGAGAATCCCCTTGCATCCTTGGGGCTCTTTATTATATCTGAAGGGAAATAAGTGTTTTCTACTTCATAGGGTGCTATGCCCTTAACGAGTGCCTTGTAAGCTTCCGCGTTATAGCCCTTATTTTCGTTTGCGGGCAGGACATTCCTGACGGCATATATCGCATCCTTCCTTAACCCCCGAGACAGAAGATCCTCGGAAGCGGATGCCATGGCTCCCGCATATTTATCACTTATTATCTTATTCTGCCTGCTTATCTTTATGATAAAGGACAGGCAGGTGACAGCAAAAACAGTGACTATCGCAAGCGCTGCGGACATGGCAATGAGCCTTCTTCTTATCTGGCGCTCCCTGTGCCTCTGCTTTAAGTCATCATAGTTTAAATTAAACATGGCGGCGCAAAGCTTAAGCACCACGTTATCAAGTGCTTTAAGGCGCTGCTTGTTATTGTCGCCCCTGCAGTCTGCGGCAAGGGGTTCACGGTCTACCCTTACCTTTATATCGTTCCCGTTTTCATCCTTGGCAGTGACATAGTCGTACATAAGGATATCGGGGAATGATTCTTCGGGCTCGCCCTCGGCAAGCACCAGCAGTACGTGCTGCCTGTCGTGGGTTTCGACGAAGGTCTCTATCTCCTTTTTACACCACTGGGACTGGGGAAGCCTGGGCGTGCAGATAACTATAAGGAACTCCGAATTATCGAGTGCTTCCGAAATGGGATCCGATAAGTTGTTGGAAAGCGGAAGCTCCGCCTCATCCCTGAATACGCGCTCGATCTTTGTTTTTGCGGGATCGAGCTTTTTTATAACGGATGCGGGCATCCTATAGCTTTCAAGTTTTTTATGAAGGTTCTCCGAAATGAAAGAATCAAGCTCACAGTGCCTGTAGCTTATAAACGCGTCGTATTTTACATTTTCGAGTGACATACGCTCCTCCGTAAAAATCCGGGATTATTACAATATATAGGAAACCACATATTTTGCTTGTTATCAAGGGTTTCGCTTGATTTATGATGACCGCCCGTTGTATTATTCTTATGTAAAATACATACATGAAAGGTATGAGGCCATGGAATTAAGACATATAAGGTATTTCCTGACAGTTGCGGAGGAAGGCAGTTTTACGAAGGCAGCGGAAAAGCTGTGTATCGCGCAGCCGCCGCTGAGCCGTCAGATAAGGGACCTTGAGGAGGAACTTAACGCGCCTTTGTTCATAAGGAAGGCAAGGGGACTTGCGCTTACGGAAGAAGGCGAGCGCTTCATGCAGTACGCCTTAAGGATAAGGCAGCTTTCGGACCAGTCGGTTGAGGATATCCGCGAAATGAGCGAGGGCCTTACCGGAACCCTGTACCTTGCAACGGTCGAGGGACATGCGCCTGAGCTTTTTGCCAAATGGATAGTAAAGTTTAAGGAAAACAATCCGTCTGTAGGGTACGAGCTTTGGAACGGAAACTCGGATGACGTCGTAAAAAGGGTGCTGTCGGGACTAAGCGACGTTGCGGTCATAACTCTGCCTTACGATGAGGAAGGACTTGACGGAAGAGTCATATACGAGGAGCCCTGGGTCGCGATGATACCGAAGGACCATCCTCTCGGAGTTATAAAGGGTGACAGCGTGGAGCTTAAGGAGCTGGCTCCGTATGACCTTATAATCCCCTCAAGGCAGTCAAGGCGCAAGGAGATAGAGAACTGGTTCGCACCGCTTAAATGCGAGCCCAGGATCATCTGCCGCATCGCGCATATGTTAAACGCCTACGAGCTTACCGCACAGGGTATAGGCATAGCGATATATCCCGCGTCGGCAGCCAAATATGTCGGGGAGGATGTTGTGATAAAACGCATCATAAAGCCTGACGTAATGGCAGGCTACGTTCTTGTAAGGAGCGCGGAGAGGGAATTATCCAAGGTAGCGCTCAAGTTCTGGGACATGGTGAATGAAATGTACTGATATCAGTTAAGTATCTCGCTTAAGTTCCTTATCTTGTTATGCTTGGCGCTCGTGATTATTACACGGTCGCCTTCTTTTATGCACGTATTGCCTGACGGTATGATGAGGCCGTCGTTTCTTATTATCGAAGTTATAAGGATGTCCTTTTTATGCTTAAGGGAAGCTAACGGTATGTCGTTTCCCTTAAAATCTGCCGTGGCCGTAAATTCCATTACCTCGGCCTTGTTGTCCGCGATATTGTAAAACTTGCCGATCCCGTTATCCTGATCGCCCATCTCATGGTCGCGTATGAAGCGGACCATCTTAAGCGCGGACAGCTCGGTGGGAGATACGGTTATGTCGATGTTTACCTTATGAAGGAGCTTGACATGCTCGGGCTTGTCAACCCTTGTGATGATCGAAGGGATATTGCAGGACCAGGCATACATGCTTATGACGAGGTTGGTCTCATCATTGTTTGTCATGGATATAACGCAATCGGCCTTTGATACCTGCTCCTCCTCGAGTACGTCTAAGATCTCGCCGCCCGAATAAGCTATCTTTATTTCCGGATAGCGCTGCATGAGTTCGCGGCACTGCTGCACATCGTGTTCAAGGACGGTTATGTCCCCACGCCCTTCCTTTAACATATCGAGAAGGTACCTGCCCGTAATGCCGCCTCCGACGAGCACGATCTTTTTGGTATCGCATTTAGTGATGCCGAGAGTCTTAAGCGTTTCAAATATGTTTTCCTTCGCGCATGCGATGCTTATGTTGTCGCCAACGTTGAGCGTAAATTTCCCATCCGGGATGTAGAGCTTGTCATTCCTTATCACCGCGATCACCAGGATGTTAAGCCCCGA
>JAILJC010000007.1 GCA_024694965.1 Lachnospiraceae bacterium
GCAGGCAGGACGTTTTGTGCAGTGGCTGCACTTACTTCAGTTACCGGATATCCAGTTATAACCATTGTTGACACCAAACAGCATGCCGCAACTCTGATTATGTTTTTTCTCATATATTCTCCTTGTTTTCTTCCTTTGCCCTACTAATCTGAACAAAAGGCTCAAGATGCTTTGCATCTTTCGCTTTGTGGCTTCGCCCCAAACCGGTCTTTCCAAACCACTCCACATTCAAGCGAGCTTGATGTGGCGTGTTTTGTAAATCCCGCTTTTGTTCTCAGGGTATAAATGTTACAATTTTTTTACGTTTTCCCAAAAACTATAACACCCTGATAATTTTTTGTCAACTGCTTTGGGAAGAATCACGCGCCCGCAAGGTATTTCTGGACCGCATAAACTGCGTTCGCACCGTCCGCAACGGCAGTAACCACCTGCCTTAGAGCCTTGGATCTTATGTCACCCGCAGCGTATACTCCGGGAATATTTGATGCACAGTCCTCACCGGCGATCACATATCCTTTAGGATCAAGGAGAAGTTCACCTGCATTTAATGAGGCTTCGTCCTGCCCTCCTTTTATATAGGAAGCATTGGGTACGTTACCCACTGCGATGAAGACACCGTTTACTTCGATCTCCGTTTCACTGCCGTCCTTAACATTTGAAACGATCACCTTCTCAACCATGTCGCTTCCTGCGATCTCCTTAACAACACTGTTCCAAACGGGTTCAACATTATCGCATTTAAACAAGGCTGTCTGAAGGGACTTTTCCGCCCTCAGTTCATCTCTTCTATGTATTATGTAAACCTTTTTGCATCCCCTTGCCAGGAAAATGGCGTCTTCAACCGCAACATCGCCGCCTCCCACAACCGCTACGGTACGATTCTTAAAGAAGGCTCCGTCGCAGGTCGCACAGTAGGAAACGCCCATGCCGGCAAGCTCCTCTTCGCCCTTTACCTTAAGCTTCGCGGGAGAATTGCCCGATGCAAGGATGACGGCCCTTGCCTCAAAGCTTCCCTTATCGGTAACTACCTTTTTAACATCCCCGTCAAGTTCAAGGCCGGTTATCTCCGCAGTCATGCGTTCCGTCCCGTATTTATCGGCATGCTCGGACATCTTCGTGGCAAGGTCCATGCCGTTTAAGCCCGGAAGTCCGGGATAATTGTCTATTTCATATGTGTTGATTATCTGTCCTCCGGAAACGTAATTCCTTTCAATAAGAAGAACCTTAAGCTCCGCCCGCCTTGCATATATCGCCGCGGTCAGTCCCGCCGGTCCCGCTCCAACAATTATAAGATCGTATAAATCGCTCATCCTGCCTCCTGTTTTGAACATCCGTTAGCCTGAATCTTCGGTCATTCATTCAAACCCGATTATTATAATATACATGATATTGTATGCTCTATTGACCTGATATACAATATCTCGTATATTATATATCAGAGCAGAGTATAATACAACTCAATTTTTTCAATGCAGTCAGCGTAACTTCGAAATGGGGCAAGCAAAGGAGTAATTATATATGGAAAGAAAACATGCTTTGATAACCGGCGCCTCCCGCGGGATAGGCCGGGCGATCGCAGCCGAATTTGCAAAGGCAGGATATGACCTTACCATAACCTGCGTGCAGTCCGAATATAAACTTAATGAACTGGCATCTGACTTAAGCAGCCGGTTTGATATAACCTGCAAGACATTCATAGGGGATATTTCCGACCCGTCAGCCGTCGAACGGCTCTTTAAGGGAGTTAAGGATATTGACGTTCTCATAAACAACGCCGGCATATCCTATACCGGCCTCCTGCACGAAATGTCATATGAGGACTGGAGCAGGGTGATAAATACCAACTTAAGCTCCGCCTTCTTCTGCTCAAAGCTTGCCATCCCGCATATGCTTAAGAAAAAATCCGGAAAGATCATAAACGTGTCATCTGTCTGGGGCGATCACGGTGCTTCGACGGAAGTCGCCTACTCGGCTTCAAAAGGCGGACTCAATGCCTTCACAAAAGCGCTTGCCAGGGAGCTTGCACCCAGTAATATCCAGGTAAATGCGGTTGCCTGCGGAATGATCGATACGGATATGAACAGCATCTTTAATAAGGAAGAGATTGATTCTATCATAGACAGCATACCCGCCGACCGTATCGGCAGGCCTGAAGAAGCGGCCCATCTGATCCTTCAGTTATGCACGGAAAACGAATACCTTACGGGACAGGTCATCACTCTTGACGGCGGCTGGGTATAAGATCGGGAAGCTGCACAAGGATGATCGCTATAAACATGATCACACAGCCCAGTGTTTCCCTGAAGCTCATGCGTTCCCTTAGCATGAACGCCCCTCCAAGCACGGCAAATACGGCTTCAAGGCTCATGATAAGGGATGCCGGTGCCGGATCCGTGAACCGCTGCCCCACTATCTGGGATGTATATCCTATGCCTCCCGAGACAAAACCGCAGTAAAGTATCGGTATAAGCGCCAACATTACCCCTTCGATACCCGGATGTTCGAAAATAAAGGCCAGCGCCGTTGAAATGACCGAAGCCGTTACAAACTGGATAGCCGACATGCTTATCGGATCGGCGTCACCCACATAATGATCACAGCAGAGTATGTGTCCGCTGTAAAGCATTGCACATACAAACTCAAGTGCATCCCCTTTGGTAAGGGTCAGGTCTCCCGTGATGCACAGAAAATACATTCCGACAATCCCGACAAATACGGCAAGCCATACTACCCAGGGATTCTTCCTCTTAAACAGCAAAAAACCGAATATAGGCACGAACAGCATATACATCGCGGTAATGAACCCTGCTTTTCCGGCCGAGGTATACACGATGCCTACCTGCTGGAACAGTGTTGCCGCAACAAGAAAAACACCGCAGCATATACCACCTGCCACAGTATTTTTCTTCCGTTTCATAAGCCTTTCCGGTTCCCAGTCCTTCCTTGAAGGCTTAGTCCTTATATTTATGATCATCGCCACCAGTCCGATGAATATAGCGGATACTATTTCCCTGGCGGCTGTGAAGGTGATCGGAGATATGCTCTCCATTCCTACCCTCTGCCAGGAGAACCCCAGTCCCCATACGACCGATGTGCAGATCAGTATTGTATTTCCAAGCAGCTTTCTGTTCTTCATGTCACTTCTTATATTGCTTATCTATAAGGCGCTTCTCGTAATCCTCCTTAGGAAGCGGCCTGTCGTAGTAATATCCCTGTATAACGTAGCACCCCACGCTGTTAAGCAGAGCCAGCTGATCATCCCTCTCAACTCCTTCGCACAGCACATCCATGCTGAGCTCACCTGCCATATGGATGACATCCCGCAGTATTATCTCGTCCTTCCATGAAAAATCATCGGTATTTACAAACGAACGGTCAAGCTTTATCGTATGAATCTGGAATTCGCGAAGCGTTGCCAGTGACGAATAGCCCGATCCAAAGTCATCAACGGCTGTCATTATATCCATCTTATAAAGCTTGTCGATGAAGCCCGACAGTACTCCGTGCTCCTCTTCATCAACGGTCTCGGTAAGCTCGACCTCGATATACTTCTTGTCTATCCCCGAATCCTCGATGATCTTATTGATCTTTTCGGCAAGCTGCTTATCCTTTAGATCCATCCTTGAGAAGTTAACGGATACCGGAACCGGATCATAACCCTTATCCGTCCATTCCTTAATGTCCCTGCATGCATGTTCAAGAACATAAAAATCAAGCGCTATTATCTTGCCGTTGTCTTCAAGTGCCGGTACAAATATACCCGGACTTATCATCTTTCCTTCATGGAACCAGCGCACCAGGCCCTCGGCCCCTACAAGCATACCGTTCCTCGAATCAACCTTCGGCTGGTAATATACCCTGAACTCCTCATCCTCGAGAGCCTTTTCGTAATACTCGAGCACTGCCTTTAAGTCATTCATCCTGGTTACCAGGTTTTCGGTAACAAATGCAATATTCTTATGCAATACCCTCTTTGCCTGATTGACTCCGAGATACGCCCTGCCTACTATATCATCGAAATTAATGTCGTCCCTGTCTATCTCCCATATACCGATCGTAGCCCCTAAATGGAGCTTCTCCTTCTTGCCCTTTACATCGATCTCAACCGGTATATCCTCCAGGCGTTCAATGAACCATTTCTGCCTGCTCTTATTTATAAGTGCTACGAAATTATCACCGCCCATATGACCCAGAACTTCGTCCGGCTGCATCATCTTGGAAAGCATTTTGGCATATCCCGTCAGGGCAGAATCACCCATAGCCCTTCCGAAGCGCCTGTTTACATCAGAAAAACTCTTGATATTAAAGCAGAACGAGCTGTAATCGCTGAGCTTTGCACCCTCACTTACCATCTGAGCTATACGGTTATAGTATCCGTTCACCGTGAAAAGATTCGTGGAAAACTGGATGGTCCCCGCACTGTCCATGAAATTGCGGAGCCTTACAAGCTCAAGTACGAAACACGCATGGGAACAGAAGAGTTCAAGCTCCTCCTTCTCCGTTTCGTCAAAGGGCTTATCATCGGCATATACATAGATCACGATCTTGCTGCCGCCGTCCGGATCAAAGACGTACTTAACCGGTTCACCTACCGGAGCCGCATTCTCCCTTTCAAACAGCATGACTTCCTTCTGGCCGATCCCCCTTCCGTCATCGCCCAGAATTTCTGCCTCGATCGCACTTATATGATAATAATAGGCAACTCCGGTGAGCGCCTCCTTAAGCTTATCCATATCCCCGCTGCCTGACGACACCTCACGGAGATACTGCAGATATAGTTCCTGTTTTTCCCTTGTCATGGCAAAATCCCTTCAACCCTCAAAAATGCGGGATTCGGACTAGATAGTTTATGTATCAAGTATAATTCATTACAAAGATTTTTACAACGTCTGATTCTTTCTGATATACTGTATATCGACGAAAGGACGGTAAAAATGAACGGCTGGCTCATAGTAAACAAATTTCTGTATAACGATAAGTTTATCGACATATATGCCCGGCTCACCGATGCTGCGGTAAAAGCCGGCTGCACATTAAACCTCGTTACAAACGCGGATATAACCGTCCGCGTGGATACCGGTGAGCTTATCCTTTCGGATACGTCACTTGATCAGCCTGACTTTATCATATTCTGGGATAAGGACATAAGGCTTGCGAAGGCCCTTGAAAAGCTCGGTTTCCGCCTTTACAACAGGGCTGACGCCATCAGGGCCTGTGATGATAAGTCCCTTACCTTAAGCCTGCTTGCGGGATCCGTCCGTATGCCAAGGACCTTTAACGTCCCGTTTACCTATGAGCACCTGGGTTATTGCGATACCTCATTTCTTAACATCATCGAGGAACAGCTTAGTTATCCCTTCATCCTGAAGGAATGCTTCGGTTCCTTCGGCGAGCAGGTATATCTAATAAATTCAAGGGAAGAATGTAAGAGCAGGCTTGCAAATGTGAACGGCCGCCCCTGCATCATCCAGGAATATATACGCTGCCCGTGGAAGGGAAGCCGCGATATCAGGATAAATGTCGTCGGGAACAGGTGCGTTGCGGCTATGCTTAGGTCAAATGAGGATGATTTCCGCGCAAACATCACAAACGGCGGACATATGGCCCCGTATACACCCACCTCGGCCGAATGCGATATGGCTTTATCCGTCTGTAAAAAGCTGGGCCTTGACTTTGCAGGGGTTGACATAATGTTCGACGGCAACCGAAGCCCCATACTGTGTGAAGTCAATTCAAACGCTCATTTTAAGAGCATTTTCGACTGCACCGGCATAAATGTGGCCGATGCTATCATTGAGCACATCATTTCTGATACGCTTTCAAGGGAAAGGGATGCCTGATGGACAGGACGGGCTGGCTCATATACACGCGTGAAGACGCCGAAAAAAACAAATGGTTCATTGAAAAGTTTAAGTCGGAATGCCAAAAATTCGGCATTACACTTAAGCTTGTTTACACTGACGACGTACCGGACAATACCGAAAACGCCGCTTCCTTGGTTGACATAACATGCGATGAATATGGCATTCCCTCACTCGCCGTAAACCGCTCCCGCCAAAGCTTTATCTCAACTGAGTTAGAATCACGCGGCGTCCGTGTGTTTAACCCGGCGGCGGTAACAGATATCGGAAACGACAAGGAGCTGTCCTACAGGCTTGCCGAAAAGCTTAACATCCCGTATATGCCCTTTATCACAGCATCCGCAGCAGAAACCGGCGATATATGCGATAAAGCTGCCGCCTTCGGCTACCCCTTTGTACTTAAGCCCTCGGACGGACACGGAGGCAAACACGTCTTCCTTATAGACAATGAGGCCGGACTAAAGGACGCTCTTAAGCTTATGGCAGATGAGTGCGCCGGCGATCAGTATAAAAAGCTCCTTATCCAGCGTCCATGCGCTGTTTGGGGCCGTGATCTTCGTGTATACCTTGTTGGCGGGAAGATAATAGCGGGAACGCTGCGCTTGGCAGGAAACAAAAATGAATTCAGAGCCAACTTCTCACTGGGAGGCAGAGCGGTCCCTCATGAACTGAACAGTGAGGAACAAATGCTTACCAAGCGGATATCAGATGCCCTTCCCTCCGATTTCATCGGGATAGACTTTATATACGATAAGGATGGGAGGCCCGTATTCAACGAGATAGAGGACGCCGTCGGCTCAAGGATGCTCTACAGCGAAACGGACATAGACATCATCAGTCTGTTTGCCCGTCACATCCATTCCGTGACCGGTTAAGCGACCAAATGAGAAATACAGATACTGCACATGTCAGAGTAAGGATGATGCTCCTTAATAATAACGGTTGTTCTATTTTCGAAAATCGATCCATTATAACACCGGTTATGTTAAAGAAACAGTGGAAGATCAGGCAATATAGCACATGTTCTGTTTTCTTTCTTATCCATCCCAAAAGCAGTCCGAGCAAAAAAGCATATATGATCTGCACTATATTTCCGTGATACAGTCCGAACAGGACGGCCTGTATGATAATGGCAGCCGTATCATTAGTAAATCTCTTTGCAAGGTTATAGATAAACAGCCTGAACAAAAGCTCTTCAAAAACGGGAGCAAGGATCAGGACATAGAAAAGCAGAACAGCGCTCCCGCTTATAAGGGCGCTTATATCATCCGAATATTCCTCCATGAGGTTGGGAAAAGCGGGCATGATAAACCCCAAAAGATAGCCCGAGAAAACAGCGGCCGATATGCCAAGCAGGCCGGACCTGCATATGGTTTTAAGGTCAGGTACGGAGCCTTTTATAAAAAAGCCCTTCACGTCATTCACGGGATCACCACCCCGCGTTCGTTAGCCTGATACTTTAAGAAATAAAGGAATTCATCCCTGTTGTCTATGTTTACCTTAACTCCGAAGCCCTGGCTCCACAGTTCTTCATCCACATTCCCGTTATATACCGCATCCATCATCATATCGGAGACTGCCGGGGTAAAATGACTGGTCTCGTAATAGTTCTTTTCATTGAGAGTCACAGCCGAGAAAGAACTGAAATTCCAGTACTCCACTTCACCGGCAAGAGCATAAAGGAAGTCAAGATACCCGTTCTCGATATCCCTCTGGTAGGTCCTGTAATACAGCGGATTGGTGATTATCCTTAAGTTTATGCCGTTTTCCTCGCAGATCTTTTTAAGCTCCCTTATATCACCGATGGCCTCGTCAACCCTTAAATTGTAATAATCCGCCCAGTACCCGACTTCTCCCTCATCGTGGAAGGTACTCGGGGTAGTCAGCTTCTCGGAACCGCTGCGCCGAAACCTTGCGGTATAGTCGGGATCGTTCGGCTCGTAGTCCTTTATCTTCTGATAGGCCTCCCAGGTGGTCAGGATATCGCAGTACTTTACATAGAAATCAAACCACGAACCTATCGTATCATCAGGGTACGGGGTCCTGAACAGCATGATCTTATGCATTCCTTCGGGATCCACAAAGCAGGATATATCATCAACCATCACGGTAACGTTCTTAGGAACAAAGCCGTGCTTTATAAGGATCTTAAGCAGCCTTACATGCTCAGCCGGCAGCGCCTCGGATGAGCACATATTGTAGTATTTTCCGTCCGGAAGTGCCTCCACATTCGTAAATCCCGCACGGGATGACCCGAACAGCAGGGAATCGAACTCATCCTTGTGGTTCAATATGTACCGCATCTTTATGAAGTTCTTGTTGGCTTCGATGCCGTTGTTTCGCGGATATTCGTAATGGAAGATGTTATACGGGTCGATCACAACATTGAACGTGATAAAAAAACCCAGTATAACTGCGGCAAATATCGCGAATTTAATTACAAACCTTCTTAAATCTTTCATATAAACCCTTAAAACTTAAAGTATATAAACTCCTGAATATCCGTATTATGCGTCTTCATGACGATAACGAGGAACGCGGCCGCGAAATACAGCACCCACCTGAAAGCCGGATGCACTTTGTTCATTCTGCGGAGCACATCCCCCCGCTCATTGAATATATCGTAAATGATGAGCAAAAGTATCGCCACGCTCGTCTTTACGACCGAGGTTACGCTCATAGTCATCTGTGCCATCGCTCCGGTAAGTGACATATCCGCAAACATCGTCCTCACGATATGAATCGCTTCCGAGATCGAATTGGCACGGAAGAATATCCATGCGAAGCTTACGATGCAGAAGGTAAGGAGAGTCAGCAGGAGCTTGACAGGTCCCCTGATCGCTTTCTCCTTCTCCTTATCTATCTTAAGCAGCTCCTTTATGCGGTTCTCGACTATCTGCGCAAACCCGTGTATCCCGCCCCAAAGCACGAAGGTCCAGCTTGCACCGTGCCAAAGGCCGCTCAATAAAAAGGTTATGATAAGGTTAAGGTCACGCCTTGCCTTACCGCGCCTGTTGCCGCCGAGCGGGATATAAACGTAATCCCTGAACCACGTTGACAGTGAAATATGCCATCTGCCCCAGTATTCCTTGATGCTTGAAGCAAGGTAGGGCTGGCGGAAGTTCCCGATAAGGTCGTATCCGAGCATGCCCGCAACACCTATAGCCATATCCGAATAACCCGAAAAATCGCAGTATATCTGGAATGAGTACAGAAGAGTCGCCCACAGGAAGCATATCCCGTAATGCTCGGGGGCTTCGTTGTAAACGGCATCAACGTACTTGGCCATCATGTCTGCGATGACGATCTTCTTGAAAAGTCCGAGGAGCAGGAGCCTCGCACTGTATACAACATTGTCGTAATCAAATGACTTTTCCTTATCTATCTGGGGTATGAAGTGGCCCGCACGCTCTATGGGACCGGATGCGATATTGGGGAAGAACGAAACAAAGAGGGCATATTTGCCCAGATGCCTTACGGCCGGCGTCTTTCCCTTATATACGTCTATGATATATCCGACAGTGGTGAACGTGAAAAATGATATCCCGACCGGCATGATGAGCTTAAGAGTCGTTTCATGCACCGGGATGCTGAATTTGCCCAGTATCTTTGATACCGAATACAGGGCAAAGTTTAAATACTTAAATACGAGCAACAGGGATAATGTGACCGCTACCCCTGTGATCATCAGTATCTTCTTTTTGCCGGCTTCCTGCCTCCCCTCCATAAGGATCGCGCAGGCATATGAAGCCAGGATCGAAACCATGATGACCGCCAGATACCTGACATCATAGCAGATATAAGACCACGCATTGGCGATGAGGATCAGTATCCACCTGTATTTATGCGGGATGAGCCAGTATACAAGGAAAACAACGGTCATGAACACCGCAAACGCAGCAGTAGAGAATAACATTTATCAAGCCTCCGCAACTACCTTAAGGGCATCCCGCTGTTCAAAGCTTAAGCCGCTGCCCCTTAAGTCTATGATCGGCCCGCCCGTTCCAAGGATATAATCCTTTGTTATAGTCACACGTCCGATATTGTCATCCTTTGGTATCTCATACATTATATCGAGCATAAGCTCCTCGATTATCGACCTCAGTGCCCTGGCACCTGTATCCTTCTCAAGAGCCTTCTTTGCGATCTCATGCAGAGCCTCGTCTTCAAAGGCAAGCTCCACCTCATCCATCGCTAGCAGCTTTTTATACTGCTTGATAATTGCGTTCTTGGGCTCCTTTAACACATCCACGAGCATATCCTCGGTAAGTCCCTCCATCGCCGCGATTATCGGGAGCCTTCCGACAAACTCGGGGATCATTCCGAACTTCTTTATATCCTCGACAGTTACATCCTTAAGGATATCCTTCCTCTTATCAAGGGCATCCTTAAGCTCTGCGTTAAAGCCTATCGACGTCTGCTTCCTGAGTCTCTGCTTTATGATCTCGTCAAGCTCGGGAAATGCTCCGCCGCAGATAAACAGTATATTTTTGGTATTTACGGTAGTAAGCGGCACCATCGCATTCTTTGAATTGGAACCGACCGGCACCTCAACCTCGCTGCCTTCAAGGAGCTTTAACATTCCCTGCTGTACCGATTCACCGCTCACATCCCTTGAATGCGTATTCTGCTTCTTTGCTATCTTGTCTATCTCATCTATGAAGATTATGCCCGTCTCGGCACGCTCGACATCGTTATCGGCGGCAGCAAGCAGCTTGCTCACTACGCTTTCAATATCATCGCCTATATATCCCGCCTCTGTAAGAGAGGTCGCATCGGTAATGGCAAGCGGTACATCCAGTATCCTGGCAAGGGTTTTCACAAGATAGGTCTTTCCGCAGCCGGTAGGTCCTATAAGGAGCATGTTCGACTTCTCGATGTCGACATCCTTGAATTCCTCACCGTACTTATCCTCGCGCTGCTCCTGTGAAGCCACCCTCTTGTAATGGTTGTATACTGCGACCGATACTATCTTCTTGGCCTTTTCCTGTCCGATCACATACTCATCCAGCATCTCCTTTATCTTATGAGGCTGCGGGATCTTTGACATATCGATGAGCGGACCCGTACGCTTGCTCTTCTTCTTAACCCTCGTCTTCTGCCCGAACAGGCCCGGTATGTCGGACATGTTAAGGAAGCTGATGCCCGGGATCCCCTGGAAGGGATTTGGCATTCCGTCACCCTCGGGCTTCTCATCGGGCTTGCCTTCCGGCTTATCAGTGCCTTCTTCACCCTCGCCTTCTGCGGTAGCTGCGGGTTTTTCGGCCTTCATAGCTTCAGCCGACTGCCTGTTAAGATCACCGAAAATGCTTCCGAGCGGTGTACCCTTACTCTTGTCAGCGTCAGTGCTTACGGGGCTTACGGCCGAAAAGCCGAAATGTCCGAGCGTATCCATCGTCTTGTGCATGCAGTCCGAGCATACATACATCCCGTCGAGGAGCTTGAACATATCGCTCACCTGAGAGCGTCCCCTGCGGCATATCTGGCAGTATACTTCGTAATCGTTATCATTATTGTTATTGTTGTTGTTCTGATCCGGCATGAGAGCCTCCCTGACTGAAAAATTCCTTATTCATCGCGCATGCCCTGACAAGGGAGCGCGGCAGATGCTTATGATTCTTCCCCAAAAGAAAACCCAGGTACTTAAAACAGCATCCGTAA
This sequence comes from Lachnospiraceae bacterium, assembly GCA_024694965.1. Lineage (GTDB taxonomy): Bacteria > Bacillota > Clostridia > Lachnospirales > Lachnospiraceae > UBA2868. The sequence goes on from JAILJC010000007.1 coordinate 11,523, forward strand.
ACAAACGGGATGATAAGGTATCCCTTTCCTTTTTTATTAAAGTAGCGGTAAGCCGCCTTAATATACTTAACTCCCTCGGATTCGGAGGAAATCCCCTTAAATACCTCGGGATGCATGGCCTGCGATACCGCAAGGTCGAAATTCCTGTGGAACTGCTGCCCCGGCGTGTATTCGTGCGTATGTATCACCCTCGCACCGGCAGCGTAACATATCTTATACCCGCTCATGATGAGCTTATGGGCAAATATCATATCCTCGTTAAATATCGTACGTTTGATAAAACCGCCCAGCTTATCGTATACTTCCTTCCTGTATGCCGCACAGACATTGGAGCAGAAGAACGCCTTGATCCCAAGCTCCTTTATATCCTCCCTGCCCTTTATGCGCATCTTATCGGGGTAATTAAAACCCCTTGTGAACCGCTCGGCAAGGCTTGAATGCTCATCCGGCATCTGTCTTGCATACGAAGCGCCCACCTTATCATCCGAAAAAGGCGCCGTCAGTTCCTCAATAAGGTGAGAGTCATACGGAACGGCATCCATGGTCATCATGATCATTATGTCCGCCGTGGAATACCCCGCCGCCTCGGCCCTGGTACCGCCGTGATCGAACCTGCTTTTATCAAGCTCATGTACCTCAACCTCACATATATCCTCAAGCGGCTTAAGATACTTAAGGTCCATCCGGTCCCCGTCGAAGGCCCTTGTATACATTATGATAAGCTTTTCGGGCTTTTCAGACTGCCCGGCCAGGCCCTTAATGAGCCTTGCAAACTTATCATCCGGTTTATAAACCGGTATCACAACATCCGCCACTACACTCTTTCCCGCCATCATAAGGACTCCTCCCACTTCGTGGGTCCCTCCTCATGATATTTAATATGCATTCTCATTTATAAATCCCTTAAACACAGTCTGGAAAAGGATCTTAAAGTCAAATCCCATGGTCCAGTTCTCTATATAGTAAAGATCGTATTCGATCCTCTTCTCAATCGAGGTATCGCCTCTTAGTCCGTTTATCTGGGCCCAGCCTGTCATTCCCGGGCGGACCTGATGCTTGATCATATACCTCGGAACGGTCTCCCTGAACTGCTCAACGAACATGGGACGCTCGGGACGCGGCCCGACAAGGCTCATCTTACCGGTAAAGACATTAAACAGCTGCGGAAGTTCGTCAAGGCTCGTCTTCCTTAAGAACCTGCCGATACCCGTAACCCTCGGATCATCCTTGACAGTCCAGCCCTTATCCTCTTCTTCCTTATCTTCCTGGACATACATTGTCCGGAACTTGTACATCTTAAACGGCTTGTTGTGAAGGCCGACCCTCTCCTGAGTAAAGATGATCGGGCCCTTGCTGCCGAACTTTATGATGAGCGCACATACCAGCATGACCGGGGATGCGAGGATGATCGCAAATATCGATCCTACAATGTCCACCATCCTCTTCATTACTATATTTACGGTGTTCGTAAGCGGAACATGCCTTATGTTTATAACGGGAAGCCCCTGCAGGTCCTCGGTATAGGGCTTGTTCGGGATAATGCCCGTGTAATCGGGGATGAACTTTGTATGTACGCCCGATTTCTCACACATGGCCACTATCTCTTCAAGCCGTCCGTATTCCTTAAGGCTCAGGGTTATTGCTATCTCATCGAGCTTATTCTCCTCAAGGATCATCTGGAGGTTGTCGATGACGCCCATTACCTTGACGCCCTTGTACATGGTACCCCTCTCGACATGGTCATCAAGGATACCGCGCACCACATAGCCCCACTGGGGATTTAAGCGGATCTTGTTTATGTATGACTCTGCCGACCTTGAATATCCAACCAGGAGCACGTACTTAAGGTTGTAGCCCTTCTTCCTGAAGAACCTTAACAGATACCTTATGACATTCCTCATGAGAGTCTCAAAGAAAATGTCCGCTCCCCAGAAGATGAAGATCATCTCACGGGAGAAATGCGTCTGCCTTCTTAAATACATGGCAACGATAAGTCCGAGACAGCCTATGGTGTTGGCCTTTATTATATTGTAGAATTCCTTCTTCCTGCCCGAAGCACGCTTTGAGCTGTAAAGATCAAACAGATAATACAGCAAAAGGTATGAAGGCACAACGAAGTACATGACCCTTCGAAAATAGCTGGTCGGCAGGCTCATTGAATAATCGATGAGTCCGCTCTTGAACTTAAGCCACCACGCAAACCAGTAACTCCCGGCTATGATGAACGCATCCAGGAGCAGGTGTATCCGGTTAAATATCCTCTGATTGTCCTTGATCATCTAGTTTTTAAACCTCTTAAACGTGTTTAAGTAAAGTTCACCCTGTATCTTTAGATAATTCATTAAATATCGGCTGTTATATGGATATTTCCTGCCGTTAAAACACAATTTAATTCCTCTCGCAAGCCCCTTAAAATAAGCCTTCCCGAGTCCCCTGCGTATGAAAAACCCGGCCTTTATCACTATCCCCAGGATAAGGAAGGGAAGGTTTATCAGATACTGCAGGAGGGGCATGTTCTTATAGGGCACATACAGGCTGTTCCCGGCGGATAAAATGACCTTGAACTCATTGTATCTTGAGCCGCTCATCCCGCTGCCCGCATGCAGTACCAGGGCCGTCGGCTCATACACGTTCTTATAACCGTGTATCCTTGCCCTGTAACCTATATCCACATCCTCGAGATAGGCAAAATGCCTCTCATCAAAATATCCTATCACATTAAAGAGTGATTTTCTATATAAAGCCGCTCCGGCACATGACGAGAAAACCTGAACCGGATGATCGTATCCTTCTTTTTTCTTATCCTTGCCCCTTGCAAAGGCCCATCCTAAGCAGCAGTAAAGGTCGCCCGCAGAATCAATGATATCCGGATCGCTTAACTTAAGCATCCTTGAGCTTACCGAGAATATATCCTCATCCCCGGATATCCTTAAAAGCAGCTGCTTTATGCAGTCAGGATGCAGCTTTGTATCGTTGTTTAGCAGGAAAACGTACGGTGCCGCAGCCGCTTTTATGCCCTCGTTTACCGCCTTTGAGAACCCGTAATTCCTGTCAAGCTCAATGATTACCGTCTCAGGACAGTACTCCCGCACCGTTTCAAGGCTTTCATCCTTCGAACCGTTGTCTACGATTATCACCTCAAAGTCCTTAAACGTCTGCTCCTTAAGAGATAAAAGACACGGCTTTAGAAACCCTGCTCCATTGTAATTGGGGATTACGACACTTACCTTTATCATGATCTCCTTTTAAACTCTGCAAACGGATCGTATACCGTAATGAACTTATCGGACATCACGGGCCGGTCCTTGTAAACTATGGCAGCCTTCTTTATCATCATGCAGTCTGCAGCCAGGCCGTCCGTCTTATGCTGGATCGATGCCCTGTGCATATAACCCGAGTAGTTTCCGTTCATTCCCCTGTAGTCGGGCTTAAGCTCTCCCTTTTCGTCATATATGTATCCGGCGCTGTCTATCCTGCCCTTCTTGTCGTATATCTTACCGCCGACGGCTCCGACCTCGGGCCTTAAGAGCACTCCCGCGAGTTCATCGGTGAAATCGGCTGTAAGCGGCTTGATATCAGGCCCCATCACCATTATTAACTCTTCATTTAATTTTTCAATATCCTCTTTTGTGAGTGATTCCCACTCGGATCTGTCCATTATCTTAACGGACGGCGAGGTGACATGATACTTAACCCGGAAAAATCCGAGATGAGCCGTATCCGTTACATCCGCCTCAATACCCAGGCGCTTTAAGTGGTCCGTCACGGCCTTCTTTCCCGCCTCATAGGCATACAGCTTGCTGTCGGGATTCTCGGCAGTTGATGAAGGCGTGGACCTCCAGTGGTAAAGCGCCTTCGGTATATGGTATATCTCCGAAGGGTCAAGCTGCTCTATGCACCTTAGGATAAAGTCATGATCCTGGGCACCGTTATACTCGCTCCTAAATCCGCCGGCCTTCACGGCAACCGAAGTCTTAACCGCAAACAGATGACAGATATAGTTATTGCTGCGAAGCAGATCTATATCAAAGTCCGGTTTTCTGTGGAAATCAAAATACCTTGTACCCTGTGCGTTTATCTTATCCTCATCGGAATATATGGCCTTATACCTGTTCCTGTATACATTGCCGTCACGGATAAGCCCCTCGTCAAGCACATCCATTATCTCAAAGAGGGCGTCCGGAGACAGGACATCGTCATGATCGAGCAGCGCGACATAGTCGCCTCCCGCCATAACAAGGGCACCGTTCGAATTCCCGGCTATTCCCCTGTTGGTATTAAGGCGCTGATACCTTATCTTTTCCGCCGTTTCCTTATCAAGCGACTTACAGTATTCCTTAACGCAGTTCTCAACTCCGTCGTTCTCGCTGCCGTCAGCTATACACAGCTCCCAGTTATCATAGGTCTGCCTTACAACGGAAGCCATCATCTCCCTAAACAATACGGGATCTGAATTGAATGCAGGAACAAGGAGGCTGAACTTGTAGCTGTGGAAGAACTTCCTTCTTACCTGCTCGTTAAGCTCCATGCTCGTCGGCCGCTCATGCATTGCAACGGTTATATAGTCACGCTCGTCCCTGTCACGTTCTATACGCTCAAGGACCTTGTAATACGTGCTCCTTAAGCCGTTGCGCTTACAGTAGCTTAATGCCCTTTTTATATTAAAGGTATTGAACCTGCCGCTGTTTCCCATACTTTACTCCTTATAGCGGTAATGCCCTTTACTTACATCTGCTCTTAGAACATATCTCCTTAAGTTCATCAACCGACCTGCTTAAGAACTCATCCGGCCTTACCGTCCTGTCATCCACATAAAATCCGTTGTGACCCGGCCACGGCTTGCCGTAAATTATCTCATCATAGGGAATATCCCACTTTTCAAGCCATTCAAGGACCACCTTGGCAGTATTTGCATTGATAAGGCCTATATTGCCCTTGTAGGTGTTCATATTCCTTGATGTATACAGGATTATCCTGGCTCCCCTGTCCTTATACTCCTTTATCCTGTCAACCATAGCCTTATACGGGACCATATCCTCGTACTTCTCGTCCGGCCCCTTTATCGGGCACAGCGTCCCGTCTATGTCGAATATAAAGCACAAACCTTCGTATTCCATGTCTTTACACACTCCGTTTATCACTTAATCCGTCCATTATATTTATTGCATTAAGAATGAAGCCCATTACCTTCTTCTCCCTGTCTATATGCAGCGGCAGCATGGACAGGAACAGGGATGCCTCATACAGCCTTATAAGACGCACGTCAAGTCCGTTCTTTGCAAGGTACTCGTTGAAAATGGCTATATACCTGTCATTTTCGCAGTCTACCTTAAGTTCAAGCTTCATATCTTCATTAAGGCTAATCCCGTACAGATCGCTGTTAAAGTAATCATAGGCCCCGCATACCGAGTGTGACAGCTTGGCGATATCATAATACGGGTTCATGTACATATCATCCTCGGCTGCCGCTCCCTTGGGATCGATGAGCTTTAAGAGCCTTGCATCGTGGTTATACAGGATATTCGAAAAGCACAGGTCCCCGTGCCCGAGTACCAGGACCTTGATAAACTTCCGTCCCGAGGTTATCTCCCGGTACAGCTCCTTATACCTGTTAACTATCTCATCTATATCGGCATATTCAGTGCCCGAGGCAATGAGGGCCGCTATCCTTTTATAGCCCTCCGTTTCCTTGAGCATCGCTATCCTTTTATCAACTTTCTCAATGTAAAGTGCATTTGCGCAGGCCTCATACTCCTCATCCGATACGGGTTTTTCGGCCCGAAGGGCGATAAACTTAAAGAGCCTCTCCATTATTGCCCTGAATTCCTCTTCATCGATCGCACCGTGCACGTACCTTATCGCAAGGTCCGTCATATGGTAGCGCTCCATCGAGTAAGATGCCCTGCCTTCTTCCTCCCTGTAATCATAGGCCGTGGCATACCACTGCCTCATTGCGGGAGGGAGCATCGTAAAATAGTCATATTCGCTCTTTAACTTCTCTATGTTGTTCGAAGACTTGACCACGGTATATTCATCACCCTCAAGGGCATTGAAAAACCTTGCATCAAAGCCGCTTGTTATAAATGTACGGAAGGCTGCCGCGTCCGAAAGATCGATGAAAGCTTCCGATACTATCCTTGCGTATGATTCTTCCGCTGCGGGATCGTCCTGTGCCTCAAAGGCTGCGGCCGACGGATAAATAACCGCCGCTATCTTTTCTCCCGAATATATGGAATAGCATTCCTTTGCATAGGCCGATTTTTCAAGGAGTATGCCCACTCCCTTCATATCAGCGATCTCATGGTCCGAATAAAGCTTAAAAACACACACTTCACGTAAAGGAAGCTCCTTGATGCGCCCGGGATACTCCTCGGTGCTCATAAAGGTGTATACGCTTTGATCCGACGAAAGCCTTTTGCGCATCCTCTCCTTAAGGGACTGCCTTTTGAATATTATGTTTCCGTAGCTCTTTCCGCCGGTAACTTCGCAGATCTCCTGTCCCGGTTTCCTTGAATCGTCATAAACGACAATGACTTTCTTCATTACCTGACTCCTGTACTGACTTTATCTTTTCTTCCGGACTTAACAACAGCATAAACTATCCCGCTAAAAAGCGTACAAATCGCCATCAGGGCTATACTGAATAAAATGTACTTTGACTGAAGCATGCTGCTTGTGGTTGACATAATTGAAGTTATGTAATCTGAGAACACGCTTGCATCATAATACTCACCTATAATCTTTGCCACTACGTAAAGCAGCCCTCCCTCAAGCACCCATGAAGCAAAGGACATGAGGATGAGCAGTGCGTACCTGCCTTTCACAAGCTGCCTTATATTCTCATAGCCTGAGTTAAGTACCTCCAGCCACTTAAGCACCGTCATGGAGAATCCCGCTCCCCTGTTTATGATGATATAGCGGTTAAGGTACCTGTATGCCGACGGAAAAGTCGCATAAACAAATACGATGAGCACTATGAAAACCACCAGAAACACGGATACGACCGAAACCTTTGACGGATACAGTATGTGCAGCGGCAGGAGGATGAGCACGAGCGCCATCGTATCAAAAAACCTGTCGACTATGACGCCGGCTATTCCCGTACCGGCACTTTTCGTAATACGGGAAAATACGGTCATCCTGTATATCTCACCGAGCTTAAACGGTATCACAAGGTTTGCAAGGGTCGTGCGGCAATAGGCGAACACAAACCTTGAAAACCTTATCCTGCTCTCAAGAAGGACCAGATACATACGGAACAGCTTGATCGTATGTACCGCCAGAAAGCCCAGTATGAAGATGACTATACCTGCTGCCAGTTTAAAAATGCTCATATTATCAATTCAGCCTCATATTTTTCAATAGGCTTATCCCTGTAATCCTCCGTGATAACCGAGGGATCCAGATAGTAATCCTTAAGTATCCCAAGCACCTTAACGGCCTGGGAAGCCATCTTTACATTGCTCACCTGATCGTCCTCGCGCCACGAAACCGGGTAGAACTTGATATCATGCCCGTAATACTCGGAGGCAAGGATCATGCAGTAGTTAAACATAAGGTTATCGGGGAATTTTTCGTAAAACTTATCCTTTAGCATCTTAACATCATACATGTTAAGCCCGGAACCTAAGTCATATATCCTCTTTCCGGTCACAAAGGCAAACAGGAGATCATACACCGCATTCCCGAAGGTACGGAACTTTGAGTATCCTGCAAGCTTTGAACCGCGCATAAACCTTGCGCCTAAGATACAGTCATGCTTTTTATAGTATCCGCTCATTAGCACGGGCAGAAAATCCGATATCCTCCCCTGATCGTCCCCGTGGAGCACTATGACGTAGTCATACCCGTTCTTAAAGGCATAGTCAAAGGCGACCTTATGGGACCCGCCAAGGCCGTAGTTCTCATTGTTCCTAAGGAGTGAGAGCGGAATATCCGGATGCTGCTTTTTGTACGCGGCCACGATCATCTCGGTATTGTCCGTACTCCTGTTGTTTATAACGATCACGCCGGATATGTACTTCATCACCTCTTCGTCAAACTGCGAGAGTACCCTTATTATCTGCTTTTCACAGTTATATGCGGGAATGAATACCAGTATCTTATCCATTTTAATACCTCACGAAATCACCGTTGTTATTGTGGTCGACCGGCTCGACCTTCTTCTCTTCATCGGTATAGTCAAACCCTTCCGGGATATATACGTTATTATCCCTGTAATTGTACAGGCATTTTTCCTTCTTATTAAGCGTGTAGTAGGCCGCGCTTTCCGCCGATTCCTCACCCACTACATTTAGTACCGACTGATTGTAGTGGAATTCATCGACCATGTATTCCGTGCTGACGGAATTAAGTACTGTCGTGGCAAGCGCGTAATATCCGCTTGTTTTGCACATATTTATCTGGGCGTAAACTATATTGTCGAAGAAATACTTGACCGATATCGTACGGCCCGGAGTGACCATGAACACCTTCTGTATCCCTCCGATGAACAGCGGCCTTATTATATTGTCCATATTCTGATTGTACTGCTCGGTCGTCAGGCCGTCCCCGGCGTCTGATTCTCCCTGAAGCCACACAACGTACTGCTTTCTGATGTAGTAATTGTTGCTCTCAAGCCACACCTGGGCCCTCTTATACCTTTCCGAAAAATCGGCCACCACGTTGTCACGCATCCAAAAGTCGGTATCCCTGCCGCCCGACGAAGCCGATACCGCAACAACGGGCACTCCGGTGAGCTCATAATACTTGTTTACAAAAGATGAGACCATCGAACCCTTTTTACCTATGGCCGCGTCCTCGATCGCGCCGCTGACGTTCTCGTTTATGCCGAAGGGCTCAGTTATGGGATAAAGCCTCGTAGGATCGGAGATCGCGCGGAATTCGTATCCGTGATCATGCTCCACCTTGGGCGCATACGCCGCATTTCCGCCTGCTCCCGCCATGTTGCTCTGTCCCATGAACAGGATAAGGTCAACTATCACCCTTCCGTCTTCCGTCTTAAGTGCGTTGTCCTTCTCATCGTTTACAGCGGCAGGCTCGGGCTCCTTTTCTTTTTCCTTTTCATGTTCCGGGATCGAGGAATAGGATACGGCATCCGCCGCCTCGACGTTTAACATGGTATTGTCCTGTGTATCCGCTTCAGCGGGTTCAACCGGCTCGGCAGGCTCGCTTACGGGCTCTTCGGGCGCGCTTTCTTCCCTGGGTGTAGTCTCTATCCTTTCGGCCTTCTTCTTACAGCCATGCAGAAGGCAGGCAGCCGTAAGCACCAGAAGGACCTGTATCAATATGATCCTTATATGTTTTTTCATAATATCATCCTCTTTAATTCTCATCTGTTTCGGATCCTACTTCTTTTTCCGGCGTTTCGCCCTTATCTTCCTTCTTCTCAAGAGTCATCTTCCTGCTTACGAAGTTATAGACCATGACGAGCGCCGTCGCGAATATCTTGGCGCAGAACTCAACAAACTCCTGCACATCCGCAAACGCATGGATGTTAAGTCCCTCCATTAAATCATATATCCATACGTGTATCGCATGTATCCAGCCTACCATCGCATCCATGCACTCTACATACAGGATAAGGAATACCTCGTTTAAAACCAGGCCTATAAGGCTTAATACGGTAAATATGATGAATTCCTTCTTCCTGCTCGTATCGTCCCTGCGCACGAACACCCATTTCATGCTGGCGAGGTAGTTGAATATGAGCGATATCGAGAAGCCGAGTATGCCGGCTATTATGTAGGCCTTGTCAAACGTAAGTATCTTTATGACGGCCGTATATATTATAAAATCTATAAGGAACGATATCCCGCCGACAACACCGAACCTTAATATCTGGCTTAGCAGTTTCTTATTTTTCATATCTTTTTGTTAAGCTCCTTAAAATCCTTGAGCGACTGGCGCCCTATCTTAAATATCCTCTTTAGGTTTATGGAATTGACACCGCCCTGGCGGGGCCTGAACGTAATGGGGATATATTTTATCTTCTTAAGATGCTTCGTAAACAGCACCGTCAGCAGCACGTTTGAAAGGAAAAAGTCATCCGGAATGAACCCTATCTCCTCCTTTAGGGCCGCAGCGTTCATAAGACGGTACGGCGTATTTGCATCGGTCACGGTCACATGGAAGCATGCCTTGATGACAAGCTTTAAAACCTTGGTCACCACTATCCTTGAGAATCCGTCCTCCCTGTGATTGCGGTATCCGATAAGCATATCGTACTTCGTACGCTCCTCCCAGAAAGGATCAAACTCCGAGGCAAAGGTCTGTCCGTCTGAATCGGTCTGGAAAACATACTCCGCATTCTGATCGAGCGCATATTTATATCCGTAAAGTATGGTGGAACCGTGGCCGCCGTTCTCCTTATCGAGCACGACAAGCTTGGGCCTGTCTTGCTGCAGGTCCTTAAGCACACTTAAGGTATTGTCCTTGCTTCCGTCGTTTACTATCACGAGCCTGCACTCGCCGCTGCGCGAATCAACGACCTTATACCAGTCCTCAACCACCTGTCTTATATTCTCTTCTTCGTTATACGCCGGTATTACGATATACAGGCTGTCCTTCATTGTCATTTTTAAAACCTTCCGTCAGATCATTTGGCAGCCGGGGTACGGTCCGCTCCCTTCTTTATCGCAAAGACCGTAACTGCCATGGTAAATATATAATACAGTGCACCGACCGCCGCCTTAGAAGCGGGCGACTCGGAAAACACCCTTAGCACGAAGAATACCGCAAGGATCACCGCCAAATAGCCTGCCCTAAGCCACACGGGCCGTTCCCTTTCCAAAAAGAACGCAAGCACTGCCACTATCACGAAAAAGTCATACGTCCTGTGGTAGGTTATTATCATCGACCACAGGATGAGAACGCTTATCAGCGCTCCTTCCGCCCCTTTTTCAAGCTTAAGCGAAAGCACAAACAGAAAGGCCATAACGATGAGCGCAAGTACATACGCTATCGGAGAACCCTTAAGCAGTACGCCGAAATCAAGCCCGCCTTCACCCGAAAGAGCCGATGAGACCTTAAGCGGCTTTATGATCATGTTTATAAAGCTGTCATGAAGCCAAAAGGCCGAAACCGCGGTAAGGATCAAATGCATAAGGGCCGATACCACGATCTCAGGGTAACGCTTCTTATAAACAAAATACAAACACAGCGGCACCGTCAGCGTGTATTTGAAATAGCAGATAAACAGGCATATGACCACTGCCGCAAACAGCGCGGGGACCTTCTTTTTATCGGTATCCCCAATGCTATCAGGATACATCCCTTCAAACCATACGGCCAGCAGGAAGAAGAAAAATGCAAACAGCGTATGCTGTCCTACCCCAAGCTGGTTACGATACGGCGTTCCCGCTATCATAAGGAGCATGAACGCAATGAATACATCGCGATCCGCATCCTTTAAGAACGTCTTTCTAAGCAGGATCACTATTCCCGCGGTAAATACAAGGTTTGATACTATCCATGCATACCTTGCCGCAAGCGGCGGGAAAAACGTATACGGAATTAAAAGCATCAAAAGCGATGGAAACTGATTCGCTTCCATCTGAAGGTAATGATCCCTGAACACCGACGCATCCGGATAGGTCCCCGGATGCATCGATTCATCATAAGGATTCATTTTAAGTGTAAATGCCTTGGCTGCATCCCACTGGAAATCCTGGCTGAACTCTGCGGCATTCTTTATGCCCTGTATAAGCGATATAAGCGCCATTCCCGCAAGGATAACGATCACCGCATACCTTACGGCCTTCCTGTCCCACAGCCATTTTATAAATTCATCCATTACTTAATAGCGGAGATAACCGCATCCTTAAGCTCTGTCAGCTTACTGTCCGCATCCTCCAAGCTGTCACCCTTAATGCCCATGTAGAACTTGATCTTGGGCTCGGTACCCGAAGGCCTTGCGCAGCACCACGAATCATTCTCAAGCTCAAAGTACAGCACGTTTGACTCGGGAAGCCCGGTTTCCGACTTGCTGCCCGATGCCATATCGATGACTTCGTTCTTCTTGTAATCCCTGAACTGCTTAACCTTAAGACCCGCGAATTCCTTAGGCGGATTGCTGCGGAGCCTGTTCATTATATCCTGGATCTCCTGAGCGCCCTCGATACCCTTCATTGTAAGGGTATGGATGCCCTCCTTGAAGAAACCGTACTTCTTATAGATATTTATCATCTGATCCCAGACCGTTATGCCCTTGCTCTTACAGTATGCAGCAACTTCGCATAAGCACATTACCGCAACGATGGCATCCTTGTCCCTTGCATGCGTTCCGGCAAGGCAGCCGTAGCTTTCCTCAAGGCCGAACACGTAGTTATAGGAATGATTCCTCTCAAACCACTTGATCTGTTCGCCTATATACTTAAATCCAGTAAGGACCTCGATGAGCTTGACATTATATGCCTCGCACATGGGATCGGCAAGGTTCGTCGTAACGATAGTCTTAATGAGTGCGGGATCCTTCGGCATCGTACCGGTCGCGGCACGCTCCCTTAAGATGTACTCTGCAATGAGCATTCCCGACATATTACCCGTAAACGGTATGTATTCGCCGCTTGCGGTATCCTTAGCATAGATACCGAGCCTGTCTGCATCCGGATCGGTAGCGAGCACGATGTCCGCATCCTTTTCCTTTGCAAGCTTAAGTGCCAGCGTGAATGCTTTGGGATCCTCGGGGTTGGGATATTCAAGCGTCGTAAAGTCGGGATCCGGAAGCTCCTGCTCGGGAACCACGTAAACCTGCTTGAATCCAAGCTCCGAAAGGATACGCCTTACGGGGAGGTTACCCGTTCCGTTAAACGGCGTATAAACTATCTTTATTTCATCGGCCATCGCCTTTATGACCTCGGGATGGATGATCTGCTTCTTAAGCTCTTCCATGTAAGGATCGTCAATGTCCTTGTCGATCGGATTGTAAAGACCCGCCTTTACGGCCTCATCCTTATCCATCGTCTTAACGTCATTGTAATCGGTGACCGCCTTAACCTCGTTTATGATATCAACATCCCTGGGTGAGGTTATCTGTGCACCGTCCTCCCAGTATGCCTTGTAACCGTTGTATTCCGGAGGATTGTGGCTTGCTGTTATCATGATGCCCGCCGTACATCCGAGCTTCCTTACCGCATATGAAAGCTCCGG
>JAILJC010000025.1 GCA_024694965.1 Lachnospiraceae bacterium
TCCTTAGGACGGCAGGCCACTACCTTTTGTTTTAAGTGATATCACGAGTCGGGTTCATCCCGGCTTTATTAAGTTACATAAGGAAAACATGATAATCTTTAAGAAACAATATGAAAAAGCGCGCACCGGTACTGCAAGTATGGAGGCGGACGAAGATCTTAAGGCTTTGATCGACGAAGCTATGGCGCTTGTCGAGCGGGCAGGGCAGGGCGTGAAGGGTGAACGCTCACCCGTGACCATGATAGAAAAGATCCAGATAAGCGATACCACAAAGCTGGTGCAAAAGCTTATAATGGACATAGACAGGGATGTAAAGAAGGGCCGTCCGTACGATAAGGATCGCGAAAAGCTGAAAAATGCAGTGCTCGCCCTGCGTACATCCATAGATAATATATTAGGTTAATATGAATTTCCACATAATGACTCTCTTCCCCGAAATGGTAATTCAGGGTCTTAACACAAGCATTATCGGACGGGCGATGGAGAACAATTTAATAAACATTGATGCGGTAAACATCCGCGATTACGCATTTAACAAGCACAACAAGGTGGATGACTACATCTACGGCGGCGGTGCCGGGATGCTCATGCAGGCCGAGCCCGTGTACTTATGCTACGAAGCAATAGCCGAACGGATCAGGCTTTCAAAAAGCGGGGGTGATGAAACAAAGAAACCCCGTGTCATCTATCTAACACCGCAGGGTGAGGTGTTTTCGCAGAAAAAAGCCGAGGAGCTTTCCCGTGAAGAGGACCTTATACTGCTTTGCGGGCACTATGAGGGGATCGATGAACGGGTCCTTGAGGAGATAGTTACCGACAACATTTCGATAGGTGACTTTGTCCTCACAGGCGGCGAGCTTCCGGCAATGATGATAGTGGACGCGGTATCACGTTTGATACCGGGAGTGCTTAATAACGATGTATCGGCAGAGTTTGAATCCTTTCAGGACAACCTGCTTGAATATCCGCAGTATTCAAGGCCTGAGGTATGGCACGGGAAAAGGGTGCCCGAGATACTCCTGTCAGGCCACCATGCAAACATTGAGAAGTGGCGTCATGAGCAGGCCGTAATAAGGACGAAAGAGCGGCGCCCCGACCTTCTTAAGAACAAAGATAACTATCCCTTTACGGAATGAAACGGCAGCTAATAAACTATTCTACTACGAGGTGATTCTATGGGAGATTATGTACCGGCAATGTATGCAACTGTTCTTTCACTGCTTCCGCCGCTTGTGGCGATAGTGATGGCACTTATCACAAAAGAGGTTTTCAGTTCACTCATACTTGGTGTGGCTGTGGGGTCGATGCTGTATGCAAACGGCAACCCCGTAACTGCATTCAACACAATGTTTTTCCATGAGGAAGGAGGGCTGGTATCGGCAATTACCAATCCCTCGCATGCGTGCATCCTCATATTCGTGGTGCTTTTGTGGACCCTTGTCGCGGTTATGAACAGATCGGGTGCGGCATCGGCTTTCGGACGCCATGCCTTAAGGAGGGTAAAATCAAAAGAAGGCGCCCAGATAGCGACAATACTCATGGGGCTTATCATCTTTGTTGATGACGGCTTTAACTGCCTTACGGTCGGTTCGGTAATGAAGCCGATAACAGACAGGTATAAGGTATCGAGGGCAAAGCTTGCTTATATCATAGATTCGACGGCCGCTCCGATATGTATCATCGCTCCGGTCTCCAGCTGGGCAGCGGCGGTGTCTTATTCGGTACCCGAATCCATGAACATAAACGGCTTTGAGATGTTCATCAAGGCGATCCCTTATAATATGTATGCCCTGTGTACTATCGTCATGCTGTTTACTATCGTGCTGTTAAAGTTTGATTACGGTCCGATGAAGATCCATGAAGATAATGCGAAGAACGGTGACCTGTTCACATCGGGTCAGGCTCCTTACGAGGAGAATGACAAGGTCGAGGTATTAAACGCAAAGGTAAGCAACCTTGTGATCCCGATCGTGCTTCTCATAGTCACCTGTATCATGGGCATGCTTTATACAGGCGGCCTTTTCGACGGAGCAACCGTAAGGGAGGCTCTTGCCGATACGGATGCGGCCAAGGGAATGGTCATAGGAAGCTCCATCACGATCACGGTGACCTTTATTCTGTATATGGTCAGGAAAGCACTTAAGTTCAAGGAATTCATGGGATGCCTGGCATCGGGCTTCCGTACTGTATGCGAACCCATGCTCATCCTTATCCTTGCCTGGAACTTATCAGGCATCAACGGCCTTCTGGGTGCGGATGTTTTCATTCACAACGTTGTGGACAGCATGGCGTCAGGCCTTACCATCTTCCTGCCCGCGGTCATATTTGCGATATCGATATTCCTCGCATTTTCAACGGGAACCAGCTGGGGAACGTTTTCAATTCTCATTCCCATTGTATGCGCGGTATTTTCCGATAACTACGAGATGCTGGTGATCTCTATAGCCGCCTGTCTGGCAGGTGCCGTATGCGGTGACCATTGCTCACCGATCTCGGATACTACGATAATGTCTTCGGCGGGCGCGGGCTCGGATCACGTTAACCACACAACGACCCAGCTTCCCTATGCTCTTACGGCCGCCGGTGTATCCTTTGTGGGATATATACTGCTGGGACTGTTCGGTTATATTTTGGGAACATCGGCAGCACTCGTTGCGACACCGATAACACTTGTACTTATGGTAGTTACGTTGATCGTTATAAAGAAAAAGTTTGGAAGAGGAGCCGTTCCGGCAAGGGAGAACAGTAAATGAGAAAAAAGATCCTTGGTCTGGTCGTGATCATCATGGCAGGTATGTTGGTCTGCCTGTGCATAATGGTGTACCTTTGGATGCATTTCATGCAGCAGAGCCTTGTTAAAGGCAACGAAGATGCGGGAAACAGGGTTGAGGCCCTGTCTGCGTCCGCTATGAGCGATCAGACAAGGCAGATGCTGCTTGATTCTGCGACAAACAAGGCTAAGCTTGCGGATAACGAATTTGCCGAATTCAGAAGCGATGTATGTGTTTTGGCCGACAGTGCCGTAGATATATACAGGCACATCAGCGATTACGGTGATGCAAAGCTTCTTAAGTACGGCGAGTCCGAGAAGGGTAAGCTCGTAACCTTCGCAGCATACGGTGACGGAGTGGATCCGGAATCCGAAGAGATACAGGCAGAGATCGCCAAGATCGCCAATTTAAGGGGTACCATGCAGTCGATAGTGGAAAAGCGTTCCACGATGGCTTCAAATTATCTTGCGACCAAGACAGGTGTCTTCCTGGGTACTGAGGTATGTGCCGATTATAATATCCCCAAGGATGGCGAAGTGTTAAAATTCGAAGCCAGGGAGCGCCCCTGGTATATCGGAGCGGAAGAAACAAGAGAGCCCTTTTTTACGGGAATGATGAAGGATATAGATACCGGTGCGGATGCCGTTACATGCGGTGCCCCGGTTTATGTGGACAATGTTTTTAAGGGCGTTGCGGGAGCCGGAATGTACCTTAATACCATAAGGGAGGATGTAGGCAATTTCCGCGTGGGCAAACAGGGATATGCTCTTATAGTAAACGACAGGGGAGAGATCCTGTTCTCCGGCAGCGCTAAAGGAGAGCTTGCTGCAGTTGAGGATGAAGGTGATGACCTGCGGGAAAGCTCAAATGATGATCTTGTAAAGCTGGCAACCAGGGCACTTGCGGGCGAAACCGATGTCAGTATTTTGAATATTGACGGAGCTTCATATTATGTTGCTTATGCGCCCATGACTACGGTGGGATGGTCCTATTTTGTCGTTCTTCCGGAGAGTGAGGTGTTAACGCCCACAAAAGAGCTTCTTGATTCGCTTAATGCGGGCAACGCCGAGGAAACTAATTTCGTACGCAATTCCATCTATACATCTATACTTGGTATGCTTGCATTTGCCGTACTTCTCGGTTTTGTGGCGGCAGTCATATCAAGGGTGCTGGCAAACAGGCTTGCTGCTCCCATCGTCGAGCTTACCGAGAGGGTACAGAAAATAGAAGGCGACAATCTTGACTTTGAATGGACGAAGGATACGGGTGACGAGGTCCAGACTCTGGCCGATTCGTTCGGATCCATGACGGTCAGGATGAAACAATACATAAAGGACATAACCGAGATCACCGCCGAAAAGGAAAGGATAGGGGCGGAGCTTTCGGTTGCGACACATATCCAGGCGTCGATGCTTCCGTGCATCTTCCCGCCGTTCCCGGACAGGGAGGAATTCGACCTGTATGCATCAATGGATCCGGCAAAGGAAGTGGGCGGTGATTTTTATGACTTTTTCTTTGTGGATAAGGATCATCTGGCGATCGTTATCGCGGATGTATCGGGAAAGGGAATACCCGCGGCGCTTTTCATGGTCATAGCAAAGACCCTTATCAAGAATCACGCGCAGGCGGATGAGCCTGTTGAGCAGGTATTTATGAACTCTAACGACCAGCTGTGCGAGGGTAACGGCGAGGGACTTTTTGTTACGGCATGGATCGGAGTGATCGATTTAAGGACCGGTGTCATGAGGTTCTGCGATGCGGGACATGAGAATCCTTACATACTGAATGAAAACGGCGAGGTCACGATGTTAAAGCCCGCTAAGAAGAAGATGCCGCTTGCGGCTATGGAGGGCATGGCCTATCTTCAGAACGAAGTGACTCTTAAGCCGGGCGACCTTATTTTCTTATATACCGACGGTGTTCCGGAAGCAACTAACGCATCAAATGAGCTGTATACTACGGACAGGCTCGAGGCAGTGTTAAAGGAGCATTATACGGAAGATCCCGAAACATTGCTTAAAAGCGTACGCAAAGACGTTGATGGCTTTGTTGCCGGGGCTCCGCAGTTTGACGATCTTACGATGCTTGGGTTAAGGCTTAAGATGACCGAGCGTGAAGAAGGAGAAAACGTATAATGACGGCTAGGCTTTTCAGGGCAGGAATGCTTTCGGTTCTGGTCATGATGTTATGTTTAATATGCGGCTGCAGCTCTGCGCAGGGTATCGCGGCTCCAAAAAGCGAAGCGCAGCCTTCCTCAGTGAAGATAGGCTGCTTTAAT
>JAILJC010000041.1 GCA_024694965.1 Lachnospiraceae bacterium
TCATAAATGCTTCCTTTCTGCCTTACAGATACGCGCAAGTATAGTAATAACATTATACCTCACATCGGGGCAAAATAAAACATTTTCCGGATAAAATTATTCATTTTTGACCACCCTTTGTGTTATCCTTTTCTCATGGATATTTTCAGGATCTCTTTTTATGACAAATTCAGCTGTATCGCGGGTAAATGCCCCTCAACCTGCTGCCACGGATGGATGATACCGTTAACGCCCGAGGACCGCGAACGCTTCAGGAAACAGAAGGGACTGTTCAAGCTCTCCCTTTTGTCCCGTATGTCCTCAAGCTACATCTACTGCTTCAACAAAGGCTCGGGGACCTGCCCCTTTTACAATTCAGACGGACTCTGCTCGCTCCAGTTAAAGATGGGGCATGATTTCATTCCCGAAGCCTGCCGCATGTTCCCGCGTTTTTACCGCAATTACGGGCCGTTTGAGGAGCACTATCTCGATCTTGCCTGCATCGAAGCCGCAAGGGAATTCCTTGAAGGTTATTCCGATATGCACCTTGAAGTCTCCGAGGGCGAGCCCTTAAGCGAACCCTGCACGACAAACGATGATGCCGGGCTGCTTACACTTTTACGTCATACAAGGGAAGAATGCATCCTCATGGTCCAAAAAGCAGATACCCCGCAAGCCCTGGCATCTGCGCTAAAGTCACTCGACAACCACGCCGGAGCCCTCCAGAAGGCCGCTCTTTCGGGCGATGAGCTGCCGGATACCGTCGAGCCCTGTAAAACAGAGGCCGGGCCGTGTCTTTTCCCGCTTGATCTTTCGTTTTACAAAAGGATCATGGACACATCCTTCTACAACATAAGGCTCAGGCGCTCAAATCCCGCTCTTTACAGGCTCTTAAGGCTTTATTTTGACGATCCGGAGCATATACTTGCTTCCGGTGAGAGCTTCAAAGCCGCGGCGGGTGACTTTTTCACAAATAACAAAGAAGCGGCTAAATACTTAGCCGCTTACTATGCATATTATCTGTATCTTTATTATCTTAAGAGCTTTGAGGACTACAGCTTTGTAAGGAACATACGGATCGGGATCGTGCATCTTAACATGATCCTCCTCTTATGCGTCCTTCGCACAGGCGGAAAATCCACCCTTTCCGTCGCAGATCTCTCGCAGATCATAGCCGCATACAACCGCAGGGCCTATTTCAACGAAGAGATCGTCGATGAGCTGTACCACTGCCTCGATCCGCTCGATCCCTCAACCTTTGCCTAGGCCTTGGCCTTTTCCTTGGCGCCCTCACTTTCCGCATCCTTCTTACCCAGGATAAATACGGTAACAACCATCAGGACGATGCCGATAGGCAGGCAGACGATCCAGCTGCGTATAAATCCGGTGATTATGTAGGCTACGAACGATACGGCAGCCGCTGTCAGAGCATAAGGCAGCTGCGTCGAAACATGCCGTATATGGTTACATTGCGCTCCCGCAGAAGCCATGATCGTCGTATCGGAGATCGGTGAGCAGTGATCGCCGCAGACAGCACCTGCCATGCAGGCCGAGATGGCGATTATCATAAGCTCGTTGCCAAGATCAGCACCAAATACGTTAACAACGATCGGGATGAGGATACCGAAGGTTCCCCATGAGGTACCGGTCGCGAATGCAAGGAAGGTACCGATAAGGAAAACGATCGCCGGAAGCAGGCTCATCAGAGCGTGATTTCCTGCTATGTTCTCAACAAGGCCCGCAACATATTCCTTAGCGCCGAGTGAATCCGTCATTGCTTTAAGGGTCCATGCAAAGGTGAGGATAAGGATCGCGGGAACCATGCTCTTGAATCCCTCGGGGATCGCGTTCATGCATTCCTTGAAGCTTAACACCTTCGTTGCGATCATGAAGATTATCGTGATGACCAGAGCAACTACGGAACCGTATACAAGACCTACGGAAGCATCCGAATTCGAGAAGGCATCAACAAAGCTCTCGCCCTCGAAGAAGCCGCCCGTATATATCATGCCTATAACGCAGGTCACGATGAGCGTGATTATCGGAAGCACCAGATGAATGACTTTACCCGTGGCTGAAACAGGGGGATTGGGCTGATCCTCGGCACCGGTGATCGAAGACGGGCCGGCTCCTGTTCCTTCATTATCGCCCTTTAACTTGTGCTCGATCTCAGCAAGCTTCATGGGGCCAAAATCAGTTTTCCTGAAGGTCAGGGTCAGCATCATGGCGATCGTTAAGAATGCGTAGAAATTATAAGGAATGGCCCTTACGAAAAGAGTCAGTCCGTTCGCGCCGTCAACAAAACCGGTAACAGCAGCCGCCCACGAGGATATCGGAGCGATGATACATACCGGAGCAGCCGTCGCATCTATAAGGTATGCCAGCTTTTCCCTCGATATCTTATGCTTGTCGGTAACGGGCATCATGACCGAACCAACCGTAAGACAGTTGAAATAGTCATCGATGAAGATAAGGCAGCCTAAAACGATGGTTGCAAGCTGAGCTCCCACCTTCGTCTTCACATGCGAAACGGCCCAGCGTCCGAAAGCACCCGAGCCTCCCGCCCGGTTCATGAGCATTACAATGCTTCCGAGAACAACGAGGAAAATGAGAATACCCACATTCCAGCTGTCCGAAAGCTGGGCGATCATGCCGTCGGGGAACACATGCTGCATAGTGCCCGTAAAGGAAAATCCCGAATAAAGGAGACCTCCGGCAACGATACCGATGAACAGTGACGAATAAACCTCCTTGGTGATGAGCGCCAGCGCTATCGCGATTATCGCGGGCACCAGTGACCAAAACGTATTAGCAAACATCCTGTAACCTCCTTTTAGATCATTTTCCCGTTTGAGAGGGAATCACATAAAATAAATATAGTAAATAATCGTGCTATATGCAAGTGTTTCTCAGCTGCACTTCTCAGCTCCACTAAACTCGACAATACCTCGTTAAGGGTCGCTGAGTGGCTCGCACTAAGCTCGAAAAAACCTCGCTAAGTGCTCTGCACAAAAAACACCCCGCCGTTAAACGCAGGGTGTTTCAATCCATATCATATATCATGCTCTCGCTTCGAAAAAGCAGCCCATCTGCCCGGGCTCTTCTCCTTCCTCCTTTTCACTAAGCATTAAGTCATATATCGATCTTCTCTTTTTCTTGCTTTCTTCCTTCTCCCGTTCCTTATTGCGCCTGTACTTCGTATAGGGCATTGCGGAAACAACAGCCGGTATATCAGGCGGAGCGGGCGGAGGCGGAAGCACATATTCAACGCCTACCATGTTTATCATAGGATCACCTCCGTGTCTTCCTATATAAATCAATCCCTTTCACCTGATATATCGGCTGTTTTTCCTTAAAATATGAGGTTTTTAAAGCATTTTGTTCAATTCGGCCACATTAACTGTCCTGATATACAGATCCGGATCACCCGTATATGCCCAGTTTTGCTTAAGTGTATCCCATTGGGCCTTTGTAAACTTGCCTATAGCCTGGGTCTTGTCCACATATGTGATCTCACCCGTAAAAGGATCCTGTGATACGGTACCTAAATCATTTTTGTACTTATCGGCATCACATTCGCCGCCGGTCACCGTAGCAAGCTGATCATCACTGATCTTGTTTATGTTGTCTGTCATATCCGCTACCTCCTTATCATTTGATCATATTATAAAGTAAATCCGATTTCATCGGCAAGCTTTTTCTCGATGACAACTATCGCATCTCTGTGCATGCGCATGAATGTCGCGGGGCACATCGGATCGATCTTGTCATCCATTAGAAGCTTCTTTGCGGCATCCTGTTTGTTGCCGTTTATAATCATAAGAAGAGTCTTTGCCTTCATGATGCTTCCCATGCCCATGGTCACAGCAAACCTGGGAACCTCGTCACGGTTGTTGAAGAACCTTGTGTTTGCATCGATCGTGGAATCCTCAAGCGTTTCCTTATGAGCCTTTTCATAAAGGAAAGCTCCGGGCTCGTTGAAACCGAGATGTCCGTCAGGGCCTACTCCGAGAACCTGTAAATCGATATCGGCCTTATCAAGGATATCGTTGAATTCCTTAAGATTTGCTTCGACATCGCCGGTTCCCTTTGCAACATAGGTATTTGACTTATCGATATTGATGTGGTTGAAAAGGTTGTCATCCATGAAATACCTGTAGCTCTGGGGATGTGTCGGCTCAAGACCCACATACTCGTCAAGGTTCACCGAATGA
>JAILJC010000053.1 GCA_024694965.1 Lachnospiraceae bacterium
TACTGATCACCATATATATGACAAACATCAGTGCAGTGAGCGCTCCCGCAAGTATCAGGTCTTTGCCGACAAGTTTAGTGTTTTTCATCTTTTTCATTCCTCCTTAGAATGTTTGTATTATCATTTAGTTAGACAAGGCTAACTGATGATCATTTTTATAGCCGTCTCTCGACGGCTTATAATTTGTTATTTTATTGCCAGCGCTTTTGTCCAGTCATAAAATCTGCACATCACCCTGCAATGCTCCTCTATTTTTTTCCAGGACATCTTATGGACAAACGGTTCATATATAGCTGTCCAAAATGATGTACATAGCACATGCATCTCATCCTTTGTGATATCGGCATCCGCCAGTCCGCGATTTTTTGCCTCAAGATAATACTGCATATAGGCATCAGTCATGCGAAGCGCGAAATCGTGTCCGTAATTCTCATATGCTGTTCCAGCTGATTTTTCCAACAGAAGTACAAAATCGCCTCGTATAGACCACAGCATCTTAAACAGGTCGAGCATGAACTTTTCATTCATGGTCCACGTTGCCCTGACTTCTTCATCGGTCATGGCGGAAAAATCCTGTCCGGCACGCACCGTAACAAATCCGTCAAGTATATCGGCCGTATTCTTTACTACTGCGCAGAACAACTCTTCCTTGCCCTTATATCGCTTATATACAGCCCCTGTTGTTATCCCGGCATTGTCACATATGGTCTTCAGATCCGCTTTTATAAACCCATGTTTCATGAATTCATCACGGGCACTCTGAAGCAGTCTCGGATCAATACTTGTATCTCGTACAGACATTTTTCCTCCATATAAAAAATCATTACCGATAATCTAATTATCGATAATGATTTTATCAATATATTATAATTTGTCAAGTGTTTTTTGAAAATGAAGGAATAAACGTTCCTTTGTACTTTAGCATTTTTCATCTCTCCTTTATGCGGGATCCTTTCTGATCTTCCATGTGGCAGCCTTGCTTCTTTCGGCTATAAAACTCTTATATATCCCTTCTTTCTGCATTAGTTGCTCATGCGTACCCTGTTCTGCTATCTGTCCCTTATCGATAACTAAGATCTGATCTGCATTCCTCACGGTCTTCAATCTGTGAGCGATCATAATTATCGTTTTCTCCCTTGTAAGAGCAGCAACCGCTTCTATCAGTTTTTCTTCATTTTCAGGGTCAACATTCGCTGTCGCCTCATCAAGGATTATTATGGGTGCATCCTTCATTATTGCTCTGGCTATAGAAATACGCTGTCTCTCGCCTCCCGATAAGCTGGCTCCTCCATCGCCTATAACCGTGTCATACCCCTCAGGCAGTTCCATTATAAAATCATGACAGCATGCTTTTTTAGCAGCTTCAACAACCTCTTCCCTGCTTGCATCCGGCTTGCCGAAACGGATATTATTCTCTATCGTGTCATTAAACAGATATACATTCTGGAATACAAAGGCAAAATTCTTCATAAGGCTGTCATAGCTGTAATCCCTTACATCCGTTCCTCCAAGCGATACGCTGCCCTTATCAACATCCCAGAATCTTGCAAGAAGCTGTGTCAGGGTGGTCTTGCCTCCGCCTGAAGGGCCGACAAAAGCTGTTTGCGTCTTCTCATTGATCTCGAATGAGATATCATTTATTATCTTCTTCTCACCATATGAGAAATCAACATTCTTCATGACAAGTGTCATATTATCGGGAGTTATTTCTTTTCCTTCTATCTTCATCGTAGGGAAGGACAGCGCTTCATTTGCCTTATCAACGCAGTTTTCTATAGCACGGGTAAGACCATTGAACGCTCCAACCTGATCCAGGGATTCAAAGATCATGAACGAGCATATGATCATCATCACCGAATTTACCAGCCCCATCGAACCGTTTAAGTAAAAAGTGATGCTCATGACAGTCATCACGACTCCTGCTATTTTATTAAGTATGTTCAGGAAGAACATAACGATCTCATAGGTCGTCTCCATGCCCGTCGAGAATCTCGCGAAGCTGTCTATAGAATCATCCACATCCGTAATACTCTTACCAAAGAGATTGAAATTCCTTATCTCGGCTATTCCTCTTACATATTCAAGTATCCTCGCCACCATCGAATCCTGAGCTGCCGTAAATCTGTCGGCATCCGCACTTTCCATTCTTATCATGAATTCTGTTACGATAAGGTAGATCACCATGGTTATGAGAGCAACCGTTGCTATCCTCGGATCAAACAGGAACATCGAAAATACTATAACAAGGGTTGTTATCATCCCTTTAGAGATCATCATGACACATCTGGATGCCATACCGGATAAGCTCTCCATCGTATTGGTTGCAATAGACGTAACCTTGCCGAGACCTTCGCTGTTAAAATATCCCATAGGAACATATCTTAAATGCTCTGCAATCTCCATGCGTTTTAAAGATGATGTGTTATATCCTGCTCTTGTCTGCAACATGGATATCTGCATAGTGATCAGTGTCTGCAATATGATCGAAGCGATTATGATCACAACTGCGGTATAGGCGGTATTGACTGACAAGCTGTCCTCAAGGATCGCTTTTAAGACCACATAGATCGCCGGTATTCTCATGGCAACAAAAAAGGCATTAAAAACACTTAAAAAAATCGACAGAAAGAACTGCTTTCTTTCCCTATCTCCACAAAAATCAAAAAACTTTTTTATTGTCCTAAGCATCTTATGCCTCCTCCTTTCGCGCGGTTATATGACTCTCCCACATGCTCTTATAAAGAGGGCTTGATGTCATAAGTTCATTCTGTGTCCCGTAAGCTTCGATACATCCGTCATTTATAAGGAATATTTTATCCGCATCCGCGATTGTTGATAATCTGTGCGCTATAACTATTAGTGTCTTTCCGGCGGTCAGCCTTGAGAGTGCAGCCTGTATGACCGCTTCGCTTTCCGGATCCGTGTAACTTGTTGCCTCATCAAGTATCACAATAGGAGCATCTTTAAGCATAGCCCTTGCGATGGATATTCTCTGTCTTTCGCCACCCGAAAGATGGCCTCCGGAGCCTCCACATACTGTCTGATATCCGTTTTCAAGTGTCATTATAAAATCATGACATCCGCACTTCTTAGCAGCTTCTATCACTTCATCATCAGTGGCGCCATCCCTGCCCATACGGATATTATCCATAACCGTCTGGTCAAACAGATAATTCTCCTGTGATACATATGCAACGTGTCGATTGTACTCTTCAAGCGGCATATCCTTGATGTTAACACCACCTATGATTATCTCGCCCGAATCAACATCCCACAAAGAAGCAATAAGCCTGGCAATCGTGGATTTACCGGACCCGGACGGTCCTACGAGTGCATTTACCGTTCCGTCCTCAATCTCCATGTTTATACCGTGAAGTACTTCTTTATCCTTGTATGTAAAATGAACATCCTTAAGCACGATCCTGTGATCGGCAGGCGTATTCTTTATTCCGTCCGGACGAATAAGATCCTTTTCATCCATGATATCCGCGATATCACTTACAATCTCTCCCACCTTTGAGATATCGTCGGTGTATGCGAATACTGTCACAAGCGGCGTAACCGTTCCCAACGAAAGAATGATGAGCACTATAAGATTGGCAAATGACATGCTTCCGTTAAGACAATATATAACACCTGACGGGAGCAGTCCCAGCATAGTTGCGGGGAAGCACGCCATTCCGAAATTCTGCCAGAAATTCTCTTTACGCATCCACTCAATAAAACAGTCCGCCCCCTCTTTTGCTGCCTTCACAAATTTACCGTAAGATGTTCCGCTCTGTCCAAATGCTTTGATGACTTCGATACCGCCGATATATTCCACTGCTACAGCATTTAATGCCCTGGTCTTCTCGATCGTTACCGGATAGTATTTGGGAGTAGATGCCATCATGATCGCAAAAGCTATAAACCCTGCAGGAATGCAGATCAATTGCCACAGGCCTACCCGCCAGTCAATGCTCATCATATAAATAAACATCGCTATCGCTCCAACAATATTGGCCGTAAATTCAGGTGTTACATGCGCAAGCGTAGGCTCAATCTGATCCACCCTGTCGCAGATGATGTTCTTATACTCTCCCGAAGAACGACTCTGAACCGCTCCGAGCGGCATGGAGTTCAGCTTTTTTAACAGCAACTTACGCGCCGATCCGATAAGACCGAATGTCGCATTATGGGATGTGTATGTTGAAAACCCGTGAAAAGCATATCTTAATATCCACAGAATACCGATCTGCAGTCCTCTTACTTCATAAAATGCCATTTCTCTGTTGCCGCTTATCAGTTCACGTATCAATGATGCAAGACAGACATATGTAAGCAGCATGCTGATCACTCCAAGTAATGCAAGAATAACACTTAACAGATATATGCCTCTCTTGCCCTCTGTAAAACTCCAGAGCCAGCGAAGACTGTTCTTATTGTACACATTCATTGCCGAAGTCTTTTCTTTTGTTTTTGATCTCTCGTCCTCCATCTTATTTGTCCTTTCCTCGTTTTAATTAGTTAGCATTTGCTAACCCTGGTCTATAATATATGCTCCACTCAATATGTGGAGCTATATCACAACTCTTATTGTCTCAGATACCAAACAACGCTTTCCATGCCGGTCTGAAAAAATCCTGAAGCGTCCCTGCAAAATGCATGGCTTTTTCTCTGCTAAGATCATGAATTACCGGTTGAAAAACCGCTTCGACATATGAACTGGTAAGAAGATGCATTTCCATTGGATCGACATCTTTAATATCAAGTCCTTTCGCCTTCAGTTCTTCCATATAACGGCCTGTCACTTCCTCTTCGAGTTCGGCAACTTCATGTACAAAATCCTCGTATTTCGTGCCTCCCGAACACTGTACCAATAGTCTGAACTCCTCAAGATTGTCATATATGTATTTCATAAGACGGACTGTTTCATCATCACCTTCCCATTCGTAATCGTTTTCAAGCCCGTCTACCATATCAAAATACTCATTTTCCATCTCATGATAAAGCGCATAAAATCCACTGATCGCCGGTTCTACAAGTGAGGTGAACATCTCTTCCTTATCGGAAAAATGTTTATATAATCCGCTCACCTGAATACCGGCATTAGCGGCGATCCTGCGAAGAGAAGCATCATTATATCCATATTTCATGAACTCTTTTCTGGCTGCTTCTATTATCCTGTTATGACTGTCTGTTTTATCCTTAGGCATATCTTTTCTCCCGTAATCAAAAGAGAGCGATGTTCTCTTTTGATAGAGTACATCGTTCTCTTTCATTTGTCAATTATTAATTTGTTCAGGGTCGAACCTGTCTATATATCTTTACGCAATCTGCCAGTTCTCCGCTTCCTGCCGGATCTTTACAAATCCGGCATATTTTCCACCGAGTCTTACCAATTCATTGTGCTTACCCTTTTCAATGATATGTCCATCATCCACTACAAGAATTTGATCCGCAGCTTCAATCGTTGCGAGCCTGTGCGCAATAATGATCACCGTTTTTCCTTTGGACAATTCCGTAAGCGCCCCCTGGATCAAATGCTCATTCTCAGGATCAATGCTCGCCGTTGATTCGTCGAGAATGATGATCGGTGCATTTTTTAATATAGCTCTCGCAATGGAAATACGCTGCTTCTGCCCTCCGGAAAGTGTTCCGCCGCCCTCTCCGATCACGGTATCATAGCCATTCGGAAGTTCCATAATGAAATCATGGCATCGTGCTTTTTTTGCCGCATCGATTATCTCTTCTTCCGAGATTCCCTCACGTCCGAAACAGATATTAGCCCGAATAGTATCATTGAACAGATACACATTCTGGAATACCATGGAAATATTGGAAAGCAGGCTGTCCAAACTATAATCCTTCACATTGATTCCACCGACCAGAATCTGCCCTTTTGTCACATCGTAGAACCTTGCGATCAGGTTGCAGATCGTCGTTTTTCCGCTGCCGGAAGGTCCCACGATCGCCGTAGTACTTCCCTCCGGTATCGATAGCGAGACATCCTTCAATACAACGCGGTCTTCTGTAGTCTTTGCATTGGAATAAGAAAACGAGACACCCTTAAATTCAATCCCGTAATGCTCCGGCTGTATATCACTCCCGGTTGCATCCAGATAACCTGCTTCGGAAAACATCTCCATTTTATCAAAAGCGTTATCGATCACTGACAAAACATGCGCACTGTCGGCGATCGGATCTACAGAGTTAAAGATTGAAAGAGAAAGCAGCGCAACGATCAGTACCATATCCATTTCCATATCCCCGGTCAATCCCGCGTATATTACCGTGATAAACATCCAGACGCTTGCCAGTCTGAGAGCCAGAAGATGCAGGCAATTATACGGGATAAATCCCCATTCGATCTTTAATGCGATCTTCTTTCCGTCTGCACATGCTTCCTTAAATGCCTTAATAGATATGCCCTCCATTCCGAACGATTTAACGACCGGTAGTCCTCTGGTAAATTCCAATGCCGCCCGGGTCAGGCGTTCATTTTCAGCACTCAACACTTTTGTATTCTTAAGACTGTGCTTAGAGATCATTACCAGAAATACAAAAGATATCCCGACTCCCAGCAAAGAGATAAGTGCCGCTTTTGTATTCATAAAAAGCATAAACAGGAATACACATATGTAATTCAGATAACCGCCTACAAAACCATCCACCATACGGATTCCCATATTCTCCAATGTGGAAAGTCCTGTAGTGATCGCGTTCAGGATCGCACCTGTATCGTTACTCTGAAAATATCCCAAAGAAACTCTTTTTAACACCTCACCGATCTTAAGACGATCCCTTGCGACCAGCTCATAACCGATCTTTTCATGAAACCTTGCTTTCAGATAGTCCATAAGGAACTTTATTATAACCATTCCAAGCATGATCCACAGGCTGCTTTTCCACAGATCCGCATATGGTTTGTTGCCATTTTGGACATCCTTAAGGATGGTTCCGATCAGATATCCGGAATAGGCCACAGGTGCAGCCGCAGCCCACGACCCGAAGAACGAAAACACGAACCCTATATATAAAGATGTCTTAAACTCACCGCACCAGTCAATGATCCTTTTTATCGTCTTAAACATCCTATGCCTCCTTTACCTTTCCCGCTGCCCAGTTTCTTGCTCCTATATGTGCCTGCCACATTCTGTTATACAACGGTGATCCGGCAAGCAGTTTGTTCTGATCTCCCGACGCCTCGATCCTTCCATCATTCAACAGCACGATATTATCCGCGCTCCGGATTGTAGATAGTCTGTGCGCAATGACAAGCAGGGTTTTTCCCTTCGTCAGGTTTGCTATGGACTCCTGTATCTTCGTTTCATTTTCGGGATCCGTAAAAGCCGTCGCTTCATCCAGAATAACGATTGGTGCATTTTTTAGCATCATTCTTGCGATCGCTATTCTTTGTCTCTCGCCTCCCGACAGGCGTTTCCCGGCTTCCCCGGCAGATGTGTCATATCCATCCGGCAGTTTCATGATGAATTCCTCACAGCACGCCGCTCTGGCAGCCGCTTTTACTTCTTCATCCGTCGCTTTCGGATTCCCGAGACGGATGTTTTCCATGATTGAGCAGCTGAAAAGAAAATTATCCTGAGTTACAAAGCTGACCAGATTGGCCAGACTCGTGATCTTCATGTCGCGGATATCAATTCCTCCTATCTTTATGCTTCCTTCCGTGATGTCCCAGAATCTTGCTATCAACTTTGCAACTGTCGATTTACCTCCTCCACTTGGACCTACCAGCGCGGTAAAGCTTCCTTCCTTCAGAACCAGATCGATTCCGTGAAGTACCTCACCTTCCTCAGGATTATAGGTAAAATGAACATTTTTCATTTCTATGGTATATCCGTCCGGTTTACCCTCTTTTCCCGGTTCTTTAAGCAGCTTCATGTCAAAAAGTTTTTGAATCTCATTTACCGTATATTCCATCTGGCGCAGGCCATTCGAGAAGATTTCCAGTTTTGCCATGCTGACGACCATGGACATAGCCAACATCACGCCAAGTGCCATCTGTGAAACCGTAATACTTCCTTTTGAAACAAGATACGCGCTTACCGGCACCATACCAAGCAGTGTTGCAGGCATAAATGCAAATGCCATTTTCATTGTAAACCAGGTGGATTCCATCCACTCTATCACGAAATCTCTGTAGTTTTTTATGGAACCCGCAAATTTTTCGTAACTTGTACCGCTTTTTCCGAAGGCCTTGATCACCTCAATTCCCTCGACATATTCTACGATCACACTGCTCATATGCGCATTCGCTTCCTGGTACTTCGTCATATTCTTTCCGCTGATCACAAATGTCAGTACCATAAAAAGAAGCCCGATCGGAAAAGCTGCCAGAGCTGCCAAAGCCATACGGATATCTAGCATGGCTAACGCCACGAAGCTGATCACCGGAAGCAGAATATGTCCGGCTCCTTCGGGTACAACATGTGCCAGCGGCGGCTCGATATCTTCTATCTTGTCAACAATGATTCCTTTGATCTCGCCGATGGAATGCGCATAAACCTCACCAAGAGGTGCTCTAAGGAAAAGATCCGCAACCTTTAATCGCATTCCTTCAAGTACATTAAATGCAACGTAGTGTGAAATCCCTGTAGAGATTCCAAAGCAGGTTACTTTGACCAGATACATCACTGCGGCGATCACAGACCATTGCATAACACCGGATCCGTCCAGGTTTCCTGCCATATACAGATCCAGTACCTTATAAACACAATAAAAAGGTACCAATCCCGTACTCAGGCTGATCATTGAAAAGATTACCGATAAGCTAAGCTTTCCGCCGCTTCCTTTTGCGTAGGACAGCATTGTCCCAAACCAATTACCTTTTCGTTGTTCCTCTTTCCTATTGTTCATCACTCTTGTCTCCTTTTATTGTTAACATCTGCGTGTTAGCGTTAGCTTACCCCTATCGCAAATTCACCGCCTGTCTTCAAAATCAGAAGACAGACGGTGAATGACCATACTCTATGAAATTCTATTCTATACCCCGATCAGTTGTTTCCACCCCGGGAGGAAAAAATGTTCCAGTGTGTCCAATGCCCCGATCGCTTCCTCATAGGGATACCTATGTATCACAGGCTCAAACAACGCCGTGATATAAGCTGTCAATAACAGGTGCAGCTCCTGCACTTTTATTTCCGGCAGTTCCATTCCACTTTCTCTTAGTTTGCCAAGATATTCCAGCATCTTCAGTTGTGACTTTTCTGTCATATCGTGAAGAAAGCTTTCATACTTTGTTCCCTGTGACTTTACGATGAGCAGGTAATAATCATCCATATTAGGATATACAAGTTCCCGCATCATATCGATATTGGAATCCATCCAAACGCTCTTCTTTTTCTGCTTCAACAATTCATTGTATCTGGCCGCATGCAAGTCGGACCAGTTTTTCAATCTTTCGACTGCAGGTAATACAAGTATCTCAAACAGATCACTCTTATCCCTGCAATGTCTGTATATACCCGCTGCCGTCATCCCGCAGCGTTCTCCTATCCTGCGCATGGAAGCTTTTTCATATCCCATCTCCAGGAATTCTTCTCTCGCTGCTTTTAGGATTTTCCCATGGTTTTCTGTTTTATCTCTTGGCATATTTCCTATTTGTTAATCCAGTTTGCTAACACCGTTCTCTAACATCCGTAAATTAACATATACGCGATCGCTTGTCAAGAAAATAATTAAGACCTGTGTCAGCTATGCTTTGGGTTGAGGCTGTCTATCCAACCCAATATCTCATCTATGACCAGTTTACCGTTTCCGACATTGCAGTGATTCTGCGCATCCTCTTTATCCGTAAATAAGCGGAAAGTGAGACTTTTTACATTCTTTAGCATATTGATCTCGCGCCCAATAAGCCTGTAATCGATAAAGTGATCCTGATTTGCTCCCACGATCAGCATATCCTGAGTAATCTTATCTGCAACGGGTTCCAGATCATATAGTTTGAGTTTCTTTGCATACTCATATGCATCCCTTGCCTCATAGGCATACATTCCGTGCTTTAAGCCCCAATCGATCAGCGGATCCTTCTTTGCCTTCATGTTGAAAACGAAATTAAGTATCGATCTTGCATGAAGCTTCATCAAAATACGGAATGCTCTTTTTGCTCCTTCCGGCAGGACTCCGATGATGACATCCTGAAAGCATGGAAAAACACTCCATGCAACAACCTTTGTGATCCTGTTGTCAAATGCTGCCGCTCTGGGCGCTAGATATCCGCCG
The DNA here is from genome assembly GCA_024694965.1 of Lachnospiraceae bacterium. GTDB lineage: Bacteria > Bacillota > Clostridia > Lachnospirales > Lachnospiraceae > UBA2868. Next base: position 10,222 of record JAILJC010000053.1, read on the forward strand.
AGAGAAATACCGATGATCGTTACATCATCAAGGCCAAAGTGATCAAGGATTGCCTTTACCGGTCTTTCCCATTCGTGTGTGAAATGAATACCCTGAATGCGCATCACGCCGCCCTGTCCCGGTCCTTCAAACATATAGACCTCGAAGCCCTGTTCTCTCATATAAAGCACGGTAAAAAGAAACTCTTCAAAGTAGCTGTCGTTCCCACCGTGGATCAGGATCGTGCCCTTGCTCTCTCCTTCAGGGACAACATGCATGACCGGGAGTTTTCCGTTTTCATAAGGAACTTCTGCTTTTTCTATGATCGGATCATCGCCCTCGAAGTAATCCGCATAATACTGATAAAAAAGCTCCGTCGCCTTTTCGTAATACCTCTTCTTATCCTGGTCTCCGTCATACATAAAGAACTCGCTCATCCGATAGTAACTCTTCCATGATCCGACCGCCTTCCATTATCAGAAAAAGGTCGGCAAGTCCGCTCAGATAAAACAGTCTGTGCTCGGAGATAATGATCGTATATTCATTTCCAGACGATAATAAATATCTATATCTCGGATAATGCCGTCAACGTCATCATCATCAAGGCTATAAGTCCATTCAACTAACTCATTGATTGTAATTATTTCTTCGATTGCTTTCCTATATCTTTGCTCAATGATAACCATACCATTAGCACGAGCATTGATATAATCATCAAGGTCTTTTAATACGAGGTCTTTCTTTTTCTTTGTCTTAATAACGAACGTAACAGGAAAGTGCATTACCTTATCAATGTCAAGCAAATACTTATCATAGTTATTGACTTCTGTAACTTGAAAGAACCTGCCAACAGGACGCATACTCATAAACCCAAGACGCCCAACCCTTAAGCCACGCCTACCACAAAATCACATTTAAGAACGCTTACCCAGAAAATCAAAAAGCCTTGGCATATTTCAGCCAAGGCTACTTGAACTCGCTATTGAATTAGGCTACACTTTGGATTGAATTGTCATGCAATTTTCTTTTGTGCAAAGTGCTGGGGTGGTAGATAGGGACACACAAATGTAAAAAGGGAGATATTTTTCGTTCCGCTGACCTTGTCTCCGCCGATATACGGAAAACGTTCAAGGAGATTCTTTTCATAGTAATCCCAAATCTCATCAATATTTCTACATATCTTCTGCCGCTGATTTTCTCCAGCTCGGGAGATATGTGAATCAGGAATTTACCCATTCCTACCTTGAATTTATCTTTGTTTTCTGCATAATAGCTGTGCATTTATGATATCCTCTCTCCATTCGTATTATCTGATTGCTTCAAAGTGCCGTTCCTTTCTTTTTGTATCCGCAGTCGCAATACGGGCCGCCTGACGCAAGTGTACACTCACGGACAAATTCCGACGCTCCGCCCGCTTCACTCATGGTGTAGTCCAGTCTGCACATGGCGGGTACAAGATCGAACAACTCAAGCTCCTTCATGAGCCTGCAGATACCGCAGACAGTAAACCTTGCCTCATATCCGCTGTCATCGG
>JAILJC010000073.1 GCA_024694965.1 Lachnospiraceae bacterium
TTTCTTGGAGAGCTCCCGACAGCCTTGTCCTTTGCCGGCTACGCGATCATCATAGGTGTCGCCGTGTTCAGGTGGAGATGTCATCCATCATTGTATGAACGACCTTTCAAAACAGATAAAAGAAAAAGAACAGGCGCGATATGATAAGCTGTGTGCCGAGTTCGGAATGTGAGGGATTATGAGACTATTATTACTTTTGGCAATAGCACCGGGTGCATATATAGTAATGCATGTGTACAAACAGGATAAGATCGAGAAAGAGCCTGCCAAGCTTATAAGAAAACTCCTTATCGCAGGTGCTATTTCCGTGATACCTGCGATCATCCTTGAGCTTATTTTCAGCGCTGTTTTTGGGATTTCTTTGGACGGAACATCATCTCTTTTCCTTATCGCGATAGATGCTTTCATAGTGACCGCACTTGTCGAAGAAGGGCTTAAATATGTAACACTGAAAAAGCTCACGTGGGACAGCCCCGAGTTTGATTATACTTTTGATGCGATAGTTTACTCGGTAAGCGTATCGATGGGATTCGCCATAATCGAGAACATAGCATATGTGCTCTCAAACGGCTTAGGTAACGCAATTATAAGGGCAGTGGTATCCGTGCCGGGACACGCAGTCTTTGCCATATATATGGGTTACTATTACGGAAGTGCGAAGCTGAATGGTATAGAAGCAGACACCAAAGAGAAGAGCAGGCTGCTTAAAAAGGCCTTGTGGGTGCCGGTGATTTTGCATGGATTCTTCGATTTCTGCTTATTGAGCGGCAGTACGGTATTTATACTTGTATTTCTTGTCTTTATCGGAGTGCTGTACTATCTTACATATAAGAATCTCAAGATATATTCGGCAGGCGATACGGCCATGTATGATGATTAAATAAGTTTGTTCAGCCCTTTCTTGTATTCGTCCGTGAGCTTCTCCAGCTTCTTAAGGAGCTTGGCCTCGTCAGAATCAATCTTTCCGTCGTTCTTAAGAGCCGACATGGTACATATGCTGACGAAGTTATCGGCGGCGAGTATCTGGTTCTGTATCTGCATTTTTAGGTAGTTGTTCTTTACCTGCGAAAGCATATCCCGGTTATTATTTATGGCGGCACTTAAGCTCTCATTGGCATTTATCGCTGTATCAAGGATTCCTTCCGATATCTTGGGGAGCTTATCCTCGTTTTCAAGGACCTTGGTTTCTTTGGGAAGCTTATCTTCTTTTTCAAGAATCTTAGTCTCTTTGGCAAGTTTATCCGTATCTGCCTTGGCAGCCATATTCTGCTTAATGATTTCCTTCTCGGCAGCAGGCAATACGGCATAATCCTGATCGGATATGCCGAGATCCAAAAGATCAGCTGCGCATTTGGGGCACTTGATCTTCCTGCCTGTTTCACCTGCCTTAAAGACCTTATTACAAACGGGGCAATAGTACATATATTTCATTGTTTTCTCCTCCTGGCCCCATTAGTATATCACACATTCCCGCAATAAGCTTTAATCGCCTGATAAGTGAAGTATTAAGGAAAATTTATATTTTGTTCGATTCACAAAACATATATTCGAGTGTATAATATGATGAGCTATATTGATAAGAATTTTAACATGACAGATTTTATACTGTTGTTAGATATCAAGGGGAAAGATGGCAGGAAAGGTAGATATTTCGGCACTTAATACACCGCCGGAACAATATGAATTTGAAACAGCAAAGTATTTTGCAGCAAGCGGGAAAGACATAGTATTTATATGTCCCAGTTCGATTCCCAATCATCATAGACCGGACATAGTTATGGATGGAATAGAATGGGAAATCAAATGTCCTGTTGGAAACAGCAAAAGAACTATAGAAAACAATATGCGAAAAGCCCTTAAGCAGTCGCATTATGTGATTTTTGACCTTCGCCACCTGAAAATGTCCGAAAAACAAGCAATATCACAGTTAGAAAAAGAGTTTGAAAGGACTTCTTCACTGAGAAAACTTTATATCATTAAGAAAAACGGAGACTTGCTTGTATATCCCCCAAAAGATTGACATTTAGTGCATTTATGGTAATATAGATATAGATAAAGGCTCGACCCACTGCTGGATAGCGGAGGGCCCAGAGCCTTTTTTCTATTCTGTCAACTCACAAGGCCGGGATCTCTCCCGGCCTGTCATTATTTCCCACACTACACTTATTCCCCGCAATAAACTTTAATCGCCTGATAAGTGAACTCAGCGGTTCCGTCGCCGCCCATCTTATCGATATTCTCGGTGAACTCACCGCCGGCCGCATACATCTTGCCAAGGCTGAAGAGCACTTCGTTCGAACACTTGTAGAAATGATCCGTGATAAATCCCTGAAGCTTCTTAACCTGCTCCTGCACCTTGGCCGAAGCCGGATCCTTGTCCTTCATGGCGCCGAACTCTTCAAAGACCTTCATGAAGTCAGCCATGATGCCTTCTTCATCCTGTTTGGTCCATCCCTTGCTCTTTACGCTGAATTCCTTATATTCCGGGGTGGTCCCCCACTGTTCCTTAGCCCGCTTTGCGTATTCATCGAGCTTGCTTGAATCAAATGCTGTGAAATCCAAATGTCTCACTCCTCTCTTTTTTAAACCACGGCACATGTCGATCAGATTCTCGAGATGCTCCTTCTTAAGTTCCAGAAGCTTTAGCTGCTGATCAAGTGCCTTCCTCTTGTCAAAATCAGACCTGGTCACGATATCCTTGATATCCTTGAGCGGAAACTCAAGCTCCTTAAACAGTAAGATCTGCTGCAGTCTCTCAAGGGCCGCATCGTCATACAGCCTGTACCCGGACTCGGTATACTCCGCCGGTTTCAAGAGTCCTATCTTGTCGTAATACTGGAGGGTGCGTATACTCACTCCGGTCAGCTTACTTACTTCATTTACTGTCATCATGGCTTTCATCTCCTTCACGTGTAACTATACTATAAACTATTACGTAACGTCGTAGTCAAGACATTTTTTTGGCCGGGATCTAAAATGTAAAAGTTAATTCTTGTTTGTAAGGTTAAATTCTATGTAGCTGAATTTACTCTTACATGATAACCTAGTCAAGCAGTGGATTCCTCCATCCATAAATAGGAGGTTTACATAATGTCTGACGATAATAAATATGACCAGAAACACCTTACTACCAGCCAGAGAATAAAAGTTGAAAAGGGTCTGAATGATGGTAAATCCTTTGCTGAGATAGGA
>JAILJC010000050.1 GCA_024694965.1 Lachnospiraceae bacterium
GAAAAAAGTGTAACACGTCTTGTTTGCCGGATCGTCTTTCCAGCTGACGGTATGAAGCACACTGCTGTTAACAAATGCAGCCTCTCCGCAATTAAGCGTTACCGTTTGATTCGGTGTCTGAAAGATCATTCCGTCCTGAAGAGGAATGGTCAGTTCGAAATACTCATGCCAGTGCCACCTGGCACTTCCCCCGGTCATCCTGGCAAAGTCAGTATATTTGATAACAAAAGGAAATTCCCTGCTCGAATGAATATCCTCTCTGTTGTCTTCATCTGTCAAAAAGTTGTATTCTACGATCATATTTTTATATTACTCCGCATATATTCGAAAATTCGGAATTATTTTCTGTCTATATCGTTATATTTTCTGTCCGTTTATAAACTTATATATTCCTGTCTATAGTATTATCATATAGTCAGAAAGAAAGAATTGCAAGTATCAAGACCACAAACCCGACAGAGAAAAGGAGGTGCCTGTGATTTTTTATAACATTCATGGCTCAAAAGAATTCTTTACGAAGCTCTCGGGGTGTGACGGGAGAGTTGATATAGTGTCGGAAGACGGAAAAAGCACTGAATTTATGAACGGTAAAGATTCTCCCAAGGGAGCAGAGTGGAATTATTTTGACGATACAATAAAAAAGATTGAATTGAAGTTTCATGACCCGGAAGACCTTGTGGAAATGCTGATGTATGTCCACGACAGACGCTCATACGGCAAATATTCATTAAGAGTTAGTGAACTTGGATAGGAGGTGTCGATATGTTAAATTACACAGTAAAACTTGATTCAGTTAAAGACCTTGTGGAACTTAAGAAGCTTGCCGACAGATTCGATATCAACGGGAAGATAAACCAGAACGGATTCCACGGAGATATGCGCTCGGTTCTCAGAAACATATTCTATCTTCCGCTTGACGAAGCAACCATAGAGATCGATGATTACCGCGAATCGCAGGTTGGGTATATCTCCGAGGCAATAAACAAACTCTCGGCATGATCCCCTTTAGCAAACAAGCTGGGAAGAGAGCGGTTTTCACACCGCTCTCTTTCATTCTGTTGATTATAGTAACAAGCTCATCTAAAGTAGATTCTTTTACAACCCCTATTCACTGAACTTCGCTCCGGCAAAACCTGTTATCTTTTCTATGTTGGGTTCATCAAAACTCATTCAATTATCTCCTGATGAATTAATCCCGATCACCTCGGCAAATACACTGTTAAGGGGTGTCCAGTCTTTGTTATGATCATCTGCCAGATTATTTGCTATCTCTTTTTGCTTCCCTATCTCTGTTTCGATAAATGACCTGATAACAGGTATCTGGGGATTCTCTTCCTTCTCCGTGGTTTTCTTCTTTATTTCCAAAAGTTCCTCAATACCTTTTCGCAGATCAGACTCAATGTCCATCTTTAAGAGATCATCAAAAAGCACAGGCGGAGCTTCGTGATATTCCTCTATATATTTTGCAGCAAGTAACGGTCTCAATGCGTAAAAGTACTTTTTATATCTTACCCTTTCACCCTGTAGAAATTCCATAAATGTATTATTCGCAGTACCGTAATAATGGTATACTGCCGACTTCTCGGAAAAATACTGCTTTGAAGTTTCCCTTATCTTCTTCCAATCATCTGTAGTCCGATAGGCGATCGGTGAACCGCTCCACTCAAACAGCGTGGCATTTCCTCTGGCAAACTGGCGCAATGCTTTCTTAAGATCCCATCCATTGATATCCAATACATCATCAAGCTGCCATTCTATAACATCTCTCGGTTCATCAAGTCGCAGATAATCCTCTGCCGGCCTTACATAAACAAACCTCACATCATAATCACTGTCCGGCGAGGCAAATCCCCATGCCCTGCTTCCGGACTCAACCGCATGAAGTATCCTAACTCCCTCTTTTTGCTCTATCTCATTCAGTTTTTCATTTATCTCTGCAAGGATATCCCTCATCCCTCTTCTCCCAATATCGCATACCTGTTGATACGTTCGACAAATCTCCCTACTTTTTCCATATCCGGATTATCCGGCAGTCCTGTCTTTGCAGCTGCTTCATCAAGCCTTCTCTCATATTCTTCAAGTATCTCATAAAACTCCGGTGAGAACGTCCCATCTGGGAGCATATATTCTCCCTTTCTTATGGCCAGAAGTGTAGGAAGGTCATCTACCCTGTGCGTACGTATCTCACCCTTTTCAAGTATATCTATCGCCATCATAAACAGCCTTATAAGGTGCATCGCATGTTTATTCAGATGGTTGTCATCCTTCTTCTTGTTACGTTTCCCTATCTTGTCATAATCCCTTACAACAGTCCTCATGGCTCCCCACAGATCCGTGTAATCTCTCAGGGGATAATGCTTATAATCGGCATCCACAAATATCTCGGTATCAAGCTCCGGATTGTCCGACTTATCGATATACAGGCGGATGCCATTCTGATGGTCACCGGAATATCTCCTGTTAAAATCATTCAGTGCATTTGTTACCGACTTGAAGATATGTTTTTCCCTGTCGCTCTGCGGGAGTGTATCTCTTGCGATCGCATTCTGCAGCCGGCGGAGCTGCGAGTCAGCATATCCGCCAAATGACTTTATCGCTCTTTTCGACAAAAACAGACTGCTGTTGTCGATCAGTTCCTGTCCCAGCTTTGACTTGATAAGATACTGATCCTCATCAAGGCCAAGCATTTCACAGGTATTAGGATTGCATTCAAGCAGCAGTCTTACCAGCTTATTAAAGCCGTAGATAACCGTATCCGTTTCCTTGTCCTCATATTGCTCAAAAACGGTTAGTCCCAAAAGATCGGATGGCAATTGCAGGGTGGCGCCGCGGAAATCAATGTCGCTTCCCTCATTATTTGTCCCATAGGCATAGCTCCCCCCAAGGCCAAGGATCATTATCCTGTCCCCAAGGCGCTCGTTAGTCCTAAGAAAATCATATTCTTTTGTATTCATCAATGCCTTGAAATCCATAAGGTTCTCCTCATACCCATATCTACGGCTCAATCCCTCAGCTTATTCTCACCCGTCATATAATCTATCGCAATTCCGGGCTGAACATTATATACAAATACATGATAGCACACTCCGTCCCCATTATCCTCTATGGAATATGCTTCCATCTCGACACCCCTGGCTACAAGCTCCTTACCTTTGAAGTATGGCGTAACCCTGTAAAGTACATGATTATTCGAATGATCGAGATATCGCATGACTTTCAGCTCATAAGGCAGCATAACCTCGGCATTGAAGTGCCTGGTCCCGGTGATAAGATTCTTCTCATTCGCATTCTGTCCGGTGAGCGCATATGCGATCAGATGGCTCCGGTTATACAGATAAGGCGGATCAGAATCAACTATCCCCGGGTACTTATTCTGCTTCCATCCTGACGGCTTTATATTTCCTATTTCACTCCGCTCTTCCTTAGGCATCATCTCCCTGTCAAGCATCGCATAAGCAGTACCACACCTTCCCAATGAATCCAGCTCCGTATAATTCTCACCCTTTACATGGTCAAAATCATAAAAGGTGAAATTCGGAATGTTTGCCCGAAGCTCAATTACATCTTCACCGGAATACTCCGGGATGATATCGGGATTTGCTTCAACAAGACTCTTTGATGGTTCATCCTGTGAATAGATCCCGCCTTCAATCTGAACATGGTTGTTATAAGAAACATATCTGACTATAAGTATAGCTATCGCCAATACTGCAATGACGATAGCTATTATGGTCAATATTTTCCTAATCCTTATAAATTTACTCGTTTCTTTTATTCCCATATCTTACTTATAATACCCATGTTCATGGGGTCAGGTACTTATTCTTCTTTACTTTCTTCCATTTGATATGAGTATCAGTAACTACCTCCATTATTCCTGCATATTAGTGTCAAGTCATCTATAGCGTCATCGATACTTAGGGTACGCTCTATGTCATAGAATTCTTTTATAAACTCAATCCCTTTATACTCATAAAGATAATTAAACGCCTCTTTCGCCGCTATATTAAATCTGCTTGCAAATTCATTTACGCAAGCAACTGTATAATTTATCTTCTTCTTTAGATCACTCATTAACAACCTCACCTTCTTCATATATCGTTTCGGTTTCTATATCAAGATCATTATTCCATATTATTCCCAAACCCATCAACTTTCCTGATTGAAAGAAATCTCTGTCTTTGAGCGCACAAAACTGCGGGTACTTATTAAAAAGTACCGCCATATCATACTGAATAACCTTACCATCCTGAAAGGTAAGTTCCAGAATCGTTCCTTCCTTAAATATCAGATCTATAGCTCTGTGAAACATTTAGGTTAGTGGTGGAAGTTTCCTGTACTTCTCGGCTTCCACATCTCCTCCAATTCCTTTTGATATTTTTGTTATTGATAATACAATTGTCTATAACAGCACGTATTTCGTTCATTTCAGATTGAACTTCATTATAAGCATCTGCAAATTCAGCATTCTTAATTCTATTGTTTTTATAATCCGTTAGTGTCATGAAAATCCCTCTCTCCCCCCCCCTTGATCCGACTCGCCTCGTTCACATTCCGGCCCTGCCGCAGTTTCCTTCTTAAGGCTGTTTATCATTTCCATACTTGCTATGCCTCATCAGTCCATTCAGCCATATTGTTCCCTTTTGGATCCTTTTGTTTAGAATCTTATTTGAATACAATTTCTTCTTTGGCTATAGCCATATATGCTGAATCAATGAGCCGCTGTACGTCAGAAGACTTGCTGTAATCGTGGATACAGTTCTCTTCCGGGTAGATCATTCCCGGGTAGATCATTCCCGGCCAGAATCGCTTGCCCTCCTCATTTATCACATATAAAGCTAAGATCGCGCGTTCACAATCCATGATCATCTTATAATTAAGCGGTTTATAGGTATATACAAGTTTAAAAACGCACATCTGAACGGGTCCGTGGCATTCAACCAACGTAAGTGCTCAATAATCAGTACCTTATAAAGATACCACACATTTGAGATAATTACTCTATTTCATTATTAAGCTTCTGGCCGATTCGGCCATGCTGCAATAATCAAAGGGAGGTTATCTCATGTCAACCAAATCATTACT
>JAILJC010000061.1 GCA_024694965.1 Lachnospiraceae bacterium
GGATTCTTCTTATCCTCTTCCATACGATTAGCACTCCCCTTAATCAATAGTCTTTAGCATGTTTTCAATATTCTCTCTGGTCTTATTAAGATCACCGTCGTTTATTATTACGCGGTCACAGTTTTCCCTGAATGTTTCATCATCGTTCTGGCTTTCCATAACTGCCTTTATCTTCTCATCAGAATAGCCTCTTGACTCTTTAAGGCGTGCAGCCCGCACATTTTCGGGTGCATATACATACCACAGTTCATCGCATATCGCCTTATACCCATCCTCTATAAGGAGTGCAGCCTCTATGAAAAACCAGTCGTATTTTCCTTCCTTTTTTGACTCATCTATGAGCCTTAATATATATTCCTTAACCCTCGGATGGACTATCGCATTTACCTTCTTAAGGACCTCATCATTCCCGTCTTCAAAGATCTTTGCGGCCATCTTTTTTCTGTCTATCTCACCGTCTTCACCGATTATTCCGCTGCCTAAAATTTCTATGAGTTCATCGTAGCAGGGCTGTCCTTTTGCCTCCGCTTCATGAGCCGCCTCATCGGCTATAAGGATCCTGCACCTTAATAAGCTCCTTAATATTTCAAGCACCGCAGACTTACCTGCGCCTACTCCTCCGGTGATACCTATGACCTTCATCACTTCGCCTCATACCAGTTATTTCCGCTGCTTAAGTCGGCCTTAAGCGACACTGAAAGGTTCACAGCGGATTCCATCTCTTCAACAAGGAGCCTGCTTACTTTCTCCTTCTCATCAAGTGCCGTCTCTATGAGAAGTTCATCGTGAACCTGTAATATGAGCCGAGACTTAAGTCCTTCACGTTTCATCCTCTTAAGAACGTTTACCATCGCGATCTTCATTATATCGGCCGCCGTTCCCTGTATCGGCGCGTTCATCGCAACCCTCTCACCGAAAGAACGCTGCATGAAGTTTCCGCTTGAAAGCTCGGGGACGGGACGCCTTCTCTTAAACATTGTGGTAACGTATCCGTCCTTCTTGCCGCCTTCGACCAGGGAATCGACAAATTCCCTTACCTTGGGATATGTTTCAAAATATCTTCCTATGAAGGACTTGGCCTCTTTAACCGTGATGCTTAAATCCTGGCTAAGTCCGAATGAACTTATACCGTAAATAATGCCGAAATTAACGGCCTTTGCATTTCTCCTAAGCTGCGGTGTCACTTCATCGAACGGAACATGAAATACCTCGGATGCCGTTATCCTGTGAATGTCATCACCCCTGTTATATGCCTCGATAAGCTTTTCATCGCCTGACATATGAGCCATTATCCTGAGCTCTATCTGTGAATAATCGGCATCCACAAATGTATATCCTTCCTCCGGCACAAAAATCTTCCTTATGAGCCTGCCCTGTTCCATCCTTACAGGGATGTTCTGCAGGTTAGGATCCGAAGAACTCAGCCTTCCGGTCGCCGTCACGGTCTGATGGAAGGTTGAATGTATCCTGTTATCGCTCCCTATGCAAGGGTACAGGCCGTCGATATATGCCGACTTAAGCTTAGCAAGCTGACGGTACTTAAGTATATCTGCCACAAACGGATGATCCGGCGCAAGTTTCTCAAGTATGTCCGCAGATGTGGAATAACCGCTTTTATTCTTTTTTCCGCCAGGAATACCCATTTTTTCAAACAGGATATCCCCAAGCTGTTTGGGGGAATTGATGTTGAATTTCTCCCCGGCGCCTTCGTAAATGCTCTCTTCAAGCCCTTCTATCTGAGCGGCTATATCACTGCCGTATTCCTTTAATGCCTCCGGCTTTACCAGCATGCCCCATTTTTCCATTTCGTAAAGGCAGAAAACAACAGGCATCTCTATATCGTTGAAAAGTTCAAGCATTCCCATGTCGGAAAGCCTTGACATCCTCTCATCGTATACGCCGGCTGCCGCAGCTCCTTCAAGCTCTCCCTGTCCCATGTATGAGTAGTCCTTAAGAAGCGGATTTATAAGATAATCGGCTATGCTTATATCGGCGAACCGGCCGCTGTATGATATGTCCGCTATATCGGACATTATGTGTAATTGTTCCTTAAGCCCGTATGTTATGAACCTGATGCCGGAAGAAGCTTTTATGAATGATGCAAGAAGGTTTACAACATCATCTTTTGCCTTATCATCCTCTAAGGTACAATAGAATGCATCTTCTTGCGAAATACCAAGCGATAATCCTTTTATTGCAGCATTATCTTCTACAAACTTAAACCCAAGCCTTCCGACACCGGAAGCCTTTTTGAGTATACCTTCAATGTCCCCCGGCGAAACCCGAGATACGTTTGATGCGCTGCTTTCCGAAAGCGCACCGCCCCTTTCAAAGCGCTTTACCATCTGTTTAAAATCAAGCCGCTTAATCAGCTCAAAAGCCTGCGGCGTGTATATATCCTTAAGCACCGTGTCTGAAAGTTCAACATCTATATCAGCGGTAACACATATGGTTGCAAGCTCCTTGCTTAATACAGCCATGTCAAAGTTATTCTCAAGAGTCTCACGGATACTCTTTTTTGATATCTCCGGTATGTGTTCCTTAAGATTTTCTATGTCGTGATATTGTATAAGAAGTTCCGTAGCGGTCTTTTCACCTATCTTCGGCACTCCCGGGATATTATCCGAAGCATCTCCCATAAGAGCCTTAAGTTCGATGATCTGAAGCGGCTCAAGCTTAAGCTTTTCAATAACGTCAGCCGCATAGTAATCCTCGACTTCTGTTTTCCCGGATTTTGTCCTCGGCATCCTTATCTTTATATGATCGCTTGCCATCTGCAAAAGATCGCGGTCACCCGAAACAAGCGCAACCTCAAATCCCGCATCTTCAGCACGCTTTGCGAGTGTACCCAGTATATCGTCCGCCTCATACCCTTCCTTTTGAACTATGCATATGCCCATCCTTTCAAGCATATCCTTAAGAACGGGAACCTGTTCCCTGAGTTCGTCAGGCATCGGCTTTCGTGTGCCCTTATAGGCATCATACATCTTATGCCTGAATGTAGGGGCCTTAAGGTCAAAAGCTATGGCAAGATACTGAGGCTCTTCTTCCTCAAGTATCTTAAACATTATATTTAAAAACCCGTAAACGGCATTAGTATGCAGGCCTTCCGAATTGGTAAGCATTGGCATACCGTAAAAGGCCCTGTTCATGATACTGTTGCCGTCTATAAGTACAAGTTTGTTTCCCATTATTCTCCTCGGGTCGGTAAATGTCAAAGATAAAAGGCATAAACAAAAACGAGTTCAAACAGCAATGCCATGCCTGCGCAGATGAGCATGACCCTTCTTAACATGGTCACAACCTCATGAGCCTCCACGCACTTCTTGGTGTTGCGGATCTTACTCATAAGTTCGCCGTGAAGATCATACGAGCCTTCCTCCTCGAGCCTTTTAAGCGCTCCCTTAAGAAGGAAGTTCGTTTCCATTTCATCGAAGCAGCTGTCACACTCTTCAATATGCTCTATGAACTCCTTCATCCTGATACCGCTTAGCCGGTCATTGATGAAAAGAGTTATGTACTTTTCCATGTCCTGACACTTCATATCTGACTCCAAACACCCAAACTATATCTTACACCAAATATTGTATATCCTCAAGACCTTTATACAATATCAGCTATCCGAGATCCTTATCAGCATGTGACTCTGATCACTGTTCTCCCATACGATCTCACCGAGATCCATAAAGCCATCATAGTCAACAACATACTTTTCCGTCGTCTTCGGCCCCACATATATATAATCAATGCCATACCTGTCTATTATTTCCCTGCAGATACTCTCATCACCGCACTCGTAAAAAAGCTTCACTTCCCCGTGCCGCTCTCTTACGATATCCGGATCGTTACGCCATACCCATTCATGTACGTACCAGCCTGCAGTCGTTGCCGCTCCGGCAAAAACCGAAAGCCTGTTGCAAGGGCTGTAACTGTCACCCGCCTCCTCAATGATATGCAGATGATCATTATTATCCGAATTTAAGATCTTTATCGCATCCCTGACATCATCATATGAAGGATCCGACCAGGTGACTTCCGCTGCATCTATTCCCTGTCTGTTTGATGCTTCTACAACATTACCGAACCATTCCTTTACGGCCCATCCCATATACGTGCTGAGCATGAGCGCGGCAGCACAGTAAATCCATGCGGCAGCCTTAAGGTACTTCCTGCCAAGGAAAATGCCTATGCATATACCTCCCGCTATTGACAGTAGTATGAAGCCCTGGAAAGTAAGCTTGAACATTGTGTTATATCTTTGGAAATCATCACCGTAAATATCCTTAACATATATGATCTCGGGAAGGATCAGGAGTCCCAGTCCGCACATTGTCACGCCGGCCGCAGTGAGCAGCTGCGTTTTACCTTTCTCTTCCTTTTTTATTGATAATGTTATAAATGCAAGAAGTGATATTGCCATGATCACATGAACGAACCATATTATGATAAGCTTATCTGCCGGCGAATGACGGTCACATAAGTGTATTCCGGTCGTGGGGACTATGTACGTTTTCTTAAACGGCAGGATCAAAAGAAGTCCGGCCGCATATACGATAAGCCCTTTAAGGGCAACAGCAGCAAAGGTACCTGCCGATGCCTTATACTTAATGATATCGCTGAATAATATGACGGCTCCCGCCACCACAAAATAGATCGGAAAATCCCAGTAGTTTACGCCGCGGAATAGTCCAAGCAGCATTGCCGTGATAAATATGTGCGGACACAGAATGTCACTGTATTTATCCTTCTCCTTATCCTTTAGCGCATAATCAAAAACTATCATCAAAAGCGGTATTACAAACAGCATATTGACAACATGTGCATGCAGGTCACCGAGTACCAGGGTGTAGGATGGAAATTCATGTTTCCCCTTATCGATCGCATCGGCTTCACTTCCTATAAAAAGTGTTGATGAAGGAAACCAATATCTGGTAACGGCTTCTCCGTAAAGTATCTTTTCCTTTATCTGTTTTATGATGCCGTAAATGATCCAATGTCCGTTGCCGCCCATTGAACACATTATGGCGGCCGCCGTTCCTCCCGCCATGCAATGAGTTCTTTTCACGCTGCCAAAGCTTGATAGAAAAGCTGATGTCAGGGAGAATACCCCAAGAGTCAGAAATGCAAAGATCATACAAAGCATCAGGTTATACCCGTAAGAAGGTGTGATCCTTGCAAGGAAGCACATAAACACGGCAACTGCCTGTCCCAGGTAGTAATAATTAACACTTTTTCCGGCAAACCATATATCCTCAAAAGGCATGCATTTCTGACGGTACATTGCCATCATAAAACCGTAATCCATATACTGTTCCGTCTGGTGATCGATGCCCGGCTTAAACCCTTTAACCCATACCGCAGCAAAAAACAAAAGTGCGAACACGGCAAAACCGATTATGAACCGCCTTCGTTCTACGCTGCCCTCTTTAAAACGCTTTTTGTCAAAACTGCCGCGGCGGATATTGATAATAAAGATCGGAAGCAGCCATATCAGTACGGCCGCGATGCACAGAGGCGTATCGAAAGAGACCTTAAAAACGGTACACAAAAGCCACACGGTCATAAATACGGCCGCGATCGACATACCGAGTGATAAAACAAATCCTCCGTCCGGAAATTTAAGTGTCAGAAACCTAAGATAAGTCCTTGCGGTCATCGCAAGGATCAGACATGCAATCAGCCATTTAAAACAGGAAAGCATTCCCGGAATCATAATATGTTATTTCCTCAAAATCTTTAAAATATCGTTATACATAACGATGACCATGATCATGACCAAAAGCGCGAAACCGACAAAATTCACGACTGCTTCCTTTTCTCGGCTTAACTGTTTGCGCCTTATCGCCTCGATAAAAAGGATGATAAGCTTGCCGCCGTCGAGTCCCGGAAGCGGAATAAGGTTCATTATACCGAGACTGGCCGAAAAAATAAGCGCAAGGTTTAACATATTAAGGACGACTGTGGGAAGTCCCTCCTGCCTTGCCTCTTTGTATATATCATCCACCATTCCCGCCATGCCCACAGGTCCGCTTATGTTATCGGGACTTATCCTCCTTAGGATCAGCCCCTTAAGGCCCTGGACAGTACTCCTTATGTTCATCCTGACATAATAGCACGAGTACTTAAGTATATCGATCGAGCTCCACTTTTCAAGGCTCTTTCCGAATACGATACCGAACATATATCTGTCGTACTCTTCATCAAACCTGGGGCTAACCGTTATGGCAAACTCCCTGCCGTCACGCAGAAGTGTCAGTTCAACGGGACTGCCGTCGCTTACGATATTGTATATGATAACCTCGGTAGCAAGGTTTACCTTTTTACCGTTATATTTCTCAATGATATCCCCGACTTTAAGTCCGGCTTCTTCTGCCGGGGAGCCCGCATTAACTTCGACAAGCTCTGTAGTCGTCACTACGGAGCTTCCGGACATTGATATTATGAGCACACTGAATACAAATGCAAGTATGATATTAAAGAAAGGCCCCGCAAAAATAGTCATGATACGTGCCCATACTCCGGACCTGTTAAAAAGCCTGGACGGATCGGAGCACTCCGGATCGTCTTCAAATACACATGCACCGCCAAACGGCAGGGGCTTAAGACAGAACTTTGTATCATGCTTCGTAAACGAAAGAAGCGTGGGACCGAAGCCCACCCAGAATTCCTTTACGAATATCCCGTTTGATTTGGCAACTATCATATGTCCAAATTCATGGACAATTACTACTATGCATAGGATTATAAGCGTATAAAAAACACTTATGATATTCATTATTTCCACCTGCTCCCGATATATTCGTAGACTTCTCTTTCGGCATTCAGTATCTCCTCAACATCCGGAAGATCGACCGTTTTATGACTCTGCATGCATCCTTCTATAATATCGTAAATATCCAAAAAACCGATCCTTCTGTTAAGGAACAGTTCCACAGCCTTCTCGTTGGCCGCATTAAATACAGTAGGCATCGTGCCTTTTTCATGTGCCGCATCAAGTGCTAGCTTAAGACCCCTGAACACTTCAAGGTCGGGTTTCTCAAAAGTCATTTCCCCAAGTTCAAAAAAATCAACCCTTTTTCCTTCAAGGTAACGCCTGTCTGGATAAAACAGGGCATACTGAATGGGAAGCTTCATATCCGGCATGCCAAGCTGCGCCATGATAGCTCCGTCCACATACTCAACCATCGAATGAATTATGCTCTGGGGATGAACAACGACCTGTATACTGTCAATCGGGACATCAAACAGCCAGCCTGCTTCCATTACCTCAAGCCCCTTGTTTACAAGGGTAGCCGAATCCACGGTTATCTTCCTTCCCATGGACCAGTTGGGATGCTTAAGTGCGTCCTCTACAGTCATATCCTTAAGCTCACTTTTTTTCTTTCCGCGGAAAGGTCCTCCGGAAGCCGTGAGCAGTATCTTTTCAACCCTATGTCTGTTTTCACCGTGCAGCGACTGGAATATCGCGCTGTGTTCACTGTCTACCGGGAGTATCGATACTCCGTATTCCCTGGCAAGGGCGGTTATTATATGACCGGCGCAAACCAGAGTTTCCTTATTTGCCAGTGCTATGTCTTTCCCTGACCGGATGGCGGCTATCGTCGGTTTTATCCCTATCATGCCTACCATCGATGTAACAACCGTATCTGCTTCCTGTACGCATGCTGCTTCGATGATACCATCCATTCCGGCAGCCACCCGTACATCCGTATCCTTTACAGCTTCCTTAAGTGAAGCCGCTGCGGCCTCATCATACACCGCCGCCAATGCCGGCTTAAATTCCCTTATCTGCTCTTCCAGAAGTTTAATATTTGAGCCGGCGGCAAGCGCCGCAACCTTAAGCGAGCCCGGATTGGCCCGTACTATATCCATCGTCTGGGTCCCGATAGAACCGGTCGAACCCAGTACCGATATAACCTTCATTTAACTGCCCCTCCGTCCTGTATTCTGATCACATACCGAAGAAAAGAGCGGCAAGGAAATATATCATGGGCGCTGTAAATACCACACTGTCGAACCTGTCCATGATACCGCCGTGGCCCGGGATTATCACCCCGTAATCCTTGGCATCATTGTTACGCTTGAATGCGGAAGCCGCAAGATCACCGATCTGTGAAACCACAGCTCCGACGAGCCCGATTATAGCAAAGGACAAAACGGTACCGCCACCCTTCAGATTATATGCATGCATGAATATAAACGAAAAGATCACAGAGATCAAAACGCTTCCCGCAATACCCCCGAGTGCTCCCTCAACCGATTTGTTCGGGCTTAATACCGGTGCCAGTTTCTTGTTTCCGAACTTCATGCCGATAAGATAAGCGCATGTATCACAGATCCACGATGAAATGTATATCAGCCATACAAGATATTTTCCGCAAGGCATCATCCTGGTTGAGTATATGAAACTCAGCATTACCGGAATATATACAAAACCGAAAAATGCCTTCATTACAAGTCCGCCTTCATATTTGGGGAATGTAAATACATACGCTGCAAGCATTGCAACAAACACTACGCACAGTATCAGAAGAAGCTTTAACAGGCTGTTGCTCTTGATCGTCAATATAAAAAAGAAGTATATTGCCGACCCGAGATAGCCTATGATCTCCGGAGTATTGTGCTTCTCTTCTCCGCCTTCGACAAACACTCCCGTAGCGCGATAGAATTCATATAACCCCTGAACAGCTACCAGGAACAGTACAACTCCCATAAACGGTCCGCCTATCAGGTTCATGAGTGCAATGAGAACTACCAGTATAGCCCCGCTTACTACCCTTGTCCTAAACATAACCTACCTCCTTAACCTACTGCCTGACCCCGCCGAACCTGCGGTCACGCTTATTGTATGCTTCTATTGCCTTTTCAAGTTCGTCAGCCCCAAAATCAGGCCAATGTACATCCGTAAAATAAAACTCGGTATATGCCGACTGCCATAAAAGGAAATTTGACAGCCGCTGTTCACCGCTTGTCCTTATAAGAAGATCCGGTGCCGGTATGCCCGCCGTATCAAGATACGACTCAAACATCTCCTCGGTAACCTTATCATCGCTTACCGTACCAGACCTGACATCGTCAACAATATGGTTCAATGCCCTTATCATTTCATCCCGGCTGCCGTAGTTTATAGCCACCTGAAAATGCAGTCCGGTAAAATCGCGGCTGATATGTTCGAGTTCGCTGATGCTCTCCTGCAAGTCCGGGGCCAGCTTTGATTTATCCCCCAAAACCCTTACACACATATTGTTCTTCTTTGCCCGTTTGATGCAGGTTTTAAGGTAATTCCTCAAAAGCCCCATTAAGGCTTCTACTTCATCATCCGGCCTTGACCAGTTTTCTGTGGAAAACGCATATACGGTGAGGTATTTTATCCCCCTGTTATAAGCCGTTTCACACATGTCCTCCACTGCCCTGGCGCCCTGAATGTGCCCGTAGTTTCGCGGCATCCCCTTGCCCTTTGCCCAGCGGCCGTTACCGTCAAGGATTATCGCCACATGCTCCGGGACCTTTAAATCACTGTTCATATATCCTCCGGATATCTCCGACTGTCTATAAAAGGGCATGACGATAAACGCCCTGCCCTTATATCCGTCCCCTATTCAGGATCAAACGGTAAGGATATCTTTAGATTTCTCCTCAACCATCTGGTCGACCTGTTTGATATATTTGTCGGTGAGCTTCTGTAATTCATCCTCCAGCTGCTTTATCTCGTCCTCGGATATATCCTCGGACTTTGACAGCTTCTTGAATGCATCATTGCCGTCACGCCTTATGTTTCTGATGGCTACCTTATCAGCCTCACCCTTCTTTTTGATGTCCTTAACGAGTTCCTTCCTTCGTTCCTCGGTAAGTTCCGGGAAAACAAGCCTTATAACATTTCCGTCGTTTGTCGGATTGATACCTATATCGGAAACCTGGATAGCCCTTTCGATCTCCTTAAGCAGCGACTTTTCCCATGGCTGTATCTGGATCATCCTTGCCTCGGGGATTGAAATATTACCCACCTGCTGAACGGGAGTGGGGGTTCCGTAATAATCGACCTTTATCTTGTCAAGAACATGGGGATTTGCCCTTCCCGCACGTATAGTCATAAAATCGGAAGTTAAATGATCTATGGTCTTTTGCATCTTGGAATCATATTCCCTGATCCTGTCATCCATTGAATACCCCTTTCCGTGTTCATACACGCCTAGTTGTCTTTATATCGTTACCTTTGTTCCCGTAAACTTTCCGTATATTGTATTTACTATGCTGTTTTCTTCATTCAGGCTGAAAACATACAACGGCATCCCGTTTTCCATAGCCAGTATGGAGGCTGTCAGATCAATGACCTTAAGCTGTCTGTCGATCACTTCCCCAATACTGATCTCGTCAAATTTAACTGCGTCGGGATTGGTTTTCGGATCAGAATCATATACTCCGTCTATCGCCTTGGCAAGAAGGATGCCGTCGGCATCAACTTCAACCGCCCTCAGTACAACGCCTGTATCCGTTGAAAAATACGGATGCCCTGTCCCGCCGGCGAAGAAAACCACCATGCCCTTACCGAAATACTTATTTGCCCTGTCCTTTGAAAACAGCTTTGTAAAGGAACCGCATTCAAAAGGAGTCAGTATAGCGGTCTTTAATCCTACGGACCTGAATATCTCCGATACATAAATACAGTTCATGACAGTTGCCAGCATGCCTATCTGGTCAGCCTTGGTCCTGTCAATATTCTCACTCGTACGGCCGCGCCAGAAATTACCTCCGCCGATCACCACGCCGACCTCGGTACCGCGATCACACAGCTGCTTTACCTGCAAAGCCACATTCCTGACTGTTTCCTCATCGAATCCTGTCTTCTTATCGCCGGCCAGCGCTTCGCCGCTTAACTTGAGTAAAATCCTCTTCATATAAGCCCCTGATTATCCTAATCCTCTTCCTCGAAGAAATAGCTTGCTGTAACATCCGAGTAGCACTGCGAGCATGTACCCTCGATGATGGCACCGTTGTTTATCTGAATGGACTTTGATTTGATATTTCCTACTATAACTGCTGTGGAATCAAGCACAACCGGACCCTGTACATCAATATCACCCTTGATCGCGCCTGCCAGTACTGCAGCTGCAGCCTTTATATTACCCTTGATAACGGAGCCTTTGGCTACCTTGACCGAACTGTTGGAGAACAGCTCACCTGTAATCTTGGCACCGTTAATGAATATCTCGTCAGCCCTTGAATCACCGTCAACCTTACCTGCGATCGTAAGCTTGCTCTGAACTTCAAGGTTACCGAAAACGCAGCCATAGATCTCAAGGCTTCCTGCGCAGATGATGTTACCGTTTACAGTCATTCCTTCTATGATGGAACCTGCCGTTGTACTCTTAACCTCACCCCATACCGTATTGATAGGTGCCTTTTCGGGCTCCGGTGCGAATATCGGTGACTGGACTGTATTGATAGGTCCGTTGTCAAATGCGGGTTCCTCCGTCTCGGGTTCGGATGAGAGTGATGAGATAGCCTCTTCATATGAAGGAGCCTCTTCAGCGTACTCTTCGTCTTCCTCTTCCTCGACTTCTTCTTCTACTTCCTCTTCCACTTCAACTTCTTCGTACTCGTATTCCGGTTCTTCGTATACTTCATCCTCTACCGGTTCCTCATACTCGTCCTCTTCCTCTATCTCCTCAACCTCTTCAACTTCCTCGATAGCGGCATCTTCCGGAACATCTTCTATAGGATTTCCGTCTTCATCGACAAATATGACTTCCTCGATGACTTCTTCATCCTCTCCGTCATAATCATCGTCGACTTCAACTTCTTCCACTACTTCTTCAACGACTTCTTCATATTCCTCTTCACCTTCGGGCTCGCCGACAGGCTCTGCCTCCTCCTTGACTTCCGGAGTATCAAAGGTGGCGAAAAGATCCGAATAATCTTCGCTCATTGTAGGCGATCCTTCATCATCCGCCGCAACCGCTTCGACAGCTTCCTTTACTGCCTCGTCCTCAGGCATCAGTTCATTTACCGCCTGCGAAAGATCTTCCTTGAAATCCTTGAAAAAACTCATGTCATATCCTCCATTCCTTATCCTTGGACGTAACCGCCCTCATTAACCCCTTATTCCACGTTCGGGTATTGGATCTTTTTTGTATAATCATCTATCGGTGCTATAACATATCCCTGCGCCTGCAGTCCCTCTATCACTGCCGGAAGCGCTTCGACCGTTGTCGTCTTCTGTGCAAGGTCGTGAAAGAGGATCATTACCTCATTACGCTCCTCAGGAGAATCAAGAGCCTTGATACCGGTAAAAACATTGTCTATTATCTGCTGTTTGCCAAGCAGTGAAGTATCGGCATCTCCGCTGTTTACATTCCAATCATAATAAACAATACCGCGTTTATCAAGTATATCTATGAATTCGAGCATGCTCACGGGCGAAACAAGATTGCTGCTCCCGCCCGGGAAGCGGTATATGTTCGGTGCATATCCGGTCACATCGTATATGACGTACTGTACATGGTTCAAATCCGCGGTAAAAGCATCCGCAGATGCGTAAATTTCGGTGTATATATGGGAATAAGAATGCATTCCAATCACATGGCCTTCATCAATTATCCTGCGGTACTGATCCTTGTAGGCATCGGAAAACCTTCCGATAACGAAGAAATTGCCCTTTACATTATATTCATCCAGGATATCGAGTATACGGTCCGTGTTGCTGCTTGGCCCGTCATCAAAGGTAAGATAAGCCTTTTTGATCGATGTTGTCGATTCCTTTATATCCTCGCTGCTCTTCTTACGCTCTTCCTTAAGCTCTTTTACCTCTTCCGATACCTTCACTTCCTCCTTAGCGGCTTTTTCCGCCGCCTCTTTACGC
The DNA here is from genome assembly GCA_024694965.1 of Lachnospiraceae bacterium. Classification (GTDB taxonomy): domain Bacteria; phylum Bacillota; class Clostridia; order Lachnospirales; family Lachnospiraceae; genus UBA2868. The sequence continues at coordinate 12,860 of JAILJC010000061.1, forward strand.
TTAAGTTCGGCAGCCGCAGTATCATAAGCGTCCACCTGAACCCTGGAAATGAGGATATCCTTAGCCTTGCCGTCAAGCTCCGTATCGACTCCGGCTCCTGAATAGCATAGTAAAAGAGTCATAACAAGAGCCGCCAATATCATGACGGTAAGCTTAAAACCGCGTCCCTTGACCCGATAAACCAAATCTATTGTACCACAATCACTGTATTTAATAAAAGATTTTTTTTGATTACTTTTCTTTTTCCTCATCTTTATCCATAAGCCTGATAAGAATGACGGCGAAAACCAGTAACGGAATCCCTGCAATAAGCCCTGTGGGCGACGGGCCAAAAAGCAGCTTTCCGCCGTCCTTCGTAAAAAATATGCCTATCGCACTCAGTGAATTAAAAGCTCCGTGACCGATCACCGCAGGAATACAGGATCCGCTCTTTAATGTCACATACGAAAGCAGTGTTCCCACCGAAAAGCAGAAAACCACCATTGCCGCCACTCCCAAATAAGGATAACCGGTGTACTCGGTTCCGTAATTATGCCCCATCAATGTAAGCGGTATATGCCACAGCCCCCATATCACTCCCGTGGCAAGCATGAGCGGCAGCGGCTTCATCCTGTCTTTAAGCTTGAAAAGAAGATACCCCCTCCAGCCCCATTCCTCGCCGAAACAGGTAATACAATTGATTATAGGTCCTAGGATCACTGCCGTGACAGCCTGCTGTATTGCCACATTCCGCATCTGGGCAGCCGTTATCTCGGGAACTCCCTGTTCTTTATAAACACCTATGATGTATTCCATTCCCGTCGAAAAATTATCCCTGAATATCAGGAAGTATAAAAGTCCTCCCAAAAAGATGAAAGCAGCGGGCGAAAACCAGGCAAGCAGAAAATATTTGTGTTTTCCGTCTTTCAAATTAAAACTTATCTTTGAACCCGAAAGCCCCTCGCCCGTAAACAGGCGCACAAGCAAAGTACAGAGAGCAGGCACAAACATCGCAAATGCGACCCTGAACGATACGGATGCTATGTTGTCTCCGGGATTTTCATTAAGATATTTAACTACAAATATCCATTCATAAAGATATGTCAGAGCAAATACAAGAACAAGATACAGAACTGTCCTTAAGCCGTCTTTTCCATTTGTCACTTCGCCATCATCGGCAGTCTTGCTTGCGGACGTTTCAATAATATCCTTCATTTATACATCCCCTCCCCTGCATTTGATAATACGGCACTATCATTACCGTTTAATCATAGCATAGGGTCATAAAAAATACAAAAAAAATCGATTTGCACAAAAAACTGCTGTCACTTTTGTGATTATTTGTGACTCTTTTATTGTTTTGTGTGCTTGCATTTCGTAAAAACATATGACATAATATAGGTGCAAGGAATCTTGCGTTAATTTTTAGTGTTTTGAATTGTTTTTGAATTGTTATAGGATGTGAGATCCAAAGGAGGGAAAACGCTATGAAGAAAAAATCTCTTATAGGGATCATAGCAGGAGTAGTACTTGTTCCAGTTGTAGCATGTGCCATTCTTCTGAACGCAAAGGGCACGGGAGTCGAAGATTCCTCAGCTAAGCGTGCTCTTGCCGATATCGAAGGCGAGACAACATCTACCTTCGATGAAGAAGCAATCGCTATGGCAGCTTCATCCGATTCAGATGCAGGGCTTCGTAACCTTGCTCTTGACGTTTTTGATGCTGTCAACGCGCAGAGGGAAGCATACGGACTTTCAGCACTCAGTTGGAACGGCAATCTTGAAGCAGCAGCCATGGTTCGTTCTCAGGAGTGTGAGAGTTCATTTTCACATACTCGTCCGAACGGCAGGCCCTGGTATACTGTTAACAGCCGTGTTATGGGTGGTGAAAACCTTGCATACGGCTTCGACGATGTTGATTCCGTAGTCAATGCATGGATGGACAGTCCTACACACCGTGAGAACATCTTATGGGATGAGTTCCGTATGGGAGCGATAGCAATTTATGTTGCGGACGACGGAACATACTACTGGGCTCAGGAGTTTGGATACTAAGAAACACCTGAGAAAGATGAGGCAGGATATCCTGCCTCATCTTTTTTTGTTCTCCGCTGCTCTCACACCGGCATATCTATCATGTTTTCCCTAAGCCTTAACCTTCCTGCTTATTCCCACACCCATCGCATTCGGACCTGTGTGTGCCGAGACCGAACAGGAAAGCTTGTTATAGTATACTTCTATATCGGGAAATGCTTCCCTTACCGCACTGCACCAGTTACCGGCATCAGCCTGCTCCACGAAGGAACCGGCAGTGCCTATGATAAGCTCATCCCTGGGGATATCCTTAAACCTTGTTTTGAGTTCTTCATTCATCTCCTCGATTATCTTGGAAGCCGCCTTCTTGATACCCCGCACCGCAGTACATACCTCGAAATTGCCGCCTGTCGTCCTTAGTATGGGTTTTATCCCAAGAACCGTTCCTACCGTGGCGGCAGTCGCATTGACTCTTCCCGTTTTCTTAAGATAATCCAGCGTATCCACGGCAAGGTATACAACGGAATCATATGCGGTTTCTTCAAGCCGCTTCTTTATCGCTTCCGCATCAAAGCCTGCGCGGGCGAGCGTTATCGCATCCATCACAGACTGTCTTTGTGTGACCGATATCCTGTGATTATCCGCGATCACTACCCTGCCATCGTAATCCTGTGCAAATACCTCTGAATTCTTCTGTGAACTGCTGAGTCCTGATGACATAGGTATGTAGATTATCTGATCATACCCCTTATCCAGGATATCATCCCACATATCGATCAGTTCTCCGGGGGAAGGCTGGGATGTAGATACATCAGCTCCCACCGTGAGCATTTCGAAAAAGCGTGCACGCGAAAGATTGACTCCTTCTATGTAATCCTGTTCATCTATTATCACAGGCATGGGCATACTGAAAATGCCAAGTTCACTTGCCTCTTCCATTAAAATACCGCTGTTGGTATCGGTCATAACCGCAACATTCATAGTTTATTCCACCCTATATGGGCACTGCCGCCCAAGATCACTTTGTCCGTTCGTCTCCCCAGAAAAATAAAGCAACGGTTCCGGGACCCGTATGTGAGCCTATCGTAGTACCTATGTAGTTAACCACGATCTTATCCTTGAGAGCCGGTATCTTCTCCTCGATAAGGGCAACGACTTCCATCGCATCCTCAAGACAACCGGCATGATTTATGAAACATTTTCCGCTATAGTTTTCACCGTCCTTAGCGTGAATGAGCATCTGCTCCACACAGGCCGCTATAACCTTCTTCTTTGTTCTTATTTTAAACCTGGGTATAAGCTTACCCTCGTCATTTACATTAAGAAGCGGGCATATATTAAGCATGTTGCCGAAAAATCCCGAAACCTTGCTTACTCTTCCGCCCCTTATAAGGTAAGTAAGATCCGTGGTAAAAAACCAATGATGAAGCTTCAGCCTGTTATCAAGAGCATATTGTGCGATTTCATCTATAGACTTGCCTTCATCCCTTAAATCGGCAAGCTTATCCATCAGCAGTCCATAACCGCCGCTGGCCGCATAAGAATCGATGACAATGATCTTTCTGTCAGGATATTTCTCATTGAGTTCATCTTTGGCTATTACAGCGGAATTTATCGTTCCCGATATACCGCTTGACAGTGCAAGGTGGAGAATATCCTTCCCTTCGATCAGAAACTTTTCAAAATGATCGACATATTCTTCAACATTCACCTGCGAAGTCTTCGTTTCGGCGCCTTCTGCCATCTTTCCGTAAAATTCGTCAAAAGGGATCGATGCACCCAGATCGTCAAGATACATCCTTCCGCTCAAAAAGAAATGAAAACACACATAGGCTATATCCCTTTTTGTGAAAAATTCCTCCGTCATGTCCGCTGTCGAGCAACAGCTTAAAACAAAATCGCTCATACTGCCTCCTTAAAACTTATTTATTTCCCGTTATCATACGGGCTATCTGTTCATAATCCGCGCCTGCGGGGATTTTAAAAACTCCGTGGTTTATCCTGTGATCGTAGCCGTTATCGCACAGGTACTTATCAAAATCATCAGCATCATCTATTACTCCGCCTTTCATAAGAAGGTTGGCTACCGTATATGACGAAGATCCGGCTGCTATCTGCAATGTGTAGCTTCCTCCCGATGCATTGTTTTCCGCTTCGGTATCATCATCTTTCTTCACATCCGCCGTTTCTTTCTTATCGGACTCATTCCCCGGATCGTTATTTGCATCGCCCCCTGAATTTCCTCCCATAGCAAGGTCCTCATTATCGGGAGCCTGTGCGTTGTTTTCCTTTACTTTTTCATTACCGTCTGCCTCCGTATCTTTAACGACGGCATCGGCATTTTCCTCAGACTTATCTTTTTTATTATTTTCTTCCTTATTCCCGTTTTCCTTTTTTTCAGCTTCGGGGTCCTTTTTCTCCTGTTCCTTTTCAGGCTCTGCCTTCTGCTTATCTTCCGGCTCACTCACTTTCGGTGCGCTCACATTGATCTCTTCTGTTTTTTCCTCTGTTTTGGGCTTAACAAGTACCGCCTCTTCCTCGACCATGCCAAGCTGAGCGGCGCGCTGTTTCACCTCTTCATCAGTCATCCCGCCCTTTGTTGACGATGTCGCTATTCCCATGAGTACGGCCGAAGCAAATATCCCTGCTCCAAGGCCCCTTAAATATGACCGTAAACGCATTTATTACCTCTCAAAAAGATCAATGACCAAAGTCACCTCTCCGACGCCGAGATTGAGTTCCCTTGCAATCTCCACATTGGAACGGCCGCTCTTATGCAATTCTATGATCTTATCCTTGTTCTCAGGTTCTTCCCTTGTTCCCGTTATAAGCGCTTCCGGCTTTGCCTGTGCTTTGCCGGCCACTTCCTTCTTTACTTCCTTTTGCGTTTTCTTCTCTTCTTCCGTTACAGGCTTTTTCTTTCTCTTTACCGTAGTCTTTACCACTTTCTTCTCGGCGCTCTCCACTTCTTTCGCCGTGGCCTCGGCTTTCCTTACGGTGTTTTTAAGATCGGTCTGCTTATCGGTAAGCATATCATACAAGAACATCACTTCCTTGTGACTCTTGTTTATCTCCTCCATTATCGTATTGGAGTACTCGCTGACTGCCATTATCTTCTCATTCGATATTTTTTCAAGGCCTCGTTCCGACTTCTCCATGGCATACTCGATTGCCCCGTCGGTAGCCTCCTTCACCTTAAGGCTCATGCTGTCATATTCCTTATCGGTAATACGCCTTATCTCATCACGCAGTTTTTCCTCATCAATTACAGAGTCCTGCGAAGTATCCTTTATAACAAAACTCAAACAAAAAATAATCACTCCTATTATAAGGAGTGTTATTTCCATAGGGGTCATATCCTGTCTCCTGTTCTAATGACTGATGAATAACTTGAAGCCTTTATTAAATTGAGGTCAGATTTTAAGGTCAAAACCCGGGGATGGGGACTTTACCTTTACGACCTCATCCGGTTCCTTTCTTTTTTTATCCTTGCGCCTTATATCAAAGTATTCATTCTTACCCTTTTCCTTGGCGTCATGCTCCGTATTGGTACCCGTACTCTGATTTGTCGTTTGAACGGTGTAAGCCTCTTCATCGCGCTTTACATCCATCTGCGCCTGGACATGAGTATTGTCTATAGCCGCCTTGTTATCTTCATTATGTCTTAAAGCCGCTATATCCTGAGTCCTGGAGATAACAGCATTCATCTCAACGGGGCTTATCATGATACACCTCCGAAAACATCCTTAAAGGGCCTTTATCCTTATGTCGGCCCCGTCTTTTACGAACCTTGCACGCTGAGCGGGTGACTTTAACTGCGTATACACCTCGCTTATGGTAATCTTCGTACCCGGATATGCGCAATCCGATACCTTTACAACCGATTCGGTATCGGATACCTCAACCGAATCCATGTATTTATCGTATTCATCCATCTGCCTTTCGATCTGCTCGTTAAGGTTCTTATACTCCTCAGACAGCTGCTTTATTGTCCTCAACTGATCAGGCGTTAACTTGTCGCCCTTCTTCATCCTCATAGTAAGAGTCACAAGTACGGGCTTTATACCGTTAAGCTTCTTGTTGCTTTCGGCAATCTCCTGCTGCATGCTTGCCGCCTTAAGCTTTATCGTGGGATCAGCACCTACCTGGATATCCGTATCAACTCCCATTGTCGATCCGATAATCTTGGCTTCGACATTGCCGAGAGCCTTGATGCTTCCGCCTGTAATAAAGCCCTTTTTGCCCGTCACCACGACATCGCTCTTTGATACGATATCACTGTGGAGTATTGCCTCCGAATGAATATATCCGCCGGCCTCCACCCTGGAATTTTCAATGAACTTGGATACCACATTTCTTCCGGCAACCAGCTTACCCTTGCTCATCCCGTTCATTCCGCGCGCGATGATTATATCGCCTCCGGCTTCCACGTAGGCACCCTCAACGACACCCCTGACCTCAACATTTCCGGTTGCCTTTAAGCTGAATCCGGCATTAACATTGCCTCTTACATGCACATCGCCGTCATATTCAATATTTCCGGTTGAGGTGTCTACATCGTTTACCTCATAGATATTCGAAACAAACACTTTATCTTCGACAAGCATAACATTTCCGCTTATCTCAGATATAAGTTCCAGACCGTCTTCGGATACTTTGATATTTCTTCCATATCCGAATTTGGGCTCTTTTACTTCCTTTGGTGAAACATAAGCACCCAGGATATTCACACCGTCATCACCTTTATCGGCCGGTATGAGTTTTGCCAGTACGTCCCCTTCCTTACAGGGGCTTATAAGATTGAGGTTGAAGAAATCAACCGTTCCGTCCTCTTTTAATGTAGGCTTCAGATCTGGATTGGTATTAAAATTATACTCTATACGTCCGTCGGTACCTTCCCTGACCGGCTTACCTTCCGCTATCACATACGTGGTACAGTAATGCCTGTCGTTGAAAAACGAATCTATCACATCATTCTTTATTCCGAATGTTACTTTCTTAAACTTAAGGTCCTTTATCAGTTCTTCCTTTTGAAGCGCTGCTCCCTTTTCGGACGGCGCAAAAAAGCGCACTCTGCAGGACATATTATCCTCGGCTATATCAAGCCTGTAGCTTTCGGGGATCTCCGCACTCACCCTGGGATCTATCTTAACGGAGCAGGGCTGTCCCTCCGCTTCCTTTATGGCCCTTGCAACGGCCGCTTTGTCAATAATAAATCCGTGAATCTGCATGTACTCCTGCATTTCGGAAAACTCAAGAGCTTCACCTTCCCCTGTCGGCGGGATCAGATCAACATATGTCCCGTCACTTTTTATAGTAACCCTGAAATAAGCATTGTAATCTCCCATAAAAGTCCCCCATTGTCATCAAGCGTTTACAAGTATCCCCATATATTTTCCCATTTTTACCTTCATCTTGCCGAGAGCCTTCGTATGAAGCTGGGATACCCTCGACTCTGAAACCTCAAGTACATTGCTTATTTCCTTAAGAGTCAGATCCTCATAATAATACATCAAAATGACCTGTCTCTCTTTGTCAGTCAGCAGCGTCAGGGCTTCCTGAAGCATTACCTTTAATTCCTCTTTCTCAATAGCTTCCTCAGGAAGTTCATAACGCGATACCGTACTGCTTTCGCTTATATCGCCTCCGCCGGATTCGGTAAACTCATCCAGCGAGATAATGTTTGTAACCTTCATCTGGGACTGCCAGTCATCGTATTCCTCGGAGGTTATCCCAAGTTCAAGCGATATCTCCTCATCGGTAGCGGCCCTTCCGGTGCGTGTTTCTATTTCCTTTATCGCATTTGATATATCACGCTGCCTCTTCCTTACCGTCCTCGGAATCCAGTCCATTTTCCTTATCTGGTCAAGGATAGCTCCCCGGATCCTTAAGCTTGCATATGTTTCAAACTTAACTTCCTTGCAGGCATCGAACTTATCGATCGCATCGATCAAACCGAATATACCGTAGCTTACCAGGTCATCATATTCAACGTTGTAACCAAGGTACATCGACAGGCGTCCGGCAACAACCTTTACCAGCGGCGCATATTCCAATATTATGTTTTCCCGAAGCTCACGGGTCGGATTCTTGGCATAATCAGCCCAAAGCTTCTGCCTTCCTGCGTCGTCCATGTCGCACCCCGATTACAATTGATCTATACTTCCTGTTCCTGATCGTTTCCCTCTTGCGCCATCGTATCGGCCTGTGTGCCGTCTGCTGCTTCTTCATCACCCAAAGCGGCAGCTTCCGGACTTCCTTCAGCCTCATCCACCGGTTTCTCCACTACTTCGCCTTCATCATCCACCGAATCATTATTTGATATTTCAAACTTATCAAGTATCTTCTTAACTATCAGACCTACTATCAGAAAGATGATCAGTACGGCAAGAAGAACAACCAGCATATCATGAAGATTGTAGTGATCCAGATATGTAACTATACAGGCTACAGCACCTGCAAGCAGCATTATGAATAATGGTATCTTCTTTGTATTCATGATAGCAGCGTCAGATTTTCTTAATTTCCTTTCCTATAGCCTTGATTATAAAATCGCCCGTTTCAGGGAAAAACTCTACAGTTCTACCGTAGCTGTCCCCGGTATCCCTGGCCAAGATCGGTATCTTCATCTCACCGAGTATCTTGACTACAGCCTCAGCATTTCTTGCTCCCACCGCTATAGTTTCCGATTTGCCGGGAAGAGCGAACATCTGCGCTCCGCCCGCAATTTTGGCGACCAGCCTGTTTCTTGATGCACCGGCCTCTACCATGATACGTACAAGTTCCGCAATGCCTGTATCCGCAAACTTTGCAATACATTGATTATTGGTTATCTTTGTACTGTCAGGTAACATTATATGAGCAAGTCCGCCTATCTTGGTTATCGGGTCTCTAAGTGCTATTCCGACACATGACCCCAACCCCAGAGTGGTAATGGCATTGGGACTGATACATAACTTAAGATCAGCCATGCCGACTTTTATCATTTCACTCATAACTTCGCCTCACTACATTCCAAGTGAACTTAATATCTTATCATATGATTCAAGATCGGGTACCAGGATAAAGAAGCCGGTAAGCTTAACATCATCCGAAAACTCGGTCTGAATAAGCAGCATCTTATCTCCTACAGCTCCGAATTCAATTGCGGGAACACTAAGTATGGAACCGCACATATCGATGCTTATCGCAGGGATCGATGCTATTATCTTAAGGTTCGTAAGTGTTGACAATGAAGATAGATATGATCCGGTAATGATGTTTCCGATCTCTTTAAGAGCAGAATGTTCCATCTCTCCGAATTCAAACGCATTGTCTACCTCGGGAGTTCCCATAAGCTTGCTTATAAGGGTGATCGCGGACTTCTCCTCCAAAAGGAACATGATGCTTCCGGTAATATCACCTTCCACTATCTGATATATACCGGCCATAAGCTGCTCCTCGCCGCCCATGGCTTCACCGACCTGCGAAAACTCAAGCAGCTCGACCTTGGGAACCTTCATATCGACCTTGGTATTTAACATCTGTGCCAGAGCAGTTGTGGCATTTCCGGCACCTATGTTTCCGATCTCACTGAGAATGTCAAAATACATTCCATCCATATTATTCAAATCAATTCTAGACATAATTCACCCCGATTCTCGGTAAAGTCATCCGATCATTCCTTCTCCTTCTCGGATATGACTACATTAAGATCAAGCAGAGAGATCAGCGTTTCCCCGCACTTTCCGATCCCGTTAATATAACTCGGATCATTTGACGTGCTGCTCTTTGCAGCCTCATCCACATTATTTTCACCGAGTGTTACAACCTCTCTTACCGCATCCACTATTATTCCAACAGGTGCATTTGGCTCGAGCTTTATAATGATTATCCTTGTTTTATTCGTGAGCTCTGTTTCCGGCAGACCAACCTTCATCCTGAAGCTCATTACGGGGACAACTTCACCCCTCAAATTGATAACGCCCTTAAAATACTCCTGACAATTTGGAACCCTTGTGATCTTCTGCATGCGCACGATATTATCCACATACTTGATATCAATACCGTACTGCTCGTCACCTATATTGATAACAATATACTGGGTGGTGTCATATTCATTGTTCATTAAACTTATTTCATCCATGTCGACCCCTCCTCCTATATAAGACAATTAGCATCGATGATAAGCGCAACTTCACCATCACCAAGTATGGTAGCACCGCTGATCATACGGCTTGTACAGTTAATATATTTGCCTAACGACTTGATAACGATCTCCTGCTGTCCTATCAGTTCATCAACCACAAGGCCTGCATACTGGTCGCCCTTCTTAACAATGACAACTATCATGCTGTCACGGTTCTCCTCGGGAGCTTCAAGTCCGAGCACTTCATGCAGCCTTACGATGGGGATTACGTTACCGCGCAGGTTGATAACTTCCTTGGCCTCAACATATTTGATCTCATCCACACTGATATCCTCTATGGTATCTATCGAGCCGAGAGAGATCGCATACTTTTCTCCTCCGACGATAACCATGAGAGCCTGGATGATCGCGAGCGTAAGCGGAAGCCTTATCGAGAAGGTTGAACCCTCACCGAGCTTCGTCTTAACGCTGACATCACCGCCAAGCGCTTCAATCTTGCTCTTAACAACATCGAGACCCACGCCCCTTCCGGATACATCCGAAACAACCTTGGCAGTTGAAAAGCTGGGCAGGAAAAGAAGGTCGATTATCTCCTTGCTGCTCATCGTCTCGCCCTGCTCGGGAGTTATCGTGCCGCGCTCTATTGCCTTGCGCTTAACGGCCTCAACATCTATTCCTTTACCGTCATCCTTAACTTCGATTACAACATTGTTACCATCCTGATATGCATCCAGGAAAATGGAACCAACGGGATCCTTGCCGTTTGCGATCCTTTCCTCAGCCGACTCAAGACCGTGGTCTGCCGAATTACGAAGCATATGCATAAGCGGATCGCCTATCTCATCGACAACGGTACGGTCAAGCTCGGTGTCCTCACCGGACATATACAGCTCCATCTTCTTGTTGAGCTTCTTTGACAGATCCCTTATCATTCTCGGGAATTTGGTCGTTATGCTCTCGATGGGTACCATCCTTACCTTCATTACGGATTCATGAAGGTTTGTGGTAACGCTTTCAAGATATTCTATCTGCTCATTGAAGCTTGAATTATTGCCGGCCTGCCCGCCGCTGCTGTATGAAACCAGTGAGTTCTTTGCTATGATAAGCTCACTGACAAGGTTCATCAGCACATCAAGCTTTTCGATATCTACCCTGACTGTACGATTAACAACCGGCTTGCCCGGGGTCTGTTTCTTGGCCGGAGCTGCGCCCGCTCCCTGAGCCGGTGCTGCGGCTGCTGCGGGCTCATGAACTGCCGGTTTGGTTTCTTCCTGTGCCTGCGGTGCGGCTTCCTCTTCAGCGGCCTTTGTTTCTGCCTGTGCTCCTTCGAGTATATCTTCTATCTCGATCTTTTCTCCGACAACCCTGTCGATCTCGGATACACTCTTTATGGCTTCCGCTATCTTTTCGTAGGGTTCCGCACTTACTATATAAAGACTGAAATCAAAGTCAAACTTCTCATCTTCAATATCCTGCGTCGAAGGATCCGATATGATTATCTCACCCATTTCTTCGATCGCCTTGAACACAAGAAATGCCCTGGCAGCCTTAAGGATACACGACTCCTGCACAAACACGGTGCAGCCGTATATTTTCATCTTCTTCTCTTCGGCTTCCTTTATTGCATTTATCTCGTGCTCCTGGAGGTTTATCTTCTTCCATTTCTTATCACCGCCGTCGCCCGAATCAGCATCGGAAGCGGCTGCGGGGGCCTCCTCCTTCTTTTCCTTCGGCTTTTCCTCGGCAGGTGCGCCGGTACCTTCGTCCAGACATTTCTGAAGCGCCTGGATTATCGCAGCATTATCATTGGTACCCTCGTCCTGCGTTTCCTGGATCGTGTTTTTATACTCTTCAAGAGCATCAAGAGTCTGGAACAGAACATCGACAAGCTGGCTCGTAACCTTCATCTTGCCGTTCCTAATCTCCGAGAACACGTTTTCCATGTCATGGGTGAGAGCCTGCATCCTCTTGTAGCCCATAGTACCGGCCATTCCCTTAAGCGAATGTGCCGCACGGAATATCTCATTGATGGTATCCTCGTTCTCGGGCTCATTCTCAAGAATCATCAACTGATCGCTGAGGCTCTGCAAATGTTCGTTGGTTTCGTCAAGAAAGATCTCCAAATACTGATTAACATCCATGGCTAACATACCCCCACGTTCTTAATAATTTGATCCGCTACCTGCGCAAGAGGGACAACCTCATCGGCAAGCCCTCCGTCCACTATGCTTCTTGGCATTCCGTATACGGTGCAGCTTTCTCCGCTTTGCGCGATAACACGTACCTTCTGCTTCTTTTTGAGCTCGACTATACCTGCGGTACCGTCACAGCCCATTCCTGTCAAAACGACACAGACAACTTCATCAAAGCCCGAATTGATAAGAGATTCATACATGTAGTTGGCACAGGGTTTGACGCCTTCCCTTGAAGGCTCATCCGAAAGATGGATCTTCAGTGTCCCCGCATTCCTGCCCGCCTTTAAATGTGCTCCTCCGGGGGCGATGTATACATGTCCGTTTACCAGTGTTTCGCCTTCCTTCGCCTCGCTTACCGTAAGCTCACTCAATTCATTGAGCCTGCTGGCGAGTGAAGCCGTGAATCCCTTCGGCATATGCTGGACGAGCATCACCGGTGCCTTAAGGTCCTTAGGAAGCCTTGGTATCACTTCCTGCAACGCTTTCGGGCCTCCTGTCGAAGATGCGATAGCCACGATCTTCTTGCCCGGTACCTTGGGATACTGCTTTGCTGCACCATCGTTTTTTCCGGCAGCGGCAGTATTTCCGGCTCCCGTGATACCACCTGCGGGCCTTGCCTGCTCCCTGGCAGCACCCGGCTTTGAATGGAAATTCACATCGTACCTTGAAACAAAGGTTGAGCTCTTTCCGGCTAAAGCGGAGCTTTGCTGGCCTGCCTTAGCCATGTAATTACTGCTGGCCTTGGTCACAACATCAAGCAGGTCAAGGAATCGTTTCTTAAAGTCCTCATGCCTTGCATCCGCAACGTTCTCAGGCTTTTTTATAAAATCGACCGCTCCCAGGTCAAGGGCCATCATTGTTTCCTTGGCGCCCTCTCCCGTCGTGGTACTTGCCATTAGAACGTTTGCATATACCTTGCTCTTCTGCATTTCCTTAAGAAGCTCAAGGCCGGTCATCTTGGGCATATACACATCCAAAACGACCGCATCATATGTCTTGGCACATAACTTTTTGAAGCCGTCCGCACCGTCCACGGCATATTCGGCTACTTCAAATCTGTCATCTGAATTGATTATATCACAGAGGACCCTTCTCATAAGTGCAGAGTCATCTATGATAAGAATTTTCTTCTTCAATTTTTCATCCCTTCTCCCTGCGTCTTATTTTCCTTTCCTCTTCAAAAATAAACTTAATTATGCTTTCTCTCTCGTCATTCATGATGTTTATGAACTGGATACGGTGTTCAAACGAACCGGCTCTGCTTGCAAGCTCTTCCGAATACAATACACGTCCGAGTAGTTTATACTCCGTCAGTTTTCCGTTTACGAACAGTGAAAACGTAAACTGGATATTGCTCCCCTTGGGATACTGTACCCTGGAGATAAAGCGCGCCCCTCCGCCGCTTATATCCACCATTGTACCGTTACTGAAAGTTATATCGGTATCAAGGAAATGCACCTGTTCAACTCCCGACGGCTGTTTTTCTCCCGGAGTCACATTGCTGGCTTTCATATCCAGGACACAGTTCAAACGGTAATACTCCCTTCTCTGGTATTTCCGTATATCTGTGGTCAGCTCCATAACAAGGACAAAAATGTTGTCGGATTTATACCTGTCGATCACTCTTGCAAGGCATTGATACAGGCCCGATTGAGTGTAGAAGCAGATATTGTACTCACCGTCCACCGGAAGCAGTATTACCTTTCCCTGCTCCATTGGCATGGCGATCTTAATCTGATCCTCGGAAATTATATCGTATACCTGGCTTCTGTAATTCTTCTTTTCCGAGAATTCGTTCCTGTCCTTTGAATTGCCGATGGTCTCAAGCTCCAGCTTGTCTCCCAGTTTGACGTACTTTGATAGCATATCCTCTCTCCTCTTAAACTGTTATTGCCACTCCCTGCTTTTTATTCCCCTTACCATATTGGCAAAAAAGCCGGTCATACCGTGTTTCCTGAACGTCCCGTCCATTGCATTGTTTGTAAGTGTCATTGCAAGGTTCTCAAAAGCCCTCGCACTCTTTGCATTCGGGTTATCTATGGAAATCGGGGTCTGCTGCATTACCGCTTTTACAAGCTGCTGATCCTCCGGTACGTATCCAAGATACTTTATCGGGATCTTAAGATACCGGCTTACAACCGCATTAAGCTTGTTATACAGCTGCTGTCCCTCCTCAGGGCTCCTTACTTTATTGGCGATGACCTTTATCGTGGTCATCTCCCTGCTGAATCTTACATGCCTGTTCAGCGCCTTCAGCAGAGAATACGAGTCCGTAATGGATGTAGGCTCCGGAGTAGTGACAAGAAGCACTTCACCGCTGGCCACAAGGAATTCGATCACTGCATCCGAGATTCCCGCACCGGTATCGATTATGATCACATCTGCCAGCATATCAAGCTCCGCCAGGTTCTGTATCAGATAATTGATATAATCACGGCCCAGGTTTGTAAGTCCGGCAATTCCGGAACCTCCCGAAATAAAGCCTATATCCATCGGTCCCTGCGTAATTATCTCCCTTATATTCTTGCCCTGATAAATCAGATCACCGAGGTTATGGCGCGGTATTGCACCGAACATTACCTCAATATTGGCAAGTCCGAAATCCGCATCGAAAATGATGACCCGCTGTCCCAGCCTTCTTAACTGAACGGCAAGGTTGATCGAAACATTCGACTTCCCTACTCCGCCTTTACCGCTGGTGACCGTGATGACCCTTGCCGTCGGCCGCTGTACCTGGGCATTCATCTTTATGATATTTCTAAGCTGTGATGCCTGATCCATATCATCTGCCTCCCAGTAGCTGCTTAACGGTATTCTGCGGGCTGAACTGCTCTATATCATCCGGAACGTTCTGTCCGCACGTAATATAGGACATCTGCGCTCCCGTATGCTTTTTTAAATTGAACAGATTGCCGAGTGTTGTCGTTTCGTCAAGCTTTGTAAAGATAAGCTTGTAATCCGTCATTTCGGTATAAGCATCCGCTATGCTTAAAAGATCGCGGTATTTTGTTGTTGCGCTGACTACAAGATAAACCTCTTTTTCTATTATATCGTCTACACAATGAAGGAATTCCTTCATGCTGTTCTTCTGTGCCTCATTATGATGTGAATGTCCGGCAGTATCTACCAGTATGTAATCGTATGATTTAAAATCATCAAGTGCCGACTTCACTTCATCCTCGGTATATATGACCCTGAAAGGAGCATCAAGTATATTTGCGTAAGTGCGAAGCTGTTCAGCCGCGGCGATCCTGTATGTATCCGTAGTAAGCAATGCCACTTTCTTCTTGTCATCGACATTTAAGCGGCTTGCTATCTTTGCGATGGTCGTTGTCTTACCGACACCTGTCGGGCCGATGAAGAAAACCAGCTTTGCACCTTCAGATGCGGGTGTTATCGATGCAGGCTGTCCGAACTGGAGGATCATCTTCTGATAGATATTGGCAAGAAACAGGTCTATACCCGATCCGGGTTTACGGATCTTGTCAAGCTCGTCTATTATCTCGTTTGCGTACTTTTCATCCACTTCATTATCGATAAGTGTATTGTAGATAAGCTTGAAAAATGCCATCTGCTCATCGGTATCCGATTCAAAGTCAACCTCGCCAGCCTCTTTCTGCATCTGTTTTTCGATAAGCAGATGCAGGCTTTCAAGCTTTTCCTCAAGCGATTCCACGGAATCGCTTTTTACTGCCTTTTGTGAAGGTGCTGTATCATCATCTGCTATGACATCGAACTTACGGCCGGCTTCGCTTTCCTCCTTTACTGCTGCGGCAGGCTTTCTTTGAGTCGCTGCAGGAAGGATGGGTTTATAGGAAGTACGCTCGGGTTCATCTTCAAGTGCTGCGGTGACTTCGATCACCGGCTTTTTAAACAGCGCCAGAAGACCTTTCTTCTTAACGGTCCTTACGTTCATTATGACCACGGAAGACCCAAGCTCCTTTTTTGCGAGCTGTGTCGCTTCTTCCTCGGTTTTTCCCTGAAACTTCTTGATTATCATTAGGCTGTTACCATCCCAACAGATTGTAATTCAACGTTTGTATCAACTTCATTATATGAGATCACTATAAGATCTCCGAATGTATCCTCAGTCAGCTTTTTAAAATACATCCTCACGATCGGAGAGGTTATGATTATCGGGGCCTTGCCCAGCTTTTCAAGCTTATCCGTCTCGGCCTTCACCGAACCCAATATAAGCCTTGTCCTCTCCGGATCAAGTGTCAGATAAGCTCCCTGCTCCGTCTGTTTTACGCTGCCCATTATCTCCTGCTCGATCTTGGGATCCAAAGTTATAACCTGAGTCGGCTCACCCACCGTAAAATATTTGGAAGAAATAGCCCTCTTAAGGCTCTGCCTTACATATTCCGTAAGTATATCCGTGTCCCTTGAAACAACGGCATGGTCGGCCAGCGTCTCAAAAATCGTAAGCAGATCCCTTATTGAAATACCTTCCTTAAGCAGGTTCTGCAATACCTTCTGGATCTCGCCGAGTCCGAGAAGCTTCGGAGTAAGCTCGTCGACAAGCGAAGGATTTGATTCTTTGATATTGTTAACAAGGTTCTGAACATCCTGTCTTGTAAGCAGTTCGGCAATATGCTGCCTGATGACTTCCGTAAGGTGTGTGGCAATGATCGACGGAGGATCTACTACCGTATAACCGAGGCTCTCGGCACGTTCACGCTGCGATTCGGTTATCCATGTCGCCGGAAGGTTGAATGACGGTTCAAAGGTAGGGATTCCCGATATTTCCTCCTCAACATAGCCCGGATTCATCGCCATGTAATGGTCAAACAGTATCTCGCCTTCGCTTACCTGAATGCCCTTTATCTTTATGATATACTGGTTCGGATTAAGCTGTATGTTATCTCTTAGTCGTATGATAGGCACTACCGTACCGAGTTCAAGCGCTACCTGACGCCTTATCATTACTACCCTGTCAAGAAGATCGCCGCCCTGGTTTACATCCGCCAGAGGGATGATACCGTAACCGAATTCAAGCTCGATAGGATCAACCTGCAGAAGGGATACAACATTTTCGGGCTTTCTTATTTCCTCGGCTTCGACCTCACTCTCATCAACAGCTGCCTCCACCTTGGCTTCCTCCAATGTATTTGCAACCATACGTCCGCACACGATAAAGATGGCACCGAAGCCCACAAACAAAAGCAGGTTAAGGGGCGTAAAAATACCGAGAAAGGCCAGTATCCCGCCTGTTATATACAATGCCCTGGGCATACCGAAAAGCTGCTTTACGATAATGCTTCCGAAATCGGCCTCCTTGCCGCCCTTGGTTACAAGAATACCGGTTGACAATGAGATAACAAGTGAAGGTATCTGCGATACGAGGCCGTCACCTATCGTAAGGATCGCATATTTCTGAAGAGCTTCCTGAAAAGGCAGGCCGCCCCTTGTCATACCCATTATTATGCCGCCGACGATATTTACGGCCGTTATAATAAGG
>JAILJC010000188.1 GCA_024694965.1 Lachnospiraceae bacterium
GGTCTCACTGATCTTCACCACATAATTATCTGAAGAACCGTTGACATTTGCCGACATTTTTCCGGTATCCGTAATACCTCTCGTGTTTGATACGATACTTGTTTTTCCTCCCGTATTACCCGTTGTGGGAGTAATATTGACAGTGCCCGTATTTCCGGCTACGGTTCCCGGATCAGCAGCCGCCGCGGCCGGTGCCGATGCATAACCGCTTATAATAATAGGCACCGTTGACGAATTAATAAGTGAGCCCGTACTTGATGAGCTGCTGCTTCCCTTGTTCGAAGAACTCTTATTTGTACTTGAAGAGCTCTTACTGCTTGAGCTGCTGCTCTTCTTTGTCGAAGATGACGATGAACTTGAAGAGCTTGACGATGAACTTGAAGTAGTGTCGGTCGAACTCGAACTGGACGAACTGGTCGTTGTTGAATCTTCTTTATAACTTGCGAAGAAGATCGTCGGGTTTTCAACTATCTTATCTATCGTACTCTTACAAGTAGGAGGGAATACTTTCCATTCAACAAAGGTATAGCCTTCCTTTTCCGGATCCTTTGGTACCTTCGGACTCTTTTCGTAATCAACCCACTGGGAATCCTCGGTCTGACCTGAAGGCCGGATGATCACCCAGTTACCGTTATCATCCACATCATAGAAGAATACTTCACACTGTTCTCCGTCAAGCGGTATAAAATGGATCTTATTATCCTTGGCATAGCGCTGTGCCGAACTGTCAAGATAGCCGTGTATTACCGGCTCCTGTTTCTTGTTGAATGCTGTCGGATTTATATATACTTCCTTACCGTAGATATATACCTGATAATCATCATGCAGATTACTGAACGCTTCGGCACCGATGTTGTTAACACTTTCCGGAAGCCATATCTGCGTAAGGTTTGGACAGTTATTAAAGCATTTATCCGGTATTGATTTGAGCTTATGGGCGCTTGTAAGATCAACAAACCGTAAATACGGACAATTCTTAAAGGCACTTTCGGCTATCTGTGTAACCTTTGAAATGTCATGATCATTATCCTGTGTGATCCAGTTATCACCTATATCCTTTAAATTATTCTCATTACCCCTTCCGTACAGGACTTCTTCTAGTGTTGTATCCTTGCCGTTATAACTGTATACTATGCCGTTCGTGCACCAGAAATACGGATCTTCCACAGTCGCATCTTCGTATTTTCCTTCATTCAAACTGAAGCTTACTTCATGCAGGCTGCTGTCCGGCCTTCCGTTTACCCAGTCATAGTTATCCTTGTCATAATCAAACAGGAAGGGAAGGGTTCCGATATCCTTTACATTCTGCTCGAAGCTGATCTTTTCAAGATATATATCATTCTTAAAAATACCTTCCTCATCGGGCAGCGATGTAACATTAAGGTTTATCTTGTATACATAGTTGCCGTCATATACCGTATTTCCCGATATTGACCTCATGTAATCCTTGTCTGCGTACTCTCCGTAACTGATGCCGGTGTTAACGGCTTCATCCAGCAGTTCGATGCCTTCGGGTACCGTAATAGTCACAAGATTCTTAATGATATCCATTTCAGTCTGCGAAGGAGTCTGTCCTCCGTTTCGCTTTTTGATAATGTTGCTTATCTTTACGGGATTACCGCTCTTATCGATTCCCACCATGGTCTCTGTTGAAGGGTATGTGATCAGAGTCACGCCCTTATCACCCTTTGCCGAATCATCATTATACCGGGCCGAAATGTTGGCGGGATTACCCGAAGCATAAGTAATATAGCTGTTAACCTTCTCACTTACCTTGTTTGCGTCATCAGCCGCGCCGTCAAGATATATTTCCGATGAATCCAGTGACGTTGTACCGCCTTTTGTCTCGCTCTTGTCAAGACCCAGCGCGAAACGGTAAGGTGCGTACTCAGGATCCATCTTGCCTTTGATGATGAGCCAGAACCCGTCATTTTTCTCAAAAGGGCGTATATCGCTTCCCAGGCTGTTAAGACCTGCCTCAAGCAGATCTTTATCCACAAAAATATTTTCCCTTCCGGTTTTAAATGCCTGATCACCGACAGATGTAACGTTTACATCTATTATCCTGTCCGAATCGTATCGGTCATCGCGCAGATCAACCTCAAGCAGGCTTTTACAGCCCTTGAAACACTTTGCTCCTATCTTGGTCTCACCCTCACTGCCTTCCGCCTCGGTAACCTGTTTAAACCTTACGTAAATAAGTGCCGCATCATTCTCGAACGCAGAATCACCAAGCGTAATCCCGTTTGTGTTGATATACAGTTTTTCAAGGCCTGGGGCTCCGCTGAAAGCCTTATTTCCTATAGTCGTCACACTGTCCGGTATCGTAAGTATCTTAAGATAGTCCGCATAAGCTTTTGCCTTCCCGTCGGTAATATAAGCACTCTTATTTCCGTTACCGATGGATGTGATATGATAATCGCCTATATCAGAAGGGATCGGAAGCTCCGGTTCCGCGGTTTCGGTCGGTTCTATCCCGTTGATCGCACCGTTAAAACCTTCTCCTGTTTTGCTGCCGCTGAAATTGATTATATAGCCTCCCATCAAAAGTTCCAGTATCCCGGGATGTGTATCATCAACATAATCGTAATTGTAGGTATTGGAATACCTCCGTGCGCTTTCATGAGCGGCCGCTTCGGACGGATAAGGGTTGGGACCTTCTATAACAAAGGTACTCGCAACGGTCGCTTTCTTATAATCCTCACTATCCGGATGATCCTTATGATACTTCATGGCATAAGCAAGCGTGGATTCTGTTATAAACTGGAAATCATCGTAAGGCTCTGCATTACGACCGCTGAACTTAAGCCTCGTAAGATTTTTACAATTGTGGAACATATACTTTCCGAGCTTATGCGAGCCTGCATTTCCCGTATATGTATCGGTTCCGTAATTTGCAGGCAGTGCCACTCTTGTAAGGTTTGTACAGCCTGCGAAGAGTCCCTGATAATCGTAACCCTTTTTATCCTTTTTATCCTCGGCATTGTCGTTTACGCTTATAAGATTCTCATACATGGTAACGTTTGTTAAGTTTGTCGAAGCAAATGCATAAGGTCCTACATATACCTTGTGCCCCGAATTAGCAAATTTGGAGAACATGCTGTCTATGCTGGCAAGCTGATTGCACTCATAAAAGGCACCCGCGCCGATATAAAGGTTGTCAATATCGGGCAGGATCATCTCGCTAAAACTGCATCCCTTAAAAGCACCGTCTCCTATTATGCTTAATGTATTTCCGTCATTCGAATAAGTGACTGAAGAAAGCGAATTACAGCCGCTGAAAGCTTCGCGGCCTATACTCGCAAGCTTATTGCCAAAAATGATGCTTTTAAGTCCGCATCCTGCAAAAGCCCTGTTACCTATCTTTTTTAAGTTGGTCTGCGATAAATTGATACTGGTCACATGGCTGTTATCCTCAAAAGCACCGTCTGCGATATAAGTGATGTTAGCAATTTCGCCGCAGGCATAGAAGGTATCTACTATCTTATCTGCTGCACCATCCTCTTCGGTATCGCCCAGAGCAGCATCACCGCCTTCTCCCTCACTTTCCGGACCGGCCTGTGCTGTATCCTCCCCTTCATCATCTGTATCGGTTTCACCTGAAGCATCACCGCTTACATCCTGGCCGCCCTCTTCACCGCCTGTTGTTTCACCCGCTTCATCCTGACCTTCATTAGGATCTGTGGCCTGACCATCCTCTTGTCCATTTTCTTCAGCCTGCGCATTTTCGGCAGAACCATCAGGATCTTCAGGCGGTACTTCATATACAGTTACTTTATAATAGTTCACGATCGCAGTCTGAACATTATCTCCGTCACCAAAAGTGATCGGATTATATATGTTTTCCTGAACATATCTTAAAGTATTGTCTTCATTGAAAAATTCAACCTTTTCCTCGGCGCTGCCTTTGTCCTTGTTATAACAGGCGCCCTGAGAAAGATCCACGGGACCGTTAAAAGGAATATCATATCCGTAAAAAAGATTAATGGTACAGTCGATATCACTCGTAACCGAAAGGTTGAAAACAGGATACGGGATCTTATTCGGATCGGTCATATTATCCCTGTCGATCTTATAATATGTATGCCCGTTTATTGTCTCGACATCGCCTTTATACGGGAATGCGTATGCAATGTTCTTATCACTCACAGGCACCTTGGTATCATTTTCCTTTATGATCGAATAATCGTTAATAACGCTTTCAAAGTTGAGTATCTGTTCGGTGTCAACATATGCCTGGGTCTTCTGCTGTGTAGGAATAAGTGAGATTACGAGCGCAGAAACCATGAGGAGCGATGCTATCGTCCTCCTTGCCCTCTTTCTCATCCTCAGTTTTCTTTTCTTAACGGAAACCTTACCTGAAGTGCTTTTGTTATTACCGTTTGCCATTTTTCTCCCCTTACCTTTGGACCTTTTAATTAATCGACTTTCCTTGCAACGACAACAAAACGTTCCGAGCCTTCCGAGTAGTCGCAGGTTGACAGTGTGATAAGGCTGTCGCCGTAATATGATTCAACTCCGGTGTCATATAATGACATCGCCGCCATCTCATCCATGTTTGATTTATACTCCTGAGCGGAATTCGCATCGACAAACTGGTAATACTTAAATGCGACTTCCGCTTCCTCATGAACCACTTCGTTAAATACATACATTACCTGATATTCACCCTTTTCATACAGGGTATCGAAACCTATCAGGGGATGTTTTTCCCAGTAACTCTTATCCTTATATTTATCAAGAGTCCCAAACATCTTTCCGGATTTCATGTTATGTCCGTAGATTATCAGGTTCTGGCTCCTCGGCCATATGCTGCAGTCACTGTCTATAAAGATAGAGCCGTTATTATCCTTTTTCTGATCAAAATTATGGTCAAGATAATAATCCTCATTACTTGACTGCATAACCGGATAATCGATCGAAGTTCCCTCGATCCTTATCCATCCCACAATGCTCCTGTTCTTAAGATACAGAGCATTGAATTCATCAAGCATTGGAGGCGCTTCCTCAACTTCATCAACATGAACGGTCGGAGGAAGCATTTCGTTTACCTTGTCGTTATCCTTTACAACAGCCAGCTTTTCAGCCTTTTCGGTCGAACCTCCCGACTGATAACAATAATAAGCAAAATATCCAAGACAGGCCACGGCAGCCAGTCCACATATTAACCTCAGCACCTTCCTTGCCAGGTCGCCGCCTCCTGCCTTCTTCTTCTTTTTCATTATTCAAACCCTTATACTAAATTTAGACACTACCCCTCATTGTCTGAACATACACAGTTATTTTAACTATATATTGCGGAAAAATCAAGTTATAATGTGCATATCTTGTGTTTTATCCCATATCATTGTCAAAATGAGTCTATGGGAACGGTTTTACTTACTGATCAAAAAAATGAGTCAGAGAAAAAGTTCTCTGACTCATCAGCTTACTTAACCACTATATTTATTATTTTGCCCGGTACATAGATCTCTTTGACTGTCGTCTTTCCTTCAATCGCCTTGGCAACCGATTCGACCGCCCTGGCCATTTCAAGTGCCGTTTCTTTTTCCTCATCAACAGCGATCTCCACGGTACCCTTCACCTTGCCGTTTACCTGAACGCCAATCTCAACCGTATCATCCTTGCACATGGTTTCATCGTAAGAGGGCCATGCCTCATAGGCAAGTGTATCGGGATGCCCAAGGCTTTGCCATATTTCCTCTCCGGCATGCGGACATATGCATGAAAACATCTTTACAAAGCTGTCAGCATAATCCCGCGGGCATTTTCCTTCCTTGTACAATCCGTTTACAAAGATCATCATCTGTGATATCGCCGTATTAAAAGCAAGCTTTTCAAAATCATCCGTGACCTTCTTAACGGTCTTGTGATACAGCTTATCAAGAGCGGGAACCGGATCGTCCGTTATATTCTCTTTAGTTGTAAAGAATGTGAATACGCGGTTTATAAACCTCCTTGCGCCCTCAACACCCTGCTGGCTCCACGGCTTGCTCACCTCCAAAGGTCCCATGAACATCTCGTAAAGCCTTAATGTGTCAGCGCCGTAATCCCTTACTATATCGCTTGGATTAACCACGTAATCCGGAAAACGCTTGCCCATTTTTATTCCGTTTTCACCGAGAATCATTCCCTGGTGTACCAGCTTTTTAAACGGTTCCTTCGTAGGCGCCAGTCCCTTGTCATACAGATATCTGTTCCATATCCTCGAATACATGAGGTGTCCTACCGCGTGCTCAGGTCCTCCTATATAAAGATCTACCGGCATCCAGTGCTTCAAGAGCTCCTGATTGGCAAATTCTTTGTCATTATCCGGATCAATGTATCTTAAGAAATACCAGCTCGATCCGGCGCTGCCCGGCATGGTTGAAGTTTCCCTTACACCCTTTAAGCCGTTGTGTTCGTACTGTTTCCACTCCGTTGCATTCTCCAAAGGTGCCTTTCCGTTCCTGCCCTTGTAATCCTCCAGCTCGGGCAGTATGAGCGGCAGCTCGTCATCATCGAGTACATGTATGCTTCCGTCCTCAAGGAAAACGATGGGAACAGGTTCTCCCCAGTAACGCTGGCGCGCAAATATCCACTCTCTGAAATGATAGTTTGTTGTCTTTCTTGCAACTCCCATCTTTACAAGCTTATCTGTTATGGCAACCTTTGCCTCTTCAACAGTAAAGCCGGTAAATTCTTCAGAATTAATGAGCCTGCATCCCTTACCAAGGTAGTCCTGTTTTTCAAATGCACATTCCGAAACGTCCCTGCCGTCAATTACCTGCTGCATAGGGATATTGTGTGCAACGGCATACTCAAAGTCACGCTGGTCATGTGAAGGAACGGCCATTACCGCACCGGTACCGTAGCTTGCCAGAACGAAATCACCGATGAAAAGCTTTGCTTCCTTTCCGTTTACCGGATTTATACAAGTCACGCCTTTAAGCTCACAGCCTGATTTTGTCTTGTTAAGTTCGGTACGGTCCATATCGTTTTTCTTAAGCGTCTCGTCTATATATGCCTGTACCTCTTCCTTATTCTGTATCCTCGGCATGAGATCCTGTACGATCTTTCCGTCGGGAGCAAGTACCATGAAGGTGATTCCATAGATGGTTTCGATACAGGTTGTGTATATTGAAAACTGTCCGCCGCCAACTATCTGAAAATCAACCTCGACACCTTCCGACTTTCCGATCCAGTTTTTCTGTATCTCTTTTGTCGAAACGGGCCAGTCTATCTCCTCAAGTCCTTCAAGCAGTTTCTCTGCGAAAGCCGGCTGGTCGATGACCCACTGTTTCATGTTCTTACGGATGACCAGATAACCGCCGCGCTCGGACTTGCCGTCGATGACCTCGTCATTTGAGAGCACCGTTCCGAGTTCCTCACACCAATTAACGGGCATATCTATATATTTGGCATAACCGTCAAGATACAGCTGCTTGAATATCCACTGCGTCCATTTATAAAACTTGGGATCACTCGTTGCGACCATCTTGCTCCAGTCGTAATCAAAACCAAGCTCCTTAAGCTGCTTGCTGAAGGTTTCAATATTCTCCTGTGTAAAACCGTTCGGATGGTTTCCTGTTTTAACGGCATACTGTTCTGCAGGAAGTCCGAAAGAATCATAACCCATGGGATGAAGCACATTATATCCCTGCATTCTTTTCATCCTGGACATTATGTCCGTAGCCGTGTACCCTTCCGGATGCCCCGCATGAAGTCCCACACCCGACGGATAAGGGAACATATCAAGCGCATAATACTTAGGCTTTGAAAAATCCCATACATCCGTTTTGAATGTCTGGTTCTTTTCCCAGTACTCCTGCCATTTTTTCTCAACTGCCCTATGGTTATACGGTGCTGCCATTTGTATCTCTCCTTTAAAAATCAGATGATTTATATATTTTAATCACGCTTGTTCACAGTGTCAAGGCATATAGGTTACAGAAAGCTGTTCTTTTCCTCTTATACGCATACATAAAAGGAGCCCGCATAAGCGCGAGCCCCTTTCCTGTAACCCCGTTTAAACCTGTATTTAGTCTTCTCCGCCTTCGTCGGTGAGCTTGCTTGCCCTTGCGGCAACTTCTTTTTCCTGAACATCACTGGGTGCCTGTTCGTAACGAAGGAATTCGTACTCATAAACTCCGCGGCCTCCGGTCATCGAACGTAATACCGTGCAGTAACCGTAAAGTCCGGTCATGGGAATCTCGGCTTCAACAGTCTGCTTTCCGCCGCCGATGGGATTCATGCCGAGTACACGGCCCCTTCTCTTGTTAAGATCTCCCATCACGTCACCGGTATACTCATCGGGAACGGTAACCTTAAGTGAAGCTATGGGCTCAAGCAGAACCGGACCCGCCTCCATGAAACCTTTCTTGAATGCCTGGATAGTGGCCATCTTGAATGCCTGCTCGGAAGAATCAACCGGATGGTAAGATCCATCGTAAAGTATTGCCTTTACTCCTACAACCGGATATGCAGCCATGGGGCCCTTAAGAACCGATTCCGCAAGACCTTTTTCAACTGCCGGGAAGTAATTCTTCGGAACGGCACCACCGACTACTATCTGCTCAAACTCATAAGCCTTATCCATATCGCCGAGAGGCTCGAACTTCATCTTAACATGACCGTACTGTCCGTGACCGCCGGACTGCTTCTTATACTTGGCATCCACATCGGAGGTCTTCCTGATCGTTTCACGATAGGCAACCTTGGGCTCCATAAGTTCGATCTCAACCTTGTACTCGGAAAGAAGCTTGCTTGCAACGATCTCAAGATGCTGGTCACCCATACCGTAGATGAGCGTCTGCCTGTTCTCGGCATCGTTAACATTCTTAAGCGTAAGATCCTCATGCATCATCTTCTGTAGTGCGCCTGAGATCTTGTCGATATCACCCTTGTTCTTTGCCTTGTAGCGCATTGCTGTGTAAGGCTTGCTTATCTCGGTTCGTGCATACTGGATAGTGGTAGCCTTTGTTGAAAGCGTATCACCGGTACGTGCCGCTGTAAGCTTTGCGATCGCGCCTATATCGCCTGCATGGAGTTCTTTAACTTCGATAGGCTTGTTTCCGCGCAGAACATAGAGCTTGCTAATCTTTTCCTCAACGTCCTTATCGTTGTTGTATAGGACATCATCAGCCTTTATAACACCCGAGCAGACCTTGATGAGTGAATACTTACCGATGAAAGGATCCACAATGGTCTTCCAGATGATAGCCGACTTCGGCTTGCTGAAATCATAATTTGCTTCGAATATTTCATTGGTCTTTACATTGATTCCCGCAAGGCTCCTGGTGTCGGGGCTCTTGAAGTACTTGATTATGTCATCAAGGAGCGTGTAAACGCCCTGGCATAGTATCGATGAACCGCAGGTAACAGGAACAATGCTTCCGTCATTGATGTTGGCCTTAAGAGCCGCCCTGATCTCATCGTCTGAGAATGACTCGCCGCCAAAGTAGCGCTCCATGAACTCCTCGCTGGTCTCGGCAACCGCCTCCATCAGTATATCCTTGAACTTTGTAAGGTTTTCCTTATTGTAATCGGGTACGTCGCACTCTGTGGCCTTACCGTCGCCGCCCCACTTATAAGCCGTTTCGGACACAACGTTTACATATCCTACAAACTTTTCGCTTTCCCTTATGGGAAGGTGGAAAGGTGCGATCTTCTTGCCGTACTTGGCAGTAAGATCTTCAACTACCTGCCTGAAGCTTGCATTGTCGACATCCATATCGGTAACGAAGATTATCCTCGGAAGATTGTACTTATCACACATCTCCCATGCCTTCTCGGTTCCGACTTCTATACCTGCTTTTCCGGACACAACTATAATGGCACCGGCCGCTGCCGCCACCGCTTCCTCAACTTCTCCTACAAAATCGAAATATCCGGGGGTATCAAAAACATTGATCTTATTGCCGTCCCATTCAATGGGAACAACAGATGTGCTTATTGAGAACTGTCTCTTTTGTTCTTCTTTATCGTAATCGCTGATGGTATTTCCGTCGCTTACCTTACCCATCCTGGTCGTGACTCCCGAAAGGTAAGCCATAGCTTCAACCAGTGTGGTCTTGCCGCAGCCACCGTGCCCCAGCAGCACCACGTTCCTGATCTTATCGCCGGTGTAAACATTCATAAACTGTAACCTCCAATATGTTATTTTCCGCCCGCTTTTTGCGGACAGCTTCATATTAGATTTTACTAAATTTCATATTGACATGCAACAGTTTTTGTGAATTATTCACGATTTATAAGCGACTTTCCGGTCATCTCCTTAGGCTGCGGAATGCCCATTATCTCTAAAATCGTGGGGGCTACATCGGCAAGGCATCCTGCCTCCCTCAGCCTTACATCATAGGTGTAATTTACAAGAATGAAAGGTACCGGGTTTGAGGTATGGCATTTGTACGGTTCGCCGGTCTCATAATCCCTAAGCTGCTCTATTTTCCCGTGGGTTGAACAGATAAACAGCACCGCACCGCTTTCAAAGACCGCATTTACTATCCTTCCCACACATTTATCCAGTTCTTCCATTGCCTTTACGGCAATATCCATATCACATGTATGTCCAAGAACATCCGCATTTGAAATGTTACACAGGACAAAGTCATACCTTGAGTCCCTTATGACCTCTGTCAGCTTATCGCAGATAGCAGGTGCGCTCATTGAAGGCTTTATCGTTCCGGGCTCCTTTACCTTAGCCGATCTTACCGACAGCCTGTCCACACCGTCAAACGGTTCGCGCACTCCGCAGTCGAAAAATACATTTACGTTTGACTGATTCTCTGACTCGGTAAGCCTTAACTGCCGCAGTCCAAGCAGCGACAGATATTCACCGAGTGTATTCTCAACGCTCTGGCTTTCAAATGCAACAACCTTATTCTCGATCGACGGATCGGGATCGTCAAAGCATACAAAACGTATGTCGGGACGGTAATCCCTCTTGAACATACGGAATTCATCCTCACAGAATGCCCTTGTAAGCTCCCTTGAGCGGTCGGATCTTATGTTTATGAATATGACCGCATCCATATCATTGACAGCACCTACAGGGACACCGCCGTTAACAATAACCGTGGGCTTTATGAATTCATCCGTTTCGCCGTTGTCATAGGCTGCCTGAACAGCTTCCGCCGCATTTGCCGCCTTGTTACCCTCACCCTGGGTCATGGCAAGATAGGTAAGCTTTATCCTGTCATAGTTATTATCACGGTCCATGGCATAAAAGCGTCCGCTCACCGTTGCGATCTCGCCAACACCGAGTTCACGCATCTTTGTCTGCAGGCGCTCGATGTACTTTAGGCCCGATCCCGTATCCCTGCCGTCCGTAAAGCAGTGAACATATACTTTACCAAATGAATTATCGGCAGCAAGCTTTAGAAGTGCGACTATATGATCAGTATGGGAATGGACTCCTCCGTCCGAGAGCATTCCTACGATATGCAGGCTCGAATCATTGCTCCTGCAATATGAAACAGTATCAAGCAGCGCTTTATTCTGAAAAAAAGCGCCGCTTGCTATCTCTTTATTGATCCTTGTGATCTGCTGGTACACAATACGTCCGGCCCCGATATTCTCATATCCGGCCTTTGCATTGCCTGATTGACCGTTCGGAAGTCCCACAGCCATACCGGCACTAAGTCCTCTGACACACGGATACTCATACATAAGCCTGTCAATATTCGGTGTCTTTGCCTCAATAAATGCGTTATATGCAGTTTTTTCGGTAATACCTATACCGTCAAGTGTAAGCAGCACCGTTGTTCCCGGCATAATGTCCTCCGGCTTATCTGCCCTCTGCCTGAGCCCTGTCAAACATTTCGTAAATTCTTATCTTTCCGGAATCATTTTCATTCATTCCGGTGAAGATAGCACCGTACATGTTCTTTTTACTGTCGAACCTGGTGATATTTACGAACGTATGTATAACGTCCTTCGTCCAGATGGTAAGATCCATCTCGTAGATCGCATTCATCGTAAGTGCGGCACTGCACGAAAACCCGATACCGTCCTTGCTTAAGTCGATGATGTCGACTGAAACCCTCTCACCTTCAGTCTCGCCGACCCTCTTCATAACGAGATGAGCATCAAGCACCATTCTTCTGCTTCTTCTTTTTTCTTCCATAGTTTACATCCCTTCTTTACTTATGTTGACTCCAGCACCAAGCTCAAAACATCCATGTTTTTCGCTTTCTGGATAACTCCAATACTTAAATTTTTAAAATGTTTCGCTCATATGCAAGCATATCGTCCATATTTTAAAAATTTAAGTGCTGTCGTCAACACACTAACATGCAGTCACCGAAACTGAAAAACCTGTATCTCTCCTTTATTGCCTCTCCATAGGCATTAAGCACGTTATCCCTGCCCGCAAGGGCACTTACAAGCATGACCAGCGTCGACTCAGGCAGATGAAAATTGGTTATAAGGCAGTCAAGCACCTTAAACTTATAACCCGGGTAGATGAAAATGTCCGTTTCCCCGCTTAAAGGCTTAAGACGTCCGTTTTCATCGGCTGCGCTCTCAACTGTGCGGCAGCTTGTCGTTCCGACACAGATAACCCTTCCGCCCCTGTCCTTTGCGGCATTTATCTTTTCGGCCGCTTCGGCGCTTATCATGTACATCTCCGAATGCATATGATGATCGAGTATATTCTCGGCTTTAACCGGCCTGAAGGTCCCAATTCCAACATGCAAAGTCACATAAGCTATATCTATACCCGACTCCGAAAGACCGTTTAATAGTTCTTTCGTAAAATGAAGGCCCGCGGTCGGTGCGGCCGCCGAACCGTCATACCGTGCATATACGGTCTGATACCTGTCACGGTCCTTTAGCTCATGGGTAATATACGGAGGCAGGGGCATCTGTCCGAGCTTATCGAGGATCTCCTCGAAGATCCCCTCGTAAAAGAACTTAACAAGCCTGTTGCCTTCATCCGCGATATCGGTAATCTCGCATTTTAAAAGTCCGTTACCGAAGTCAACCCTTGCTCCTGGCCTTAATTTCTTTCCGGGCTTTACAAGAGCCTCCCATACATCGCTTTCAAGCCTCTTAAGCAGAAACACTTCCACATTTGC
>JAILJC010000066.1 GCA_024694965.1 Lachnospiraceae bacterium
TTCAACATCATTGATCAAATGGGTCAATGACATATATCTTAATGATCGTAAGGTCTGCGGTATACTTACCGAGGCACATCTGCCGAATGGTGAGAATGAAAGGGGAAGTGTCGTTGTCGGGATCGGCATAAATGTGTATGAACCTGACGGCGGTTTTCCCGAAGGTATCGTAAATAAGGCAGGATTTATCATTTCCGCTGAGAAGGCGGATGAAAAGGCAGCTGAAAGTGCGGATGAAATACCGGGTAAAAATCCGGGGCTGCGGTCTAAGCTTGCCGCTGAGGCGATATGTAATTTCTTTCATTACCTGGAAAGGCAGGATGAGAGCCTTAAGATATACAGGGAAAAGTCAAACCTTATCGGTGAACGCATCATGATCAATTCATTTTCGGGTGATAACGTACCCTTAAAACATGCCACGGTGCTGGGAATCGACGATGACTGCGGCCTTATCGTAAAATATGAGGACGGTACGACTAAGGTGCTTTCATCGGGAGAGGTAAGTGTTGTGAAAGAATAAAGTTTCAGTCAAGGGGCTTAATAACAAAAGGACGACACATTGGTCGTCCTTTTATTATCCGCCTTTATAAGGTATCGTTTCTGTTTTAGTAATAGCAATCACACAGGCAGGGATTGTAACCTGCTGTAGGAAGCGTTGCCTGAAGCTTCTTTAATGTAGCTTCCTTTGCGCATGCATCTGCATCCTGGTGTTTATACTGCGCTTCCAATGCGGCCGCCATTGCATTAAGCTCGTTAAGCTGCTGGATAAGTCCCGGATTTCCGTCTGCTTTGATGGCATCTATCCGTGCCTTTATATCATTGAGCCTGCTTAATGTTGTGTTTGCAACTGCCCTTGCATTAACCGCTGCCAGGTTTGCCTGATCGATCGAATTAATATTATGGAGAAGTTCAAGGTTGCGTACCTTGGGATCGACCGGTGCTTTGGGCTTTGTGGCCTGGGCCAGTAATACGGGATTGTTAAGTATTATCGTATTAAGGGCCGCCTGATTGGCAAGAACCGCAAGGATCGCTGCCTGATTGGCCTGATCCTGCTTGACAAATGCCTGCTGGGTTGCGGCAACAGCCTGAAGCATTGCCATGTCTGCCTGCTTCTGTGTTGCGATAGCCTGCTGATTTGCAGCTGCGGCTGCCTGGTTTGCCTGAGCTGCCATCGCTGCCTTGTACTGCGGCGAAGCCATTATGGCTGCAAGTATTGCAAGCTGCTGATCTGTAAGTGTGTTTGCCTTAACCGGGATGACTGCCAGAAATGACATGGCAATGATCATCAGGCCGGCCATGATTCTTTTCTTCATAGTGATTCCACCTCTTGTCTTCATTATGTTTGTTTACGGATCCCGTGAGAGGGATGGATTCATTATAGCACATATTATCGATGTGAACACGCCTTTTTTCTGAAAATTTGGCAAGTTTTTCCTCATTCACAAGCAATTCCAAAATTTAACTTAAGGAACACAATATATTGTGGAATCCGAAATGAAATAGGGGTTGACAAGGAAGGGCAAGTTTATTATACTCACTTTAGCACTTTAAACTGCAACGCTTTAAAGTGGCGAGTAAAGCGCGAAAGAATCATTAATTATCGGTTTATCGGAGGATAAGGAAATGACAGTTGTATTAAGTTCGATTCTGTTGGTCATCTTTTTTGCGGTGATGGTAGGTGTCGGAATCTACACAAGGCGGAGTGCCACGGACGTTAACGGTTTCGTCCTTGGCGGCAGGAGTGTGGGTCCCTGGCTTACGGCATTCGCTTTCGGAACATCCTACTTTTCGGCGGTTATCTTCGTCGGATACGCAGGCCAGTTCGGATGGCTTTACGGAATGTCGGCAACATGGGCAGGTATAGGAAACGCTCTCATCGGTTCGATGCTTGCATGGAAGATCTTAGGACGAAGGACCAGGATCATGACGCAGTCACTCGATGCAAAGACAATGCCCGAGTTCTTTGAAAAGAGGTTCTACTCGAAGAACTTAAAGATCATAGCTTCGGTCATCGTGTTCATTTTCCTTATACCTTATACGGCTTCATTATATAACGGCTTATCAAGCCTCTTCGGTCTTGTGTTTGACATGCCCTACTGGGTAGTCATCGCGATCATGGCAGTGCTCACCGGAATATACGTTATCTTCGGCGGATACATGGCAACTGCGATCAATGACTTTATCCAGGGAATCATAATGTTAATAGGTATCACGGCAGTGATTCTTGCTGTACTTAACAGCCACGGCGGACTTCTTGCGGCAACACAGGAGTTATCGGCAATAGAATGCGAAGGCTGGGCAGGCGGTGCTTATACATCGTTCTTAGGGCCCGATCCGCTTGCACTTGTATTCGTTGTCATCCTTACATCACTCGGCACATGGGGACTGCCTCAGATGGTAGGTAAGTTCTACGCCATAAAGAGTGAGAAGGATATACATAAGGGAACGATCATTTCAACATTTTTCGCTATCATCGTTGCAGGCGGCTGCTACTTCTTAGGCGGTTTCGGACGTCTGTATGCGGATAAGATAAGCTACAACCAGGCTAACGGCAAGCCGCTGTTTGATACGATAGTACCGGCGATGCTCTCAACACTTTCGCCGATCATCATTGCGATAGTCATCGTGCTCGTGCTTTCCGCATCGATGTCTACGCTTTCATCACTCGTTCTTACATCAAGCTCGACCTTTACGCTCGATGTTATCAAGCCCGCTTCCAAGCAGGGTATGGACGAGAAGAAACAGGTATTTATCATGAGGATATTCATCGTATTCTTCATCCTTGTTTCCGCGATAATCGCAGTCGTTAAGGATTCGTTCCCCGGCATCACGTTCATCGCACAGATGATGGGTGTTTCGTGGGGAGCACTTGCGGGCGCATTCCTCGCTCCGTTCCTTTACGGTCTGTACTGGAAGGGCGCAACAAAGGCTTCGGTCGGCGCATGCTACATCTGGGGCTGCGGCATCGCCATCATCCAGCTTATCGTGACTCTCGGCGGAATCGACGTAAGCGGCTGGGGCCCGGTGCTCGGATACATATTCAAGTCATCAATCAATTCGGGTGTTGTTGCCATGGTAGGCGGACTTATCGTTGTGCCTTTGGTAAGTAAGCTTACGGCCAAGGAAGATGAGAAGAAGATTGATGAAATGTTCACCTGCTTTGATAAGAAGGTTCAGGTTCCTGTTAAGGAAGCGCTTGATTGATTGAGATTTCAGCCACGGGGACGGTTCTTTTGTAACGGTGCCAGGCACCGTTACGAAATTGTTACATTTAGCGCGGGGATTCCGGTAACGGTGCCGGAATCCCCGCGCTTCCATCTTGATTTACTATCTAAATAACGGTAATATCTTGGTAGTATTAAAAGGAGCATGATAACATGGATTTCGAATTTAAGTCCGACCTGACATTTGATGAATACAAACAGTATAACCGTGTGATCGCAACACGCGTTTTACATCAACCTCTGATCATCGGCATCATTTCATTGGTTGTCTTTGGACAGGCATTATACTACTACCTTACCAAGGGCTTTGATTTTCTGTTAAAGATACTTCCACTGGATATATTCTATGTGATCGCCATAGCCTTTATTCTTATAAAGGCAAGGAATAACATCAAAAAGACCTGGGAATCCAAGGCAATAGCAAGAGGCGCTGTCATAACATATCATTTCTATCCTGACAGGATCGAAGTTTCGGGGATGGACTCGGAAGGCAGGTACACATATGACAGGGTAAGGAGGCTTTTGGAAACAGATACACATATATATCTGATGCTGCAGAATAACCTCGGTTACATCATAAGAAAATCTTTGCTGACGTCCGAGCAAATGGACTTTATCAGGGAGAAATGTAAGGGCGGTAAGAATCACAGGAATTCAGCGCAGCAGGAAGCTGTAACCGTGACTGCTGGCGGAGACGAACCTGAACCGGAACCGCAGGAAGGTGAAGAACCGCTATACACCGCCGAAACGGTTTATACATTAAAAGAATATTACCGCTACAGTTTTTCAATGCTTGCCCGCGTGCAGCGCTTTTATTTAGTTCCCGCCGCGGTTCTTGCGTTTGTAATGCTCTATTTTCTGGTAGAGTTCGGGATCAACGGCTTACTCTATTTTATCCGGTTTGCCTTTCCGTATCTGCTTGCCTTGTTCGGTCTTATATTTTTACTCCGTTTGCTTGCGGTATATTTGAGTTGGAAAAGAAATCCTTACGGCCAGAACATAAAAAATCACTACAGGTTTTATAATGACAGGTTCACGGTAAAGGGAAGTTCCGG
Organism: Lachnospiraceae bacterium; assembly: GCA_024694965.1. Lineage (GTDB taxonomy): Bacteria > Bacillota > Clostridia > Lachnospirales > Lachnospiraceae > UBA2868. The sequence goes on from JAILJC010000066.1 coordinate 4,280, forward strand.
AAGATCGAGTATTCCTTATGATAAAATATACAGGATCATAGAAACGAGAACTGATTTTTATCTGATGATAGCCAAGAATCAGGGATTCATACTTTCAAAGCAGGATTGCTCCGATGAGTTGAAGTCCTTTTTGAAAATGAGATCGAAGAAAAATTGAAGTGGGGTAAAGGTAAATGAGGATTCCGACGTCGTTCGAAGCTATATCAAACTTATCAATGAACCGGATATGGTCCCGTTCTATTGGTAGCTTTTAACGACCGTTGTAAGGGTTACGGACGGCGACGGTAACACTAAATATTATGAGAGTGATTCTCATCAAAGCATTAACTGTTATCCGGACGAAAACAAAGACCTGTATAAAGAGATTTCGGAAGACGAGTTTAACAAGATACAGAAGCAAGAAGTGAAGGATATTTCAAAAGAAGAATTTGAGGAGATCCTTGCACCGTATGCTCCGGAAAAACGGGAGTACAGGGAACTGGAATGCAGTAAGCTGTATGATGCGCATAAAGTGTCCGATATTGAGCAGGCACTCAGGGATTCTCTTGCCAAGGAAGATGACCTTCCTAAGCCGGATATGGAATTTTTCAATACCAACATTGTCAAAGATTGATCTGTCCATTCTGGCACGGGTGGTGGCACGGGGACGGTTCTTTTGCCAGCATTTTGAGGAACATTATATGGGAAATTCAAGAAAGAAAATGTTGTTCGTATATAATCCGCACTCGGGCAGGGGCGAGATCGGTATGGCATTATCGGAGATACTGACAAGGTTCACTTCTGCCGGATATGATGTTACCGTGCATCCCACATTATCAGGGAAGGACGGTCAGGAATTCATAGGCGACAGGGCCGGTGAATTTGATATCGTTGTAAGCAGCGGAGGAGACGGTATGCTTCACGAGCTGTTTGCGGGGATAATGGCCGCGGGAGCAGACATTCCCTGCGGTTATATACCGTCGGGTACCGTGAATGACTTTGCCTCCTCTCTCATGATATCCAAAACCCCGATAGAGGCTGCCGAGACAATAGTGAACGGGAAGTTCAAGGCAATTGATGCAGGCACGTTCAACGGCAGTATTTTTTCTTATGTGGCGGCCTTCGGACTGTTTACACAGGTAAGTTATAATACCGATCAGAACATGAAAAACGCGCTCGGTTTTTTTGCATATCTTATTGAGATATTAAAGAGCTTTGATATGATGCATTTTAATGAGGCTTCCGTACATGCAAAGATCGTGGTGAACGGTAAGGAATATGAAGATGATTTTATCTTCGGATTTGCGGGCAACACATTATCGGTCGGGGGACTTAAAAGCATAATCCCGACCGGAGCCGAAATGGACGACGGACTGCTTGACCTTATGTTTATAAAAACGCCGAAAACAATTCTGGAGCTTGACAGCATAAGGCAGGCGCTTATGACAAATAAACTTGATGTTCCGGAAATAATATGCGATCAGGCAGCATCCGCACGCATAATCACCGAAAGGGAGATCGAATGGACGCTGGACGGTGAATACGGCGGAAAGACCGACAGGGTTGAACTGGGTGTGATCAATAAGGCGGTACGTGTCGCAGTTCCGTGAGATGTAAAAGATTTGCTGGCAAAAGAACCGTCCCCGTGCCAGAAAAAATGCTGGCAAAAGAACCGTCCCCGTGGTTTATTTTTGTCCTTTGATCTTTGCTTTATTTTCATACATCGCCTCATCGGCCCGTTTCATAACGTCCTGCACGGCCATGTCGTTTTCGGGATCGAACACGGAAATTCCGCAGGCTATCGATATGTAATCGGGCGGAAGAGGGATCTTGTCGGTATACGGATCCATTTTCCGTGCAAGCTGTTTGATAAGCTTGTTTCGGTTTACATAATCTTCACCCATGAGCACGGCAACAAATTCATCACCGCCGACCCTGTATACGGGGCTGTGCTTGAAAATGTTGCATATAAGATGACATGAGCGCACGAGATATGCATCTCCCGCATCGTGTCCGTTATTGTCATTTATGAGTTTCAAGTCGTTAACGTCAAATATCGCGATACCGAATTCGCAGTTTCTGTCATCGTTGATCATTGACTGCAGCTTTTTCTCTTTGTCTTCGAAAGCCGTGCGGTTGTTAACGTTGGTGAGCGGGTCGACGCGCATGAGCTCGAGCAGCCTCTTGTTAAGCAGGTCTAGGCTTATCGCATGACGGAACTTATCAAACACAAGCCCCATTCGGCTCTGGTAGGTCTGCAGGAAATGATTCTCGACCTTGTCCATGCAGTCCCTGAACACGATATATCCGTAAGCGGAATCGGATTCATGCAGAGGCAGCAGCACATATAAATGGTTGGGGCCGTCGCCCGTGTATCCCGGGACCATTTCCCTTGAGCGGAACTGCACATCCTCATAAGGCTTACCGTCCTCCGTTGAATATATCACTTCCATGTACGTGCTGTAGCCGTCCTTCCGAAGCTCTATCTTGTTGTCGTAGATCGACAGCCCGAAATTAGGGTCAAGGAGCACATGGAAAGAATCACCCTCATAATCGTGATTCTCCGTTAAAAGCTTATGAAGGCTTTCCTTGAATTCCTGATAGGTCAGGCAGGAAAGCACGGTAGAATCGATTAAGTTAAGCTTCCTGTTAAAGTAGTGCGTCATCGAGCGCTTAGAAAAATTGTCGCGTCCGACGAGGCGCCTCATTTCGTCGCCGTTCCTTAGATCACCGCAGCCGCAGCTTTCACCCGGAACGAACTCGCAGGGAATGATAGATGCCCTTTCGCAGGGTATATTAAGGCTCAGCTTGTGCCACAACTGGCCGCAGGCGTATCCCATGGCTGTAAAGCACTGATCGACGGAAGCGATCGCAGGGTCGAAGATCTGGCTGTCATCTATGTAGTCAAATCCGGTTACGATAACGTCGTCCGGAACATGATAACCGTTTTCGGAAAGTGTTATGCAGGCGGCCATTGCAAGGCCGTCATTTGCGCATATGAAAGCATCGGGGAGATAACGGTCGGATTTACAGTAGTCGTTTATGTACTGCATCACCGCGGCATTATCCCACTTGGCGTAGAACACTTCCTTAAGGTCATCGAGCCTTCCGCATTCGATAAGGTGGTCGCGCACGGCCTTAAGGCGGAGCTCGGAATCAAGTGATTCTTCAGTGCCCGCGATGAATACGATATCATGCACATCGTGCTTTTCACTAAGATGCCTGCACATGTCGCGGGTCGCAACGTAATTGTCGGAACCTATGTAATAGGCGTCGGCATGCTCTGCGCCCTGCATGATCAAGGGTATGCCGGCATACTTGCATTTTTTGACCAGCTCATCGATCTTGTCCTGAAAACTAAGCCCGCTCCCGAACAGGACCGCGCCGTCAAAGTCATTTAAGTTTGGAAGTGAAAAAATATTGAGTTCCCCGTGCTTTACCTCGGGGGTATCGGCATACACCGGATAGCATAGGAATAAAAAGATATCAACATAGTCATCCTTAAGGGACTCCTGCATGCCCGTAAGGAACTGAGATAGTATCTCGCTGCACCAGCCTGTTGTAAAAACCGCGATCTTCTTTTTCATAGTCCCTCGCAAGTCGAATCATGGATGTGTTATTACGGCAAATAGTATAACATAAAATCGTACACGATGTAACAATTTTGTAATGGTGCCACACACCGTTACAAAATTGTTACGAACCGTACCTTGGCTTGATATACCCCCGTTTTTTTGGTAAAATCGTAGCGTCAGCGGATATGGCGGAATTGGCAGACGCGCTAGATTTAGGTTCTAGTGGGAACACCCGTGCAGGTTCAAGTCCTGTTATCCGCATTTTTCATTTCAAAGGGTAATACCATGCGAGTACTTATAGCGGAAGATGAAGTGGCAACGGCTAAGGCATTAAAGCTGCTGCTCGAAAAATCCAAATACTCGGTTGATATAGTCCATACGGGGACCGACGCATGGGATTACATCAGCATGGGCTCATATGAGGTCATCGTGCTTGATATCATGATGCCGGGAATGAGCGGCATCGATGTCCTTACAAAAATGCGTAAGGAGCACATCAACACGCCGGTGCTTTTGCTTACCGCCAAGGCCGAGATCGAGGACAGGATAGCGGGCCTTGATGCGGGTGCCGATGATTATCTGCCCAAGCCGTTTGCAACGGGCGAGCTCATCGCGCGTGTCAGGGCACTTGGGCGCCGCAGCGAGAGTTACTCAGATTCCGAAAAGAAGGCAGGAAATTTAACGCTTGACGGCAACCGTTTTACGATGAGTGCCGGCGATAAGAGCGTCAGCCTTACCAACAAGGAATTCCAGTTGATGGAGCTTTTCATAACACATCCCGGATATGTTTTTTCAACCGATCATCTTATGGAAAAGATATGGGGACTCGACACCGATTCTGATATCGATGTCGTGTGGACCCATATAGGTTTTGTGCGCAAGAAATTAAGAGTCATAGGCGCGGACGTTGAGATAAAAACGATACGCGGCGCGGGCTACTCACTGGAGGTCTGAATGCTTAAGAAGATGCGAAGGAGAGTCATACTGGCGGCAATGCTTGCATTTTCTGCGGTCGTTTTGCTGATCGCGGTTTTGGTTAATGTTGTCAATTACGGTGTGGTCACGAACCGTGCGGATGATACTCTTTCGGCGATACTTAAGTTTGAAGAAATGAGCCCCGATGAGAGAGTACCTAAGGAACCGGATCCCGGTGCGGGCGGGTCCGAGGAAGGTGAACCTCAGGAAGGCGAACCGGGCAAACCTGAGGAGGGCGCCCCGGGCAGGCCTCCGGAGAGGCCCTTTATGGGGCTTCCCGATGTTGAAGCAAATTACATGACAAGGTTCTTTACGGTAAGGTTTGATTCTGCGGGAGAAGTAGTATTTGCATCGACGGATTACATAGCTGCGATAGGTGAAGAGGATGCCGTGGCATATGCAAGGCAGGTCCTTAAAGAGGGATCGGCCCGCGGCTATATGAAGGCGTATCGTTATGTCAGGGAAGCCATAGGTGATGAAACTGTGGTCGTGTTCCTTAATACGTCAAGGGACCAGCAGTCAATGCTGTCACTGCTCGTCTTAACCGTCTTCGTTTCATGCGTGAGTCTGCTTATAGTATTTGTTCTTGTAGAGCTTCTGGCTGGCCGGGCGATAAGGCCGTATGCTAACAACATAAGGCAGCAGAAGCAGTTCATCACCGACGCGAGCCATGAGCTTAAGACGCCGCTCACATCCATTTCCACAAGCCTTGATGTGCTTACGATGGAGCACGGCGAGGACGAATGGACCGAAAACATTAGGAAGCAGACAGGACGGATGAGCAAGCTTGTGAGCGAACTTGTGACTCTTTCAAAGCTGGATGAAGAATCACCCGTGCCGGATAAGGAGGAGTTCTCGTTAAGCAATGCGGCGTGGGAGATCGTTGATGTGTATATGCCGCAGGCGAAGGCACAGGGCAAAAACTTTTCGGTGGATATTGAGGATGATGTCATGCTGTTCGGTGAAAAGGCATCGATCCAGCAGATGCTCTCCGTTTTGCTTGATAACGCGGTGCGCTACTGCGATGAAAAAGGTGATATAAGGTTCAGCTTAAACAGGAAGAAAAACAGGGTTTACATGGAGGTGTTTAACACGTGCGATTATGAGACGCCGCCGGATACGGAGCGACTGTTTGACCGCTTTTACAGGCCGGATGAATCAAGGAATTCCAAGACGGGCGGAAACGGCGTCGGGCTTTCGATAGCAAGGGCGGTAACGCAGGCGCACGGCGGCAAGATAAGCGCAAGCTGCCCGAGTGGGAAGTCGATGACGATAAAGATCTCATTATAAGACATTGAGATAAAAATGCTGGCACGGGGACGGTTTTTTTGCCATGCGATTTTTGCATGGCAAAAAAACCGTCCCCGTGCCAGCATTTTGTGAAAAAAGTGTGTTCAGCCACAAATTTCAGGTTCATTTCAGGTTGGGTGAATAGAATGTGCATATGCCGGGGCGGAAACAGACCCGGGCAGAAGAAGGGAGAAAAAATGGGATGGAAGAGAATAAACGCTTCAGGCATGAGATGAAATATCAGATAGCCTATACCGATTATCTGGCCATGCGTGAGCGCATTAGCAAAGTAATGAAACGAGATCCGCATGTATCGGAGGATGGGAGCTACAGGATAAGGAGCATCTATTTTGACAACAGTGACGACAAGGCGCTTAAGGAAAAGATAGACGGAGTCGGAAAGCGTGAGAAGTTCCGCATCCGATATTACAACGATGATTTTTCCTTTATCACTTTGGAAAAGAAGTTAAAGATCGATGACCTGTGTTTAAAGTGCGATGCGCCGATAAGTGAGGAAGAATGCAGGAAGATACTTAACGGAGACCTGGATTTCATGAAGGAGCATAAAGAGGAACTGGTGCGTGAGCTTTACGCCAAGATGCATTATCAGCGTCTTAAACCCAGGGTGCTTGTATCCTACACGAGGGAACCGTACATCTACCCGCCGGGGAATGTACGTGTAACGTTTGATTCTGCGATAAGGACAAGCCTTTTTTCACAGGAGTTTCTTGTAAAGGATGTTTCGGACATAAGCGCAACGGACCGGCCGGGGGACATGATACTCGAAGTCAAATATGATGCATTCCTGCCGGGGATCATAAGGGATATGGTCCAGGTAAGGGGCATAAGGCAGCAGGCATTTTCCAAGTACGGAGCCTGCAGGCGGTTTGGATAATAGTTTACATAATATCCACTTTTAAGGAGGAAACAAAATGTCATTCAATGATATCTTTAAGTCAAGTTTTTTGGAGAGCGTTTCGGAGTTTTCAACGATGGATACGCTGATAGGTATGTTGTTCGCCCTCGTTATAGGGCTGTTCATTTTTGTTGTATATAAAAAGACATTTACGGGGATCATGTATTCCACCGGTTTCGCAATGTCTTTAGTCGGACTTTCGCTGGTAACGACTCTTGTCATCATGGCAGTAACCTCAAACGTAGTACTTTCACTCGGCATGGTCGGTGCATTGTCGATCGTCCGTTTCCGTGCTGCCATAAAGGAGCCGATGGAGATAGTTTTCCTGTTCTGGTCACTTGCCGTGGGCATAGTCATCGGCGCGGGAATGATACCTCTTGCGGTTATCGGATCGCTCATCATCGGCATCATCCTTTATGTGTTCGCAAACAGGAAGCTTGGCACCACGCCTTACATACTCATCGTCAGCTGTGCGGATGAAAAGGCCGAGGAAAGTGCTCTTAACCTTATAGAAAAATCGGTTGATAAATATATCGTAAAGTCAAAGACAGTCAACGCTTCGGGCGTTGAACTGACTGCAGAGATACGTGTTAAGGATGCGGCAACAAGCTTTGTTAACCGCGTGAATGAGATAAGCGGAGTCTCCGGCGCAACTCTGGTTACGTTTAACGGAGAATATGTATAAACAGGGTCATAAACCTTAGGAGAGAATCATGATCAACAACAAACATATATCAAAGATCATAATCGCTGTAATGGCCGTTGCCGTGATCCTGTGTTTACTGGCTGTAGGCTGTGCGGATAAGCTTGAAGCTCTGCTCGGCGACCGGACAGTCAAAATGGAATATGAGACCGAGCTTTTTGATACGGATGAGATCATAAGCATCAACATAGACATGGACGAGGAAGAATGGGACAAGATGCTCAAGAATGCAACCTCGGAAGAATACTATGTATGCGATGTTACCGTAAACGGAAAGACATTTAAAAACGTTGCGATCCGGCCCAAGGGAAACACGAGCTTATCATCCATCGCGATGGATCCCGATACCGACCGCTACAGCTTAAAGCTTGAGTTCGACCATTTTGTGGAAGGCCAGACGTGCTGGGGGCTGGATAAGCTCATACTTAACAATAACTATGCGGACGCCACCAACATGAAGGAAGCGGTCATATACGATATGTTTAATTATATAGGTGCCGAGGCGTCGCTTTACAATTACGCGAAGGTGTCATTAAACGGTGAGTACTGGGGCGTGTACCTTGCTCTTGAGGCTGTTGAAAAGAGCTTCATGTTGCGCAATTTCGGTACCCAGGATGGTGAATTATATAAGCCGGACAGCATGGAGATGGGAGGCGCTGCCCCCGAGCGTGGCTCGGGGGAGCCCGCCGGCTTTGAGGCATCAGAAAAATCCGGTAGGATTTTTTCCGATATTAGTTCCGGTGGCGGCCCCGGCGGGAATTTTCCCGGTGGAGGATTCCCCGGTGGTGGTGAAAGACCTGAGGGCATGCCGGATATGGGTGATTTCAAGCCCGGAGACATGCCGGACATGGGTGATTTCAACCCCGGCGATTTCGACCCGTCGAACATACCGGATTTCGACCCCGAAAATATGCCTGATTTTAACCCGGGAGAAATGCCTGAAGAAGCGGCTTCCGATACTGATGATAAATCCGATAATATCGCTTCCGCAGCTGCGGATACAAATGGCAGCACCGGAGAAACCCCGGATGATGACTCTGACAGCACGGACGAACGTCCCGATCGCGGAAGCTTTGACAAGTCAGGCGAGCGTCCCGAACGTCCCGATAGTGACTCTGACTCCGGTTCCGAACATAAGGGCCCCGGTGGCGGAGGCTTCTCGATGGGCGGCAAGGGCGCAAACTTAAATTACTCAGACGATGACCTTGACAGCTATTCGACCATCTGGGAAGGCGAGATAACTGATACGAGCAAGGGAGATTACCGCAGGGTTGTTACGGCCCTTAAGAACATAAGCGAGGGTACGGATATTGAGAAATACATGGACGTGGACAACATCCTTAAATACATGGCGGTCCATACCTTCTCGGTAAACATGGATTCACTTTCGGGTTCGATGGCACACAACTACTATCTGTACGAATACAACGGGCAGCTTAATATCTTCCCGTGGGATTACAACCTTTCACTCGGCGGTATGTCAATGGGTAAGTCGGGCGGTGCCGATGACATGATAAATGATGCTATCGATACACCGTTTGACAGTACCGGATTTTTCGATGCGCTGCTAGAAAACGAAGAGTACCTCGAGATATATCACGGCTACTTAAGGCAGCTTGCAGAGGAATACGTTGAAGGCGGACGTTTTGAGGAAGTGTATAACCGCATAAGGAACCAGATAGACGAGCTGGTAAAAACCGATCCCACTGCATTTTACAGCGAGGAAGAGTACGAGGCGGCGGCCGAAATGCTTTATAAAACCGTGACTCTTCGCGCCGAGAGCATAATCGGCCAGCTTAACGGGACCATCCCTTCAACCGATGAAGGACAGAAGGCTGATTCTTCCTCCTTTATCGATGCTTCCGATATAGATACGAGCGTGATGGGAAGCTTCAACATGGGAGGCGTTAAGGAAGGCGAGGAAGGTAAGCGCCGCGGCGGAAGGACAAAGGCCGGCGAGGCGGTAGGTAACAGGATGCGGCCCTCGTTCGGTGAAATGCAGGGACAGGTTACAGGCAAGGACCTTATAAGGAACATAATTATCCTGAGCATATGTTTTGCATCCGTTATCATCGTATTGTTTGTGATAAAGAAACGTGCTAGAATCATGTGATGTGGAAACTAAAATTGTAAGCAGCATCCGGAGCAGAGCGTATGCATGATAACAGTACTAAAATGAATTGGTACAGGGCAGTGTTGGTTTCACTGCCCTTTTTTGTTCTGACACTTTTCTGGCAGGCATATGACTATGTCGTTCCACTCATACTGTCGGGGCATTACAATCTGTCCACCACGGTGTACTCGATGGTCATGTCCGCCGACAACGTTATAGCACTTATTTTCCTGCCGCTTTTCGGAGCACTTTCCGACAGGATATCCGGAAAGCTCGGAAGGCGTACGCCGCTGATCCTCATCGGAACGGCCGGAGGCATGGCGGGACTTTTCTTTATGATCCTTGAAGACAGAAAAGCGGTGGAGGGCACGGCGGGTTTTATACCCTTCCTTGTTTTCCTTCTTATTTCGGTTTTCTTTATGAGCATGAACCGTGCACCGGGCGCCGCGATCGTTACAGACAGCTTCGTGCGTCCGCAGCGCACCAAGGCAAACGCAGTCCTTAACCTTATGGCGGGATTTGCGGGCGTGCTGTTTGGCGTGGTCGGTCATATGCTGATAGCCGAGCAGGCCGGCGTTACGGTATTTACCGGATGTCTCGCGTTTGTTATAATTGCAATGTTTCTGGGAACGGTGCTTTATCTTTTAACCGTGCGGGAGAACCGTTTTGTCGACGAGGTACGCATGAAGAATCACGCGCTCGGCCTTATCGACGAAAAGACCGATGAAACAGTCAAAGCTCCGTCGCGCCTTACAGCTGAAGAGAAAAAAAGCCTGATAATGATCCTTGGATCAGTGCTTTTTATTTACATGGGGTATAACGGATTCCATACGCATTACACCAATTTCCTTGTAAGGCATCTTAATAAGAGCGCATCATGGACGGGCCCTTATCTTACGGAGGTTGGCGTGGGGATGCTCATGATGATCCCGGCCGCGTTTATCACGGCAAAGCTTGGCAGGAAGAAGAGCAGCCTTGTCGGGATGGCGGCGCTTACAACGGGCTTTTTCGGTGTGAGCACGGTGAGCGCGCAGCATCCGGGGAGCATATATCTTTGGTTTTTTATAGCAGCGATGGGATTTCCGCTGTTTGCGATAAATATGGGACCCATGGTGCTTGAACTCGGGAAGGACAGTGATTCCGGGCGCTACATGGGGTATTATTACGCGGCGGTAACCGGCGCCCAGATAATAACGCCTACACTTGCAAGCTTTTTCATAAACGCAAGGGGATACGGGATCATAGGAATTTACGGAGCGATATGTACATTGGTGGCTTTCATATTGATGTTCCCGGTAAAACACGGCGACGTTAAGCCGGACTTTCTTAAGGCATTTGAAGATTCGACGGCAGTTGATGACTGAAAAATATTTTCAGCCACGGGGACGGTTCTTTTGGCGCGTGATTTTAACGCGACAAAAGAACCGTCCCCGTGGCCGGAGGTAAAATATGAGAAAGATACTTATTACAAATGATGACGGAATAGATGCGGACGGAATTGTGAGGCTCACACAGGCGGCGGTTAAATTTGGCGAAGTGTGGGTCGTGGCACCGCTGCATCAGAGGAGCGCCGCATCGCACAGTATAACACTGAGGAAGCCTATAGATATTTACCCGCATGATTTCCCGGTACCGGGCGTTAAGGCGTTTTCTTGCGGCGGCACACCGGCTGATTGCGTGCGTGTAGGAAGCCTTGCGGTAATGTCCGAAAAACCGGACATATTATTATCGGGCATAAATTTCGGATACAATGTTGCGACGGATATCCAGTACTCGGCGACGGCGGGTGCCGCATTCGAAGGTGCCTTCCAGGGATTTACCTCGATAGCACTGTCCGAGCACTTAAACGGCTGCCATGAAGTTACGGATGCGTATCTTGATCAGATGCTCGAAGAATATATTGATATTAAGCTTGGCTACGGTCAGATACTCAATATCAATTTCCCGGGCTGTAAGCTTGAGGATTTTAAGGGCATTTCAAGGGACTGCAAAACATCGCATGATTCTTTCTTCCATGACGGATATAAAGTCATCGAAGAGCTTGAAAACGGCGGCCTCAGATACTTTGTAGACGGGATACATAACGAACAGGCCGAGGAGGACACGGATTTTCGGGCGGTTATCGAAAACCGTATTGCGGTCGGAATAGTCAATAATGTGGGCTGAAATGTTGATTTTTGCCGTATATGAGTAGTAAAATACAAATAAGTATACATTTGGGGGGTGGAAGTGATGAATAAGAAAACAAAGTCTGTAACAATTAAGCAGAAGCTGATGAACTACGTACTTCAGTCGCTTACTACGGTGGCGGTGTGTTTCACGGTGGTGCTTGGAGGCGTTGCTCTTGTTTTCCTTATCAGTCAGACAAATAAGATCCAGGATGCCGAGACAAGGTTCGTTCATCAGGAGATAAGCACATGGTACGCGGAGCGTATCTCCGAACTGCGTACGATACAGCAGACGGTCGAGCACTACGGCATGACGGCCGATCCGGCTTACGATCCGCAGGCATATCTTGCAAAGGTCCTTTCGGAAAACGAAGCAAAAGGCATTTTTGATTATTATATCGGAATGAATGATACAACCTGCTATTTCGGAGGAGGATGGGAACCTGCACCAGGTGAGTACGATCCCACTACAAGGGACTGGTACAAGGAAGCCGTTTCAAAGGATGATCTTTATGTATCCGAGGCCTATGTGGATGCCGAGACAGGACGTATCGTAATAACCATATCGCTGCCGCTGCATGAGAACGGTAAGATCATCGGTGTGCTGGCAGCGGACATTTTTACGGATGACATACAGAAGATCGCATCATCTTCGTTTGATGACAAGTCAACCAAATACGTTGTGCTTATCGACAATGCCGGTACTGTCATCTCGCACAAAAATGCGGCATTCCTTCCCACGGTCGACGCGCAGGAAAATGAGATCCTGACCGACTATAAGACGGCTAAGGTTCCTGCAGGTGTCGTTGGCGCCAAGTCACTGACAAAGAAGATAGGTTCCGACTATAAGGGCGCTTTCAGGGTATACACGGGAAGAGTCATTGAAGCTGCAGGTGTATCCGTTATCGTAGTCGATACGGGACTTCACTATTACGGTGGTGTACTCATCTTCTTTTTATGCTGCATAGTGCTCATCATCTTAAGCTTTGTTATAAGCAGGAAGACGGCAACGAAGTATCTGTATCCGCTGCTCGATCCGCTTTCGGAGCTTATGAACGTTGCCGAAAACATGTCGCAGGGGCGCCTCGATTATGAAGCCCAGTATGTTGTTGATGACGAGATCGGCACCCTTTGTAAGGCTATCGAGAAATCAAACAGGTCAATCCAGGAGTACATTGATGATGTATCATTAAAGCTCGAGGCAATATCGAACGGTGATCTTACCGCAAGGGTTGACATGGATTACATAGGTGATTTTGAAGCGCTCAAGGAATCCATCAATAAGATTTCAGAATCACTCAATACATCAATGAAAACGATACTTGATGCAGCCGATGCCGTGCATGAAAAGGCACAGAACGTCTCGGACGAAGCGTCGGGACTTGAGACAAATGTACTTGATGTTACACAGCTTGTGGGTGAAGCCAATTCGCAGATATATGATGTCAAGGAGCGCTTTGATGTAAGCCTTAACCAGACAAGGGATTCAATGAAGCTTTCAATGGATGCAAGCGAAGCCCTCAGCAGGTGTTATGAGCAGCAGGAGGCTCTGCTTTCGGCGATGAACCGTATTTCGGAAAAGTCGAGCGCGATCGCAGATATCATCAACATTATCGAGAACATCGCATCGCAGACGAACCTTCTTGCGCTTAACGCATCAATTGAAGCGGCAAGGGCGGGAGAATCGGGACGCGGATTTGCCGTTGTAGCCGATAATGTACGTGAGCTTGCCGAGCAGACATCAAGCGCGGTAGCCAATTCGGGAACGCTTATCGCGGAGTCTGTTGAAGCTGTTAAAGAGGGCAGCAGGCTGGTTAACGAAACTTCGGAATCAATGCGGGAAGTTGTTGAAAAGACCGATCGTGTTAATAAGCAGATATCCCTGATCGCAGATGCCATCAGGGAGGATTCCAAGATACTTGATGAAATTGCCGGGCGTATCGGCAGCATGGAGAATTTCGCCGATACGACCAAGACAACTTCCAAAGATTGTGTTGATATGTCGCAGGGCTTGTATGCCGAAGTAGACAGGATGCATGAGATAGTCGGCAGGTTTGAGATCTGATCTGCCGGCGGCCGCAGGATTAAAGGGACGACCGTATGAACTTTGCGATGTTTGAAAATGTCATCATGCTCATGGCCGCGATACTGGGCCTGTTGAGCGCGCTTTTTAAGTACATTGAATATAAAAAGCGCGCCTGGTTGTACATAACCGGATATTTTCTTGCAAACCTTTTAAGTGCATATTACTGGACCACCTATTCCCTGGTCATGGGGGATTATCCCGATGTGTCCGAATTTGTTGCGTATCTTGGCTGGAATGTGGGTTACATAATATTGCTGTTTGCGGTTCTTCATATGCGGCAGGAGGGTGCGAAGAAGTTTATACATCCTCTTATGTTCCTGCCGGTGCCGATCAATTTCCTTCAGTTTCTTATCTATATCCAATACGGAGGAATACTAAATAATGCTTATCAAGGTATCGTAGTTACAACGATCGTCTGTCTGTGTCTTAACAGTATCATTTACTGGATTAAAAACAGGAAAAACGGTGCGCATTTTCCCTATTTTCATACGGCGGTACTGCTTTTTATCTCGGCAGAGTACGGCATGTGGACCGCATCCTGTTACGACTGGCCAAGCGACCTTTTGGATCCGTATTATTACTGCGCATACCTGTCCTATATTATGCTCATTTTATTTTCCTGGGCGGCCGAGAGGGATTACGAAGTCGAGGGATTTGACCATCCTGAAAAGACCAGTGAGGAGATGCGGCTGCAGCTGCTCATTCAGACGATCGTTTCGGTCATTATCTTCGGAGGCTGTTTCGGGGGTTATTATTTAGCGGGCCGGATGAAAAACATAATGCCTGCGAGTATGGGCGAGGAGCAGGTGAATTCCGCTATAGCCCGGACTCTTTTTGTCGTTTCCATATTGCTTGTCATAATCATTCTGTTTACGATCTACTTCATTACTTTCAGGTTTAAGGCACTTGACAAAAAAAGAACACCGGCCATAACAAGGTCACGGAGCAGGTTCAATTTTGTTTTCACCCTGCTTGTGACTCTTGCACTTATGATCTTTGTCGTGGCATATACATCGAGGCTCTTCCGCCGTATTTCGCTGGACAGCCTTATGGGTGCGGGTGAGGATAAAGCCGCCGCAACTGCGACCGAGCTTGAGAACTATCTTGTTGTCGCACAGTCAACCCTGGGGGCCGTGGCGGATACTGTCGATCTGATGGTTAAGGGTAACGAACCGAACGAAAAGATACGCAGGTATATCGTTGATCAGACAACAAACCAGAAGGATCATCTTGATGAAAACTTTACCGGACTTTACGGCTATGTGAACGGCGTATACATGGACGGCCTTGAATGGGAACCGCCGGAAGACTACAACCCTGTTGAAAGGGACTGGTATAAGGAGGCTGTCAGGGCAGGCGGTGAAACGATCATCTGCTCGCCTTATCTTGACGCCCAGACAGGTTCGATAGTCATAACGATATGCAGGATGCTGTCCGACGGTAAAAACGTAGTTGCCCTTGACGTTATCGTTGACCACATTCAGGAGCTGACGGACAGGATAGAAATTAACGGCAAGGGATACGGTGTAATAGTAAACAGCGATGATCTGATCGTTGCTTATCCGGAAAGAGAGCATAACGGCGAACGGTTTTCGGATATATTCGGACGCAGTCTGTTTGATTCTGTCATAAGTACAAAGAGGGGCACTCTCGATACCGTCGTGAATGATGAGGACAGCACGGTATTTGTCAGCCTTGTTATGAAGCAGTGGTATGTTGTCATCGTTGTAAGCGATGACGAGCTGTTTGCAGAAATGTATGACCAGATGACGGTTAGCATTATCGTATTTATCGTGATCTATGCCCTGATATCCTTCTTCTATTACTTAGGCTACAAAAACGAGCAGGCTTACGGTAAGAAGATGGAGGAAATGAGGGCCGGCAGACAGAAGCAGGAATACGAGGCGCAGGTCTTAAAGCTTGAAAAGCTCGCCGCGGATGAAGCGAACAAGGCAAAGAGTAAATTCCTTGCGGATATGTCCCACGAGATACGTACGCCTATTAATGCCATCCTCGGAATGAATGAAATGATCTTAAGGGAGGCCGGGGATAAGGACATAAGGGAATACGGCCGCAATATTCAGATTTCCGGAAATAATCTGCTGCAGCTTATAAACAGCATCCTTGATTTTTCAAAGATCGAGGACGGAAAGATGGAGATCGTCCCGATACGCTACAGTACGAGCGAACTTATAACATATCTTGTTAATTCGATCACCGAAAGGGCACAGTCCAAGGGGCTTGAGTTTAAAATATATGTAGATCCCGCCCTCCCTTCGGAGCTTTACGGTGATGACACGCGAATCAACCAGGTGATAATGAACCTGCTTACAAATGCGGTCAAATATACACATGAGGGATCGGTGACTCTTACCATTGAAGGACGTGAAAGAAAGGACGGTAAGATATGTCTTTTCGTTGAGGTTAAGGACACGGGCATCGGCATAAAAGAAAGCGATATGGATAAGCTTTTTGAATCCTTTGAGAGGCTTGATGTCATACGTAACCGCAACATTGAGGGAACGGGACTCGGTATGTCGATAGTCACAAGCCTGCTAAGTCTTATGGACAGTGAACTTAAGGTGGAAAGCCGGTACGGTAAGGGTTCAGCCTTCTCGTTTGAACTGTGGCAGAAGATAGAGGACGAAACTCCGATCGGCAAGTATGTGCCGGTAACAGGCGGTGATGCCGATGAGCATTCATACAAGGAATCGTTTAAGGCTGAGGATGCGCATATACTGATAGTCGATGATACCAAAGTCAATATTGTCGTTGCGATCAACCTGCTTAAGAGTACAGGCATCCGCATAGATACTGCTTTAAGCGGAGATGAAGCCATCGGGCTTGCAGAACGCAATGATTACGATGTCATACTGATGGATCAGCGCATGCCCGGAATGGACGGTACTCAGACGCTTAAGGAGATAAGGGCGCTTGATAACAGGCGCAATCATGATACACCCGTCATCTGTCTTACCGCGGACGCCATAAGGGGCGCGCGGGAAAGGTACATGGAAGAGGGCTTTTCCGACTATCTTACAAAGCCGGTCAGCGGAGCGGCACTCGAGCGCATGCTTCTTACTTATCTTCCTAAAGAGAAGGTGATCCTTTCAGAATCACAGGAAGAAGCTGCTGCGGATAATGCCGCTGTGGACAATTCGCTTTTTGCCGCACTTGGGTTCCTGGGAGTGGATACGGATCAGGGCCTTGCATACTGTCAGAATGAACCGGATGTTTATCGCGAGGTACTTTCCGATTATGCTCAAAGCGCCGCCGAGAGAAGTATGCTTCTTAAAAAGCATTTTGACGAAAAGGACTGGAGCAATTATTCGATATACATCCATGCCCTTAAGAGCACATCGGCGCTGATAGGAGCCGGCGGGCTTTCTGAGATCGCGGCGGGCCTTGAAAAGGCATCCGACGAAGCAGATTCAGAGGCTGTTCTAAAGGATCATGAAAAGGTGATGCAGATGTATGAAAGCCTTGTTAACATCATAAAGGAACATTTAAATAATACGGATGACGGCGGAGCAGACAGCACGGAGGAAGAAAACTACGAGGTCCTTGAATTTGCGCCCGCGGATGAAAATGATGACGCCACCCATTGAAATAATGGCGGTTTTTATGTATAGTGGTTGAGTGAGTTTGATTTGGTATAGCAACAGAGAGGGACAAAATATGTCTTGGTCCGAAACTTTTCAAAGATGTTTTATAAATGAAGACAGGTACAAGCTGCTGTTAAGCGGTATAGGCGTTACCATAAAGGTATCGCTGCTTGCGATAGTCATAGGTATCGCGATAGGCTTTCTTATAGCGCTGTGCAACCTGTCAAAGAAGAAGCCGCTTAAGGTGATAGGCAAGGTGTATACGGATGTCATAAGGGGCACGCCGTCGGTCACCCAGCTTATGATCATTTATTTTGTTATCTTCGCGACCATAAACTGGTCCAAGTGGATAATCGCGGCGATCGCATTCGGCATCAATTCCGGTGCATACGTTTCCGAGATCATAAGGGCCGGCATCCTGTCCATAGACAAGGGGCAGACCGAGGCCGGAAGGTCGCTCGGACTTAATGCGAAGCAGACGATGATGTATATCGTGGTACCACAGGCGGTAAAGAACATTTTTCCCGCAATGGGCAACGAGTTCATCACCCTCATAAAGGAAACGGCGATAGTCGGATACGTGGGACTTATGGATATACAAAAGGCGGGTGACTTTATCAAGAGTGCAACATACGAAGCGTTCATGCCTCTCGTAGGTACGGCGATAATCTATTTTGTCATGATAAAGCTCCTTACGCTTGCACTCGGTAAATACGAGGCACATCTCAGGAAGTCAGAGGTTCGTTAAATGATCAAGGTAAATAACTTACATAAAAGATTCAATGATCTTGAAGTCCTTTCGGGTATCACCG
Organism: Lachnospiraceae bacterium; assembly: GCA_024694965.1. Classification (GTDB taxonomy): domain Bacteria; phylum Bacillota; class Clostridia; order Lachnospirales; family Lachnospiraceae; genus UBA2868. Next base: position 22,502 of record JAILJC010000066.1, read on the forward strand.
AGGAGATAGATGAGGGCGAAGTTGTCGTTGTAATAGGTCCTTCGGGATCGGGCAAGAGTACGTTCCTAAGGTGCCTTAATCTCCTTGAAACGCCCGATGAAGGCGAAGTGATAATCGACGGTGAGCAGATAAACCTTCCCGGGGTGGATGTTGACAGGTTAAGGCAGAAAATGGGAATGGTTTTCCAGCATTTTAACCTGTTTCCCCATCTGACAGTGCTTGAAAACATAACACTGGCACCCATTAAGCTTAATAAGATGACGCCCGAGCAGGCAAACGAAAAGGCGATGAAGCTGCTTGAGAGGGTCGGGCTTACCGAAAAGGTAAACGACTATCCGGCTTCACTTTCGGGCGGACAGAAGCAGCGTATCGCGATAGCCAGGGCGCTGGCGATGGAGCCTGAGATACTCCTGTTCGATGAGCCGACATCGGCACTCGATCCGGAGATGGTAGGCGAGGTTTTGGATGTTATGAAGAACCTTGCAAAGGACGGAATGACGATGGTCGTTGTGACGCACGAGATGGGATTTGCAAGGGAAGTGGGAACCAGGCTTTTGTTCATCGACGAGGGCAAGGTACTTGAAAAGGGAACACCCAATGAAGTGCTTAACAGTCCCAAGGAAGAGAGGACGATCGCATTCCTTAGCAAGGTTCTCATTTAGTGATCAAGTTAAGATATTGACCCGTTTAGCGGTTGATATAGATAAGAGGAAAGAAAGAGGAAAAGATTATGAAAAAGATTATGAAAAAGATTACAGCAGTTTTATTGACAGTTGCAATGGCAGCTATGTTGCTTACAGGCTGCGGATCAAAGGGTTCAAAGTCGAACCAGATCAAGTTCGGTACCAATGCGGAGTTCCCTCCGTTTGAGTACGTTACATCATCGGGAACCATCGGTGAGTACGACGGTATCGATATCGCTATACTTAAGGCGATCGGCGAGGATACCGGCAAGGAGATCGTTATCGAAAACATGGAGTTTGACTCACTCCTTATCGCACTTCAGAACGGACAGCTCGATGCGGTTATCTCGGGTATGACGATCACTGAGGAAAGGTCAAAGTCGGTTGACTTTACACATCCTTACTATGAAGCTACACAGGTCATGATCGTTAATAAGGATTCTGATATTCAGAAGGCAGCGGATATGGAAGGCAAAAAGATCGTTGTCATCCAGGGTTACACCGGTGAGCTGTGCGTACAGGATCTCGGCTTTGAGTACGAAGCATTCAAGAAGGGCACCGAGGCCATCCTTGAACTTAACAACGGCAAGTGTGATGTGGTAGTGCTTGATTCTGCAACTGCTCAGAAGTACGTTAAGGATAACCCGAACTTAAAGGTTGTTGAGGATAAGGATTCGTTTGAGGTTGAGGAATACGGTATCGCAGTTAAGAAGGGAAACACCGAGCTGCTTAACGCTTTAAATACTTCGATCGACAAGATGCTTTCAGACGGAAGGATAGCCGAATGGAGTGTTAGCTACTCCGAGCAGTAAGGCATTTAAGCGGGGAAAATCCGATTGTAAACGTTTGCTTTTTAGTTTATAATCGTAAGTGGTTACATACTGACTACAGGAGGAGGTACGGCAAATGAAGAAATTCGGAGTTAAGCATATAGTAGCGACCGGTATTGGGGCGGCGCTGTTCTTTGTGCTTGGAAGGTTTGTTGCTATACCCAGCGGTATCCCGAACACGAATATTTCAATACAGTATGGTCTGCTGGCTTTCATTTCGGCTGTTTTCGGACCTATTGCGGGACTGCTTTCGGGACTTATCGGTCACTTCTTCATCGACTTTTCATTCGGATGGGGCATCTGGTGGAGCTGGGTGATCGCATCCGCGATATGCGGAGGACTGATAGGCCTTCTTACATCAAAGCTTAAGATCGAAGAAGGTGAATTCGACAAGGGAAGCATAGTTAAGTTCAATTTCTTCCAGCTTGTTTCACAGCTTGTTTCATGGGCAGTGATAGCACCGGTACTTGACATCGTTATGTACGGCGAACCTGTCAATAAGGTATTCATCCAGGGACTTGTGAGCGCGGGCGTCAACATTGTTACCACGGCTGTTGTGGGTACGCTTTTATGTATCGCTTATGCGGCATCGATCCCTAAGAAGGGAAGCCTTAAGGAAGAAGACTAAAGCAATCAATAAATCAATAGCGGCACTCAAGGGGGTGGGACATTTTCCCGCCCCTTTTTTAAAAGATGGACAGGGACATTCTACTACAATTCACAGATTTTGGTTTTCAATACAAAGCGCAGTCGAAGCCGACGCTTTATGACATTAACCTGACTTTAAGGCGCGGCGAGCGCATACTTATCGCCGGGCCTTCGGGCAGCGGGAAAAGTACGCTCGTACACTGCATTAACGGGCTCATTCCTTTTTCATATAAGGGAAGTGTGACGGGCAGCCTTAAGATAAAGGGCAGGGAAAGCCGTGATATGAGTCTGTTTGAAATTTCGCATACTGTTGGAACGGTGCTCCAGGATTCCGATGCACAGTTTGTCGGCATGACGGTTGCCGAGGATATCGCATTCGCACTTGAGAACGACTGCGTCGGTGAACCTATGCTGCATGATAGGGTTGCCGAAGCCGCAAAGCTTGTTAACGTTAATGATTATCTTTCGCATGCGCCGGGTGAACTTTCGGGCGGACAGAAGCAGAGGGTATCGCTTGCGGGCGTGTTGATCGATGATGTTGATATCTTAATGTTTGACGAACCCCTGGCAAACCTTGATCCCGCAACGGGCAAACAGGCCATCGAGCTTATCGATGATATGCAGAAACGTACCGGGACCACTGTCATCATAGTAGAGCACAGGATCGAAGATGTACTGCACCGCAGCGTAGACAGGGTTGTGCTGATGGACAAAGGCAGGATAGTCGCCGATGTTCCGGCAGACGAACTGCTTTCGGGTACCCTGCTTGAGGAGTGCGGCATCAGGGAACCACTCTATATCACGGCACTTAAGTATGCGAACGTTCCGATCACGCAGGATAAACATCCTGCTTCGATAGATACCATAAGGCTTACGGATGAGGATAAGCGTAAGGTAGTTGAATGGTACAGGAATACAGGGGAAGATGAGCCGGAAGGACTTACTGAGCAGCTTGTCAGGACAGAGTCATTAAGCTTTACGTATGACGGTGGAACCAACCGGAGCATAAATGATATTTCGCTTGAGATAAAAAAAGGTGAGATGGCGGCGATCATCGGAAAAAACGGTGCCGGTAAATCCTCCTTTGCAAAAGTCCTGTGCGGTTTTGAAACCCAGTCGGCAGGCAGTATCTATTACATGGGATATGAGATCACTCCCATGAGCATCAAGGAGAGGGCGGAACATATAGGTTATGTGATGCAGAACCCGAATGAGATGATCTCGAAGGTATTCATATACGATGAAGTCGCAATGGGGCTTAAGCTTCGGGGAGTGCCGGAGAGTGAGATCGATGAAAGGGTTGAGAAGGCATTAAGGATATGCGGATTGTGGAGGATGCGTAAGTGGCCTGTGTCGGCATTAAGCTACGGACAGAAGAAACGTGTCACGATCGCATCTATTCTGGTTCTTGATCCGGAGATGATAATCCTCGATGAGCCTACTGCAGGACAGGACTACCGCCATTATACGGAGATAATGGAATTCCTTCTTGATCTTAATGCAAGGGGGATTACGGTTATCATGATAACTCATGATATGCATCTGATGCTCGAATACGCCGACAGGGCCATCGTGTTTTCGGATGGCAGGAAGATAGCAGACGACAAGAGTTATAACATACTTACGAACGGGGATGTGATCAATAAAGCTTCTCTTAAGGAAACATCGCTGTATGAGCTTGCAGGCATCTGCGGCATAGATGACGGAACTGATTTTGTAAGGCATTTCATTGGGTATGAAAGAAAGCATAAACGGGGGCAGCTGTAATTGAATAACATATTTAACTATATCGATAAACCGTCCCCTATACATCGTCTGTCGGGGGCGACCAAGTTCATATGCCTGATGCTTTGGAGCTTTGCCGCAATGTCTACGTATGATACGAGGATGCTTGCGGGTCTTGTCATATTCGGTGTCGTGCTTTTCCGCGTCGGAAACATCCGCATAAAGGAGGTTTCGTTCGTATTCGGTTTCATGGCATTTTTCCTGGTGGTAAATACCGTGATGCTGTACGTATTTGCACCTCACCACGGGTCCGAAATATACGGCACGAGTACGGTCCTTTTTGGGAGCGGCCGGTTTTCGGTCACCGCAGAGCAGCTGTTTTACCAGCTAAATTACACATTGAAGTTTTTCGCGACCATCCCGGTGGTGCTGCTTTTTGTTTCAACCACCAATCCCAGTGAGTTTGCGGCATCGCTTAATAAGATAGGGATAAAGTACTCCGTTGCGTATTCGGTGGCACTTGCCCTAAGGTATATCCCGGATATCCAGTCGCAGTACAGGGATATTTCACAGGCCAGTCAGGCCCGCGGCATAGAGATGAGTAAGAAGGCATCCTTTATCGACCGATTAAAGGCTGCATCCGATATACTTATCCCGCTCATACTGACAAGTGTTGACAGGATAGAGGTCATATCGAATGCAATGGAGCTTCGATGCTTCGGCAAAAACAAAAAGCGCACCTGGTATACGGAACGGCCCTTCACGCCTGCGGATATAATCGCAATGGTCCTCTGTGGGCTCCTTATCGCACTTTCAACATGGCTTACCTGTTTAAACGGGGGAAGATATTATAATCCGTTTAAATAATCATAAATACGAGGCTTTATATGAACGAGTTGGTTTTGGAAATATCGGCGTTTTGTATTTCGCTGTTCTGTCTTACGGACTGTCTCAGGAACAGAACGGAGTTGTATCTGCCGCTTAAAAAAGGATGGGTACGCAGGTTTAAGGACCGGCATTTCGTGTATCTTATGCTTCTTGTGACGATGATGATATCGGCGTTGTCATCGGTACTTGAAGTCGCCATTGAGCATCATTATATACCCGGAAGCATATTTGGCGTCTATCTTTTAAATCAGGCATATTTCGTGTTCCATACCGCACTTCCGCTCATGTTCTCCATGTATATAAACAATCTCACGGGTGTGCTTAAGAATAAGGGAAGGACCTTTTTCTTAATATGCGTGACTCCGCTGCTTATCGGCGAGCTTATCATCTTAACAAATCCGTTTACGAAGATAATGTATTCCGTGGATTCTAACATGACCTACAGCCGCGGTCCTTTTATGTGGCTCATCTATGCGATCGCTTTAATGTATGTTGCCTTCGGCGTCATATACTTTTTCAGGAATACAAGCATATTATCCGAGCTTGACCGGTCCGCCACCATAGTGCTTGTTTTCATCGCGATCCTCGG